>SXIE01000222.1 GCA_005772945.1 Pseudomonadota bacterium
CGCCGCGCGAGCCGCCGAGGAACGCCGTCGCCGTGAGCAGGCCGAGGCCGAGGCGGCCCGCGCCAATGCGCTGCCGACCGCGCGCGCGGCGGACGTGCGCCCAGGGCAGGTCGACGCCGCGGGTCGCCCGCGTATGAGCGTGCCGCAGAACGTCGTGATCAATCCGGAGACGGGCATGCCGTTCCGCTCGGACGCCGAGCGCAACCTCTACCAGCTCACGCACGGCGGACTGTGACGGTGCGAGCCCGGCGCGTGAGGCGGGGGCCGACGCGTCGCGGCGCAGCCCGAGGCTCTGGGCGCGCATCGCGCTCGCGGCGAGGCCCCAGCGTCGTCGGAACATCTGCGCGAAGCGGCTCTGATCCGAGAAGCTGGCCGCGAGCGTGATGTCCGCCATGCTGCGCGTCGGACGTCGCCGAGCGGGACGCAGACGGTCTCGCTGAGGACCGCCTCGAACGCCACGCAAACCGTGTTTGGTGCTCGTCGGTTGACTCAAGCGTGAACCATCTTCATATTCCGTGAAACCCACTCACACTTCGAGCCGTGTGACGAAGGAGCCCCTGCGATGAGCCTTCCCGCCTTTGCCCTCGGTGCCCTGACCTGGAACGCCGCCGAATACGCGATCCACCGCTTTGTCGGCCACGGCCCGCGGCGCGAGCGCATCCCCGGCTGGCGCGGCTGGGTCACCCCGCAAGGGCTCGCGGCGGCGTTCAACGACGAGCACCTGCGTCACCACGCCGACCCCAGCTACTTCGCTCCGACCCGCACCAAGGTCATCGCCACGGTCGCCGTCACCGGCGTCGCCGCGATCGTCGGCAGCGCCCTCGTCGGTCCGCGCCGCGGCCTCGCGTTTGCGGTCGGGTTCGGCGCGACGTACGCCGCGTACGAGATCCTGCACCGCCGCATCCACACGCACGCCCCCACGAGCGCCTACAGCCGCTGGGCGCGCCGCCATCACCTCTTCCATCACTTCAAGACCCCGCGCCTCAACCACGGGGTCACCTCGCCGATCTGGGATCGGCTGATCGGCACCGAGGAGCGTCTGCCCGAGGGCGAGGCCCTGCGCGTCCCGCGGCGCAACGCGCCCAAGTGGCTCGTCGATCCGGCGACCGACGCCGTGCATCCGGCCTACGCGGCCGACTACCAGCTCGCCGGGCGGGCCGTGGCGGCGGCGTCCGACGCGGCGTGAATCTCTCGCGAAGGCCACGCGGCGCCGGCGCTGTAACCGGAGCGTGCCCGCGAGACCGGCCCCACGCTTGCGTTTCCGCTCGGGCTCCTGCTAGGCACGCCATCCCTTGATCGACCTCCTCGTCGCCTTCGTGGTCTTCCTCGCCTCCTTCACGCAGGGGGTGGTCGGCTTTGGCTTCGGCCTCGTCACGATGGCCTTCTTGCCGCTCATCGTGCCCGAGACCTTCGCGATCCCGTTCGTCGCCGTCTACGGCACGGTCGTCTCGGTCATCATCGCGTGGCAGCTACGGGCGAAGCTTGCGTGGCGTCACGCGCTGCCGCTCATCATCGGGACAGCGGTCGGCGTGCCGATCGGCGTCCTCGTCGTCAGCTCCGCGAACCCGCTCCACATCAAGCTGGTCCTCGGGGTCGTCCTCATCGCCTACACGCTCTGGGCGCTCTTCTTCTCGAATGTGAAAGAGGTTCACGTTCCCGATGGCTGGGGCTACCTCGCGGGCGCCTCGGGCGGCGTGCTCGGCGCCTTCAACACCGGCGGCCCGCCGGTCGTGGTTTATACGACGCTCGTGCGGTGGGAGAAGGACCTGACGACCTCCACGCTGCAGGTTGTGTTCGTGCTGACGGGTCTCATCCAGCTCGTCGGCTTCGGCGCGACCGGGATGCTCGACGCCGAGGTCCTGACGAAGAACCTTGTCTTCGCGCCGGCGATGGTCGCGGGGGTCCTCCTCGGTCACTTCCTCTATAAGAGGATCGATCAGGTGACGTTCCGGCGGATCCTCCTCTCGGTCCTTTTGGTCGTCGGTGTCGTCTACGTTCAGATGTCGACGAGCCAGCTCTGATGAGCCGACGGGGGTTGCCCCCGTCTTTCAAAGCGCGCCGCGCCGTCCGTCCCTCGCGGCATGGACCGCCTCATCACCGCCTGTATCGTGCTTCTCGTCGCCACTCAGTCCGCGGGGGGTGCGCATGCGTTCGCGCCGCCCCCGCACACGGACCCCGAGGCGATCCGCCTGGTCCAGGCGCTCGACTTCGCCTTGCTCCAGGCGGTGAACGAGCACAAGGCGTGCGTCACCGCCGCGAGCAAACTCGCCGATGATCTCGCGACCATCAAGGCCGCCCTCGCGTCCAAGGACATCCCCACGCTGCGCGTCGCAGCAGGCGGTGTGTCGCTCCGCGTGAGCTGGATCATGGGTCTCGAGGAGCGAGCGAACAAGTCGTGGGCGGCGGTCGGAACGATCGAGGACCGGCTCCGCACGATCAACAGCGAGCTCGCGGCCATCGCTTTCTCCGGGCGCGCCACCAAGCCCGAGCTGGCCCGCGCGATGGAGTTCGCGCGGCTCGACATCGAGCTCATCCAGGACCCCGACCACCACGAGCTCTACGTCTACGGCGAGACGCGTCTCTTCCACCAGGCGGAGGTCATGCAGGAGTTGGCCGACCTTCGGCCTGCAGTGCATGCGCTCCTCGCGGCGGACGCGCGCGCCGAGTCTCAGCCCCGGCGCTGATCGGAACATTGCCACCGGCCTTGGCGAGAGCGTGGGACAGCGGTGTGCCGGCGTTGTCTCCAACGTCCGCTCGAGCGCCAGGAATTCGGGTCTCCTCGGCCGCGCGAAATCTCACGCCATTTTTCGCTTGCTGTTGAGAATGGATTTCACTACCCACGGAGATGCCTGTAATCGCATGGCAATCACGGAGGAAACATGCGCTCGACGTCTTCACGCTCGCTCTTTGCCGGGGCACTTTGTCTGGCCCTTTTGTCCGTCACGGACGCGGCCGCAAACGAACGCCGCTTCACCTACACGTATGAGTCGGGGACGTTGCCCAAGGGGGCCGTCGAGTTCGAGCCGTGGACCACCGCGCGGATCGGTCGCGAGGCCTACTACCTGCGGTTCGACCAGCGCCTCGAATTCGAGATGGGGCTCACCGACGCACTCCAGACCGCCTTCTACATCAACTTCAAGGGCGTCGGACAACGGGCGGGTGGGGCGCTCACCGAGAGCTTCGGCTTCGGCGGCGTCTCCAGCGAGTGGAAACTCAAGCTTCTCGACCCCGTCGCCGATGCGCTCGGACTCGCCTTGTATGCGGAGATCGGCGTCGCACCGCTCGAGACCGAGTTCGAGTTCAAGGTGATTCTCGACAAGCGCTTCGGCGACTTCTTGCTGGCCTTCAACGCGGTGGCCGAGATCGAGCTGGAAAAGGAATCCGACAAGACCGTCACCGAGATCGTGGCCGAGACCGATTTGGCGTTTGCCTATTTGCTCTCTCAGCGCACCTCATTGGGCCTGGAGATCCGGACACACTCCGAGTTTGCAGACGGCGAGTACGAGCACACGGCGCTCTTCGTGGGCCCGGCGTTCTCCTACGCCATGGAAAAGTACTGGATTGCCCTCTCCGTCATGATCCAAGCCGCGGCCTTTGGAGGCCACGCCGACGGCAGCCCTGATCTCCACGAACACGAGCAGGTCGATGCGCGCCTCATCCTGGGCTTTCATCTTTAGTCTCGTCGCGAGCGCGACGGGCTGCGGGACGTCCCTCCCACCGCTCGGCCCATCCGACGTCGAGTGGGCGGCCGAGCGCTGGCCAGGTACGACCATGCAGGACCTGGAGCGCGACCGCTCTCTCTACGTCGCGAAGTGCGGCGGCTGCCACGCGCTCGTGCTGCCCAAAAAACACACGGCCGACGCGTGGCCGGGGATCATCGACGAGATGCGCGCCGAGCACGTGCCGCTCAATCAGGCGGAGCGCGACGCCATCGTGGCCTATGTCTCGACGGCGTCGCAGGCCTCCCGCGGTCGCACCGCTGCACAACCGTAGATCAGGTGGTCTTGGCGAGCGGCCCAGACGGCGGTATGCCGGCGCCATGTCCAACGCCCACACCGACGCCTCGCACCCCCGTTCAGTCCACCCGCAGGCCGACGCCGTCGCCGCCCACGCGCGCGCCGCGATCGATGCCGCCATCGCGCGGCTCGCTCGGTATCTGACGTATCCGGCGATCTCGAGTGACCCCGCGCACCACGGCGACGTGGCTCGCCTCGCCACGACGATCGCCGCCGATCTGACGACCCTCGGCTTCGACCGCGCGCGCGTTCTCACGCTGGACGGCGCCCTGCCGGTCGTCGCTGCCGAGCGCATGAAAGCTGGCCCCGCGGCCCCGACGGTGCTTGTGTACGGGCACCTCGATCTGCAGCCCGTCGCCGGCGAGCCGTGGGACACCGAGCCGCACGTGGCCACCAAGAAGGGCGACCGTCTCTACGCGCGCGGCGCGGCCGACGACATGGGCGGCTGGGTGTCGCACATCGCGGCGGCGACCTCGTGGCTCGCGGTCGCGGGCGAGCTCCCCGTGAACCTCAAGCTCATCATCGAGGGCGAGGAGGAGATCGGGTCCCCGAACCTCGCGCGCTTCATGGATGCGCATCCGGAGGCCTTCGCGTCGGACGTCATGATCCTCACCGACTGTGAGAATCCGGCGGTCGACATCCCGGGTCTCACCGTGTCGCTGCGCGGCATCGCCGAGTTCGAGCTGAGCTGCGAGGCGATCGCCGCCGACGTCCACTCGGGCCTCTGGGGCAACGTCGTTCCCGACGTCACGATGGGGCTCATCAAGCTCCTCGCGCGTCTGGTCGACGAGGATGGGCGCATGGCGCACGAGCGCGTCACGGTGCCGGCCGAGTGGCAGAAGGCCGCCTGGGATGTGCCGCTCACGCCCGAGGTCGTGCGGCACGCGGCGCACCTCTTGGATGGCGTCGAGCCGCTGCCGGCGCGCGGTCGTCCGCCCGCGGAGTGGCTCTGGCGGCAGCCGGCCGTGACGGTCGTGTCGTCGACCTTGCCCACGCCCGAGCGGCAGAAGAACGCGCTGCGCGGGCGCGCGTCGGCCGTGCTGTCGGTGCGGCTCGCGCCGGGTCAGGACCGCGCCGGGATGCGCAAGGTGCTCGAGGGGATTTTGCTTCACGACGCGCCGGGCGGCGTGAGAGTGGCGCTGACGGACAAGCCTGGCAACGCCGAGTCGTGGCTGTATGCACCCCGCGGACCCGCTTTCGAGGCGGCTGATCGCGCCTACGTCAAAGCGTGGGGACGGCCGCTGCTCCACATCGGGGTCGGCGGTTCGATCCCGTTCGTGGCACTCTTCGGGCGGCGTTTTGGGGATCTGCCGCTCATCTTGAATGGCGTGATGGACCCGGAGACCGGGGCGCACGGGCCGAACGAGTCGATGCATCTCGGGGTCTTCGAGAAGGCGATCGTCGCGAACGTGCATTTGTATGCCGAGCTGGGGGCGCTCCCCGAGCTCGTGCGGAACGCCTGATGCGCTTGCGAAGAGCGTCTGCGCTTGCCCGCGACGCTGTCAGCGATAGACCAAGGCGCACACACCCTCGACGCACGCGGCGTCGGGGCGTGGCAACGGCGTATCGTGCGGCGGGCAGGCGTCGCGCTCGACGATCTCGCAGTCGATGATCGCGCAGCGGTCCTCGCGCTGCTTCCAGGCGCGGACGCTCCAGGGTGTCACCTCGTCGGGGCACGCCTGGATGCAGCAGTTGCCGGGCGTGCCGACCAGGCAGTCGCTGTCACGCTCGCAGGCGTCGAGGCTCTTGACGACCCTGCCCCGGTCGGGCGCGGTCTCTGGTTTGGGGTTCGGATCCCGCGCGGAGGGTTGCGTCGCGGGCGCCGCGCAGGCGGGGAGCAACAACGCCATCAAGCACAGCGCGCGATGCGTGTACCGATTCATCACGGCGTCTCGGGCGCGGGGCACCCGTTCGGGCACGGGCCCTCCGAGAAGTCGATGAACTCGGACATCATGGCCTTGTCCGCGTCGCTCGGTTTCCATTCCTCGAATGGCGTCCCGCCCGCGAGGGGGTTGGTCTTGTCGGAGACTTTGGCCGCGACGTCGGCATGGGGGCGGGTGCCGTCGATGGTGACGACGACCTCGTAGATGCCGTCCGTCCCCGGGCGTCCGTTGTCGCTCAGGTTGAAGACGTGGAACGTGAAGTCGCGGACGTAGCGCAGGCGGAACGAACCGGCGTGGGCCGGATCGGGCTCGAGACCGCGGATCCAGGCGGCCCATGCGGCTGGTCCGTCGGGCACGATGACGGGCGTGAGCGGGCCGAACGGGCCGGCGCCGGTCTTGACGGTGCATTCGATGGTGACCGCCTCGACGTAGCGCGTCGCTCCGGCGCCTTCGGCGCGATGACGGATGTTGCTGCCGCAGACGAGGGTCGTATCGCCTTCGCGGACGGCGGCGGCGAAGAGGTAGCCACTTCCGGAGGTGCTGAGCGGCGTCACGGTGCCGTCGGCGGCCTTGTAGACGAGCGTATACTGGCAGCCTACGACGCCGCTCGGGCGGATGGCGAGGACGTCGCCGTCGGCGCCGACGACGGGCGCGACGACAAGCTCGGCGCCGACGTTTTGCTCGAGGCACTCGAAGTTGCGCACGACCTCGACGGGTAGTTCTTGCCCGGCAGGGATGGGGTCGCCGACGGGCTCGTCGACGATCTGGATCTGGCCGTCGATGGCCACGTCGTTCACTTGCGTGGTCTGCGTCGTCTCGACGGCGAGCGCGGTTTCGACGGCCGAGACAGTGTCGGCGGGTGGTGCGGCCGAATCGCCGGCGCGGGTGTCGGCGCCGCCTTGATGGGTATCGCCGCCGCAGCCGACCGCGAAGGCGAGGATGGATCCGGCGACGCAGGCCGTGAATGGGGTGCGCATGATTCCTCCGATGCCGCTCACGGGCAGGTTCCACTGGAGCTGACGCTGCAGGACAGGCCGCCGCTGGCCTGGGCGCAGCCGCTGCATTGACTCGAACAGGTGCCGCAGCCCGAGCCCTCGGCGCAGGCCGATGCGCTGGCCGTGCATTGGGCGGCAAAGCCGATGAAGCCGATCGAGAAGCCGACGCACGGTGTCGTGGCGGCGGCACGCGCCTTGGCGCCGGCGTAGGCGCACATGGTGTTGCCGCAGGCCCCGCGCTGGCCCTGGATGCCGCCGTAGACGTCGAGGCCGATGCTGCCGCAGGAGGGGCAGCCGAGGGTCTGCTTGAAGAGGCCGTTGAAGATGTTGAAGGAGATGAAGCAACCGACGCTGCCGGCGACGCCGAAGCCCATGGAGCCGTTGCCCTGGAGGCAATCGGTGCAGCTGCCGCAGGTGAAGCCGCTGTTCGTCTTCTTCGTGCCGCTGAGCGAGATGGAGGGCGTGCCGGAGAGGGTTGCGCCGCACTTGATCTCGACCGTCGTGCCCGCCTTGGTCTCCTTCATATGGTAGCCGTAGAACTTCGTGTAGGTCAGCGAGGCCGTGGCAGCGAACGTGTTGTCCTTGCACGAGCCGCCGCCGTTGCAGTTCTTCTCGCACGTGCCGGCGTCGCAGCTGGGACACGCCTTGTCGGTGCCCGTGTACGAAGCGGCGCCGGTGATGGCGAGCGATTCCTTGCACAGGAGGAGGCTCGAGGTGAGCGAGCCGCTGATGGAGAGGTTGCTCTCGCAGGAGTTCGCGCAGTGGGGCTGCGTGTAGCTGCCGTTGAAGGCGAGGGCGGTCGTGAAGCCGGCGGTGCCGCCGACGAGGGGGCACGAGACGGTGGCGTCCTCGAGGGAGAAGCTGGCCGTGTAGGTGTTCGAAACCGGGACGCCCGAGCAGGTGCACTGCGTGAGATCGGGGGTGTAGGAGCAGTTGCCGTTGGTCGTATTGCAGGCGTCGATGGTGCAGGCCTTGCTGTCGTCGCAGTCGATGGCGGTGCCGGGGACGCAGTTGCCGTCGGCGTCGCAGCCCTCGAGCCCGTTGCAGGCGTTGTTGTCGTTGCAGCCGACGCAGGTTTCGGTGTCGGGGCCGGAGTCCGGGGTCGAGTCCGGGGTCGAGTCTGGGTCGGCGTCAGCGTCCGGAGTCGAGTCCGAGAACGAGTCCGGGTCGGCGTCAGCATCCGGAGTCGAGTCCGAGAGCGAGTCGGGGTCCGCGTCCGCATCGGGAAGGGTACGATGATGTCTCAGAAGGTTGTTGCCGCGCAAGCCGCCGGTGATCGAAGCTGCGTCGCGAAGTCCATCATCCGGGAAGGGGGGCCTGTGCGTGTCTTGGTCGCCGGTGCAACCGGTGTTGTCGGCATTCCGACCGTGCACGCGCTGCTTGCCGCCGGACACGAGGTCCAGGCGATTGCGCGCAAACCGGCGTCCCTTGCGGAACTGCGCGAGCGCGGCGTGGCGGTCGCCGCGGCAGACGCGCTCGATGGGCCGAGCGTGAGGAGGGCCTTCGAAGCGCTGCGACCCGAGGCGGTCGTCCACCAACTGACGGCGCTGCCGGCGTCCATTCGGCCCCGCAAGTTGGCCATCGATCTCGCGCCGACCAATCGACTGCGGACCGAGGGCACGCGCAACCTCCTCGCCGCGGCGCGCGCCATCGGGGCCACGCGCTTCGTGGCGCAGAGCATCGCCTTCATCTGCGCGCCGCGCGCCTCCGCAGGGTCCACCGTGGACGGCGCCGCGTCCGAGCTCGCGACCGAGCTCGAGCCGCTTCACCGCGACCCGCGCGACGCCGGCTTCAGCGCCATGGTCGCGGCCGTCGCCGAGCTCGAGCGCGAGGTGAGCGCGTTCGGCGGCGTGGTCCTGCGCTATGGCCTCTTCTATGGTCCGGGGACGGTCTTCGACGATGGCGGAAGCTTCACCGACGCCCTGCGCAAGCGCCGCATGCCGGTCGTCGGCGCCGGCGGGGGCGGGTTCTCATTCGTGCATGTCCACGACGCCGCGAGCGCCGCCGTGGCCGCGCTGGCCACCGATCGCAGCGGCATCTACAACGTCGTCGACGACGACCCGGCGCCAGCGCGCGAGGTCCTTCCCGCGTTGGCCGAGATCCTCGGCGCCAAGCGTCCATGGCACGTACCGACCTGGATCGGGCGGCTCGGGGCCGGGCGCTATGGGGTCTTCATGATGACCCGCATGCGCGCCGTCTCGAACGCGAAGGCAAAGGCCGAGCTGGGTTGGACGCCGGCGATCGGGTCGTGGCGCGACGGCATGCGCGATTGGCGGACGCGCTCGCCGGCCTGAGGGTCCGCGGCCGATCCACGCGGGAGGGGCGATGACGGAGTGGCGAACGATCGCAGCTGCGGGCGCGAGCCCGGGCCGTTACGAGGGCGACAAGGTCAAGGGCGCGCGCTTCCTTGCGCGGGCCTGGCCCGTCGATCCGGGTGAAGCCGCCGAGCGCGCCAAGGCGGCCGTGGCGGAGGCGCGCGTGGCCCAGCGCGATGCCGTCCACCACGCCTTCGCCTATCGCGTTGCGCCCGAGCCGAACGACTTCCGCTGGTCCGATGACGGCGAGCCGATCGGGTCGGCGGGCCGCGCGATCCTCCAGCGCATCGACCACCTCGGTCTCGTCAACGTGCTGGTCGTCGTGTCGCGCTGGCAGGGTGGCCAGAAGCTGGCGGTGCCCGATCTGGCCAAGGGCTACGGCGACGCGGCGCGCGGGGTTCTCGCCGAGGCGCGGGTCGTGCTGTTCGTGCCGACGACGCGCCTCGCCGTGACCTTCGACTATGCGCTCTCGGGCGCGGTGCAGGGGGTCTTCGCCGCCTTCGCCGCCGCGCATGAAGACGCCGCGTACGGCACCGACGTGTGTATCGTCGTGCGCGTCCCGAGCGCCCGTCGCGTCGCGTTCGAGGCAGCCGTGCGCGACGCGAGCGCCGGCAGGGCCCGCGTGGAGCCCGCTGCGGCCGGCCCGGGTTTACGCCCGACGTAAACAAACTTACGTCGGGCGTAAACCGATCGGCAGCGCTTCAAGAAGAAAATCGCCTCGGCATGACCGGCAGCGCGGAAGCCGCCATGGATGCCGGCACCCAGTCGTCTTAGACTGAGCACCGTGATTTTTCCGGGGGAGACGGTGCGATGAATTCTGTTCGAGTCGTTTGTGCGCACGACTGCCCCGACATGTGCTCGCTCATCGTCCATGTCGACGGCGGCAAGGTCGTGCGCGTCCAGGGCGACGCCGATCACCCGTACACGGCGGGCTTCGCCTGCGGCAAGGTCAACCGCGACGCCGAACTGGTGAATTCGCCGGAGCGCCTCGGGACTCCCCTCAAGCGCACCGGCCCCAAGGGGTCGGGCCAGTTCATCCCGATCACCTGGGAGGCCGCGCTCGACGAGATCGCGGCCAGGTGGCAGGCGACCATCCAGGAGAGCGGCCCGCTCGCC
>SXIE01000223.1 GCA_005772945.1 Pseudomonadota bacterium
CTCGCGTCGCAGGCGCGTGGACGCCCACGCGAGCGCGGCCGAGAGCAGGCCGAGTCCGACGAGCGCGATCATCGCGACGAGCTCGGCATCTCCTTCGCGACCGAGGATCGACGCCGCGCGGGGGCCGAAGCCCTTCGACGTGAACCGCGCGCTGTCGGATGCGCTGACGGCCGCCACCGGGGCGCCTCTGGACGTGCGTGCCCCGCGCGACGTGGTGTCGGTCGTCATCGCGCCCGCGCGCGCCGTGGCCTTCATCGGCGCTTCCGAGGCGGCCGCGAACCTGTCGGCGTGGGGCGGCGGGGCGCAGCGGTTCCAGCGCGAGGACGGGCAGGTGAGCCGCGCAGAGTTCAAGCTTCTCGAGGCGCTGTCGGTCTTCGGGATCGGGCTGCCGGCGGCGGGGCGCGCGCTCGATTTGGGGGCCGCGCCGGGTGGGTGGACGCGGCTCCTGGCCGCGAAGATGGCGCGCGTGACGGCGGTCGATCCGGCGGTGCTCGACACGCGCGTGGCGGCGATCGCGAACGTGCAGGCGGCACGCATGACAGCCGAGCGCTTCCTGGCGACGGCTACCGCGGGGGCGTTCGAGGTCGTCGCGAATGACATGCGCCTCGACGCGGTGGACTCGGCGCAGGTCATGCGCGCGGCGTTGCGTGTGCTGGCGCCGGGCGGGTTTGCGCTGATGACGTTGAAGCTGCCGGAGCACGGGGCGCGGCAGCGGATGGCCGATGCGCTGGCCGTTCTGCGCGGCGGTTGGAAGGTCGCGGGCGCACGCCAGCTCTTCCACAATCGCAGCGAGGTCACGCTCTGGCTGAGGCCACTCTAAAAAGCGACCGGCGCAAAGCGGAGACCCACGCTGGCTTCGAGCACGTGGGGCGCGTCGGAGGCGGCGCTCGGGGTTTCGAAGCGCCAGCGCCCGGCGATGCGCAGCGAGAGCGGGGCGTCGTTGATCGCGAGCACGACGACCTCCCAGGCGGCCGTGGCGCCGGCCCAGCTCGCCCAGCGTCCGGCCGAGGTCCAGGCCGTGCCGCCCTCGACGCGGAGATCGACGAGCCCCTTGCCCAGATCCCATTCGTGGTGAAAGTGCAGCGCGCCTTCGGTGAACGGCGCGACGCGATGGACGACGCTGCCGTCGTCGCCGTCGGCGCGCGGGATGCGGAGGTGGTAGTCGGCGCCGAACTCGAGTCCGAACGCGGAGCCGACCGCGCGCGTGCGCCAGAAGTCGAGCACGAGCTCGGCGCGCACCGCGTCGATGGCGAAGACGTGCGCGGGGTCGCGGGGAGTCGTTCGCGCGCGCCCGACGACCACGTGGGCACCGAGATCGAACGGGATCGAAAGGCGCGTGGGCGGGGTCGTCGGGATCGTGAGCGCCCCATCGCGCGACCAGCGAACGAAGCGCCCTTCGTAGAGGGTCGCCTCGAGCGGGAGCTCGCGGGCGGAACCCGAACCGAAGCCCAGCTCGGCCAGGAACAGGGCGTGCTCGAGCTTCCACGAGACCCCGCTCGCGTCGTCTTGGCGCGTGCGCGTGAGCCACCCCAACTCGAACATGCTCGCCCCGAGCGCGAGCTCATTCCCGGCGGCCGTCGGAGACCAGGCGACCCCGAGGTAAGCGCGACTTCCAGGGTCGAACCCGACCCTCATGCGGCGGCCGTCCGCATCCCGCACCCAGTCGGATGCGTCGGCGTCCGGTGGCGGCGCGGCCGCGCAAAATGCGGTTGCGACGACCGCGACCGTGATCACTTCGTGCCCCGCGCGCGTAGCGCCCTGGCGGCATCCCGCGCCGCGAGATCGCGCGCCGGCGCCCAGAGGCTCACGCGCAGGCCGACCTCGGCCGCGACCTCCCAGCCGTTGAGCTTGCTGTCCGTGAGGTCGTCGCGATAGCCGCCTGTAACCTCGGCGCGCAGCGTCACGGGCTGATCGTCGATGGCGATGAGGATGAGCTCGTAGGCGAGCGCGTTTGCAAAACGGATATGCGACGCGAGGCGCGTGTCATCAGGGATCCCGGTCTCGCCGAGCGGCGCCTCGATCGTGCTCTGCCACGTGAGGTGGTGGAAGCCCGCGTCGTCGAACGTGAACTCACCTTCGACAGCGCCGATCGGGGTGATCGCGAAGCGCCCGTGGTCGCCGCCGCCGATGAAGTGCTCTTCGAGCCCGACGCCCGTGCGCAGGCGGAAGTAGCTCGTCATGTCGGCGTCCTGCCACAGATCCCACGTCAAGCCGCCGGCCAGGAAGCGCAGGTTCGTGTCCTGCTCGCTGCCGCGCGGGCGATGCTCGAGCACGCCGGCCTCGCCCCAACCGCCGATCGCCGCCTCGATGTCGTGACGGCGTGGCTTGCCGACAAACGTCGTGATCCGAAGGAAGGGATCGTTGCCCCAGACGGAGCGATCGAACCGGAACGCGGTCGCCCGAACCTCGAATGGCGCGAGCGCGACGTGCCCGTCGAGGAACGTGTAGCGCGTCTTGCCCTTCAGGTCCCCGTCGAGGTCGTCGATGCGGAAACCCGCCCCGAGCGCGACCCGCGCGGGGTTGGTGCCGGCGCGCTCGTCGTGGGACATGGCCCAGCCGATCCCGATCCAATAGCGTCGGTTCAGATCGAAGACGACCTGGAACGCGCGGCCCTCGTCATCGCGGTACCACCCCGGTTGAACCTCGGGATCGGCCTCGACCATGCGATGCCCCTCGCTGACGAGGGCTTGATAGGCGTCGGTCTGGTAGGTGAGATCGTGACACCAACTCGTGCGCTCGATTCGTGCGCAGGTGGCCGCCGGGGCGCTTCGGTCGCGGCAGTCGAAGGCCACCCAGCAATCCGCTGGAGGGGGCGGCTCGGCCACTGGATCGGCCGGACTCAGGTCCTGGCACTGCACGCGGATCCGGCGGCCTTCCGGGTCCTGCAGGCAGCTCGTCGCCGCACCCCAGACGAGACGCGGCCGCTCGGAGCGTGCCGCGGTCGCGGTCGGGACTGGCTCCGGAGCCGCATGGGAAGCGGATGCGAACGAGATGATAGGTGTACAAAGTATTGTCGGCAAGACGCTGCCGAGCGCGCGCGGGACCCCGCGCGTGCGTGTTCGGTGCATGGTTCCTCCCCGCGCTCGCCGTCGGCACCGTTGCCCGCCCGAGAACGCCGGCGGCCTCGAGAGCAAGGCGTATGCCACCAACCGAGCGTTCGTTACTGGCCTCTCGGCCGCATCACGAAAGGGTGCGAAGCGATCGTGGCAGCGAACCGTGGCACGCGCTGCGAAGCCCGAGGGGCGTCGCCATCTGCGCAGCGATCAGTTAGAGACAGGGCGATGGCCGAGCGCATCACGAGTCTCCAGAATCCCCGCATCAAGGACCTCGTGCGTCTCGCGGACAAGCCGGCCGAGCGGCGCGCGCGCGGCGTCATCCTCATCGAGGGCGCGAAGGAGCTCGCGCACGCGCGCGCGGCGGGTTTCCAGGTCGAGGCGCTCTACGTGTGCCGCGAGGTCGCGGAGGTCGCTCCGACCGCCGACGGGGCGGTCGTTTTCGAGGTGAGTCGCGCGGTCTTTGCGCGCATCGCGGTGCGCGAAGACTCGGGCGGCGTGGTCGCGCTCGCGCGCCCGAAGGACCTGACGCTCGACGCGCTCGTGCTCGGCGCGGCGCCGCTCGTGGTCGTGCTCGAGGGCGTCGAGAAACCCGGCAACCTCGGCGCGATCCTGCGCACGGCCGATGCCGTCGGGGCCGCCGCCGTCATCGTCTGCGACCCGCGCTGCGATGTTTGGAATCCGAACGTCATCCGCGCCAGCGTCGGGACCGTCTTCACCGTTCCCACCGTGACGGCCACGTCCGATGCAGCGATCGCATGGCTCGGCGCGCGCGGGTTGCGCATCGCGGCCGCGACCCCGGAGGGCGCGACGGCGCTCTGGGAGGCCGCGCTCGAGGGACCGATCGCGCTGGTCTTCGGCACCGAGCACGAGGGGCTCGGCCCCGCATGGTTGGAGGCCGCGGACGTGCGCGTCCAGATCCCGATGCGCGGCCAAAAGGACTCGCTGAACGTGTCGGTGGCCGTCGGTGTTCTGGCTTACGAGGCCCTGCGTCGGCGCTGAGCGCGGGCGCGCGCGAGCACGCCGAGGAGGCCGAGCGCCCCCGCCATCGCACCGCCATCCCCGCCCGCACAGCCGTCTTCGTGACCGTGCCGCCCGGTGAGGCTTTGGGTGTCGCCGCCGGAGAACGTGAGGCCCTCGGCGTCGTCGCTGCTCTCGGTAGGGCCCGCGTCGCCTTCGGTCTCGACCGCGACCTCGGACTCGGGCTCGGGCTCGGGCTCGGACTCGAACTCGGACTCGAACTCGGACTCGAACTCGGACTCGAACTCGGACTCGAACTCGGACTCGAACTCGGACTCGAAC
>SXIE01000224.1 GCA_005772945.1 Pseudomonadota bacterium
CCTCGAGCGGGCCGCCAAGACGGGCACGCTCGGCGACGGCAAGATCTGCGTCCTCGGTGTCGACCACGCGGTTCGCATCCGGACGGGCGAGACGGGTTCGGACGCGATCTGAGCTCGCCCGGGGAGCGCATGAACGAAGCGCCCCATGGCGGTGCGGGGGCGGGTCTGAAGGGCGGCGGGCGCGCGTTGCCGCGTGTTGTCGGCTTCTTGGCGCTGGCAGCGCTGGTCGGGTTGTTCGTGCTGACGCGCGGGCCGGGTGCCGGTGGCGAAGTGCCACTCGAGGTCGGCGTAGCGTCGCTCCGGCAAGCGATCATTGCGCACGACGACGTGTGCTTTGCGCGCGCTGAATACGCCTTGGCCCAGGCGGCGGGGGGTGTCGTCCTCGACCCCTATCCGATGTTTCTTCTGCAGCTGGCGCGGGGATTGCGCACGGGGCATGTCGACGGCGCGGACCCCGTCGTGCGTCGGGTGATCGACGCGCTGGGACGCGCGGACTGGGACGGTGCCAGCCGCGCGCTCGACGAGGTTCCGTCGGATCGGGCGGGGCGCCTCTGGCTCGTACGCGCGGTCGCCGATTTGCGGCGCAAAAACACCGACCAGAATTGCGCGGTCGATCCCATGTAGCCACCGAGGACGTGCGGTGACGGCCGGGACCTGGGGGGCGCCGGCGTGACGTCACCCTGCGTCCGTGGGGGCTTGCATGGCGGTGGTGGCGCTATTCGTGGGTGTGCAGATGATCGTGGTGTGGCTCGGCGTCGAGGCCGGGTCGTGTGCGGCGCTGGTCGGCGTTGGGGTAGGTGTCTGCTTCGGGTCGCGGTGGTCGACCGTGGCGTGGGTCGTGGGGTTGACGGTCGTGGCGATGGCGGGGTTGGCGGCCGGGGTCGCGGCGCGCGAGCCCGACGTGCCCTGGCCGGAGGGTGAAGACGGCGAGCTTCGCGGGGTCGTGTCGCGGGTCGAGGGCGATTCACTCTTGCTCGTCGATGCAAGTTTCGCGGGACGGGCGCTCGTGGGCGAGACCCGCGTCGTGTTCGAGATCCTCGATGAGACGCCGGAGGTCGGGCGCGTCGTTCGGATGACGGCGCGCCTGGAAGTGCCGCGAACGCTCGGAAACCCCTCGCCGTATCCGATGACGTCGCGACGGCCCTGGGCGCGGGCGTCGAGTGTTCCGGAGGTTGTCGCCGGGGCGGAGGCGGGGTGGCTGACGACCTGGTCGCTCGCGCTGCGCGACCGGATCGCGCTGCCGAGTCCGCGCGCGACGGCGCTATTTCGAGCGCTGATCCTTGGCGACCGGAGCGGCATCACAGCGGAGGAGCGCTGGGCGTATCAGGCGACCGGGACGGCGCACCTCTTGGCGATCTCCGGCTTCAATCTGGCGTTGGTCGGATGGGCTGTGTACCGGCTCGCGCTGAGAGCCGTCACGCGTTCGCGGCGGATTGCGCAGGTGGGGCGCCCCTATCGCTGGGCGGCCCTGGTCGCGCTTGCCGTGACCGGGCTGTACACGGCGCTCATCGCACCGTCGGATGCGACCGACCGCGCGATCATGGCGCTCGGGTTCGTGTTCGGGGCGCAGCTTCTGGGGCGCGGGACGACCGGGTGGCGCTCGCTCGGCTGGTGCTTTCTGGTGTCGGTCGGGCTTGCGCCGGCAGCCGTCGGGCACCCGGGGTTCCAGTTGTCGTATATGGCGACGGCCGCCTTGATCGCGGTCGCGCCGATGATTCGCGCGGCGCGCGCGTGGCTCGAGGTTCCGGGCAGGGTGCCGAATCTGGTGTTGCGCAAGCTCGCGATCGGGCTCGTCGCGCTGGTGATCTGCGACCTGGCGGCGTTCCTCGTGACGGCGCCGCTCGGGCTCGCGTGGTTCGCGCAATTGCCGCTCGCGGCGTTGCTCGTGAACCTGGTTGCGATTCCGGCGATGAGTCTGGTGGTGTTTCCGGCGGGGCTCGTGTGGTTGCTGGTGGCGCTCGCGTGGCCGTGGTTGGGGGAGGGGTTGGCGCCGCTCCTGTCGGCCATCGGCAGCGCGTTCGACGCGTTCATCCTCGAAACAGGCGGGCTGGCGGGGACGCCGGGGGTGGCGGGGTGGCCGGTTTTGGCCGGGGTCGCGGCGTCGCTCGCGGGCCTTGGCATTCTCGCCGGGGGGCGATGGCGCAGGCCGGGAGTGGCGGTTTTTGTGCTCGCGGGGCTCGCGAGTCTGCTCGTGCGCTGGCCGTCGGGCGCGCTCGAGGTGTGGGTCCTCGATGTGGGACATGGCGATGCGATCGTCGTGAAGACGCCGGCGGGTGGGGTCGCGATGATCGATGCCGGGGGCTCGCCGCGCTCGCACGATGCGAGTCGGGGATTGGCGCAGAGGGTCGTGGCACCCGCGCTCGGAGCGCTCGGGGTCGGGCACATCGACCATCTCGTCATCACGCACGCGGATCGCGATCACGTCGGTGCGGCGGCCGACGTGGCGCGTCAGGTGCCGGTGCGCGAGCTGTGGATCTCGCCGTGCGCCGAGGGCGACGCGCGCGTGGCGTCGGTGGCGCGCGTGGTGCGCGAAGGCGGCGGCGTGGTCCGCGTCGTCGCGCGCCAAGCGCCGATGGAGTGGGACGGCGTCGCGGTCGAGTTGCTGTGGCCGCCGGCCGATGCGCGGCGCTGGGATGGCTCATGTCGTTGGAGTACCAACGATTCGGCGATCGTCCTGAGGCTCGGGTTTGGTGGGCGGCACGTGCTCTTGGCGGGCGACGTCGAGGTGGCCGCGGAGGGCGCGTTGGTCCAGCGCGAGGGGGACGGACTTCGCGCGGACGTCCTCAAGGTGCCACACCACGGAAGCCGCACGTCGTCGACGCCCGCGCTCTTGGATGCGGTTGCACCGAGCGTCGCGCTCGTCTCGGGAGAACTCGGGCACATGCCGATGCCACCGCACCCGGAGGTGCTGTGGCGCTATGCGGCACGCGGCATCGCCGTGCACACGACGGCGAGTCGTGGCGCGGCGTGGGTTCGAATCGAAGCCGACGGCGCGATGACCGTCGAGGCGCCGTTCAGACCTCCATGATCTCTTTTTCTTTGGCGCCCGCGTCGGTGTCGAGCTTGGCGATGCCGTCGTCGACGAGCTTCTGGACCTGCTTGAGGAGGCGCGTCTCGTCGTCCTCGCTCAGCTCGGCGTGCTTGACGGCCGTGTTCACGTCGCGGCGCACGTTGCGCGTGGCGACGCGGGCGTCCTCGGTCTTCTTCTTGAGCTCTTTGACAAGGTTCTTGCGGACCTCGCCGGTGAGCGGCGGAATCGGGAGCCGTAGCTGCTCGCCGTCCGACGAGGGCGTGATGCCGATGTTGGAGGCCACGACCGCTTTCTCGATAGCGGCGAGGAGCGTCCGGTCCCACGGCTTGATCGTGATGAGGCGCGGGTCCGCGACGTTGAGCGCGGCGACCTGGCTCAGCGGCGTGGGCGCACCGTAGTAATCGACGCGCACGCCGTCGAGCATCGCGAGGTTCGCGCGGCCGGTGCGGATCTTCGTGAGGTCGCGCTTGAAGGCTTCGTGGACCTTCGCGAGCTGCGCTTTGGTATCGGCCAGGATCTTGTCCGTCATGGGGCTGTGCTCCTATGGGGCGCCGAGTGTACCGAGACGCGCAGAGATGTCGAGGCCACTTGGGCCCGCCCGTTCGCAAGGAACCCGCGCGTGTCAGGTCGGGGCGGGACCGCCGCTGACCATCGTGCCGGCGACGGTGCCGAGCACGGCCTTCATGATGTTGCCGGGGGTCGTCATGTCGAAGACCAGGATGGGCAGCTGGTTCTCTTTGCAGAGGCTGACGGAGGTCGCGTCCATGACCCCGAGGTCGAGGTTGAGGACGTCGTGGTAGGTCAGCGTTTCGAAGCGGACCGCGTCGGCGTGCTTCTTCGGGTCTTTATTGTAGACCCCGTCGACCTTGGTCGCCTTCATGACGATCTCGGCGTGGATCTCGAGCGCGCGTAGGGCGGCGGCCGTGTCGGTCGTGAAGTACGGATTGCCAGTGCCGCCGGCGAAGATGACGATGCGGCCC
>SXIE01000225.1 GCA_005772945.1 Pseudomonadota bacterium
CCGTCGGTCGCGATGAGACGCGTCCGCGCCGACTTCGCCAAGACGAGCTGGGCCTCGAGATCGGCCATGTCATTGTTCGCGTACCGGAAGCGCTGCGCCTTCGAGAGGCGCACGCCATCGATGATGCTCGCGTGGTTGAGCGCGTCGCTGAGGATCGCGTCGTCCTCCGACAAGAGCGTCTCGAAGAGCCCGCCGTTCGCATCGAAGCACGACGAATAGAGGATCGTGTCCTCGGTCCCGAGAAACGCACTGAGCCGCGCCTCGAGCTCCTTGTGGATCGCCTGCGTGCCGCAGATGAAGCGCACCGACGACATCCCGAAGCCCCAGCGCGCGAGCCCCGCTTGCGCCGCCGCGATGACCCGCGGGTGATCGCTCAGGCCGAGGTAGTTGTTCGCGCAGAAGTTGAGGACGGCCGGTCCGTCGCCGACCTTGATCGCCGCGTCCTGCGGCGTCGTGATGACCCGCTCGCCCTTGAAGAGGCCGGCCGCCCTGAGCGCGTCCAGCTCGCCCCGGAGGCGCTCACCCAAGGATGTTGCTGCGGTCCCCATCGCCCACCCCTCGCGCCCCTCGGACCCTGGCGCGGACGCACGCTAACAGCGTTCCGCGCGCACCGCCATGGCCACCTCGAGGTACGCTGCGAGGCGTGGCGACGCGGGCCGAGTCGCTCCCTCAGCCCGTGGCGGTCGCGACGGAGACGCGTGCGAACGCGAGCAGCTGCTCCGCCTCGGTGACGAGGATCGCCTGGACGATGGGCAGCGACAGGCGCTGATAGTCATGCACCGCGACGTTGCGAAAGCCGACCATGCGCTTCATCGCGTCGGCGAGCGCGTGCGGCACCAGACCCGCGGCCGCGAGCAGGTCGAACGCGTCGCGTGAGGTCTGCGGGACGCCCAGGCGGCCACGCGCCACCAGGACCATCGCCAGATCGATCGCCGCCTCGCACGCGCGCTGGAGGTTCAGGACGATCGCATCCTGCTTGGTCAAATTGCCCGTGAGGTTCGCCGGGTCGCCGGCATATTCCTCGCGCGCGCGCCGGATCGCGCGCTCGATGCTGGCGGCCTTGTTGAGGACGACGTCGTCAACCATGGACGCGTCCTTCGCGCGCGATGCGCTCGAGCACCGGCGCGCGCTCCTCGTTGAGGCGCGCGTAGTCGCTCAAGACGCGGGCCTCGAACGCGAGCCGCATCCCTGGCTCCCGCGCGTGCAAGAGCTGCCCGTGGGCGACGATCTCCTTCTGGAGCACCGTCGAGGCGCAAGAGAGATCGACGACGTCCACGTCACGGCGCAGCGCGCCCGCGATCGTCTGTGCGATTCCGTAGAGAGCGAGCGGGTCCACGACGACGTCGCACAGCACCGCGAGGTCCAGGTCGCTGTCGGGGCGCGAGCGGCCGGTGGCACGACTGCCAAAGACGTACGCGAGCATGAGATTCGGCAGCGCGCGGGCCAGCTCCGCGCACGCGAGAGAGAGCTCCGCGTCGCCCGCTTCAGCTGCGGCGGCACCCGGCGTGAACGCGTTCTCTGGCGGCACCATCGCAGCACTGTAGCATGGCCTCGCGGGCGGCGCCTTCTTCCATCGACGCGCGCGACGCGCCTGTGCCGGGCGCCGCGGATTGACGCCCGACCGCGCGCCGGCGAGAGTCGACCGGGTCATGCACCCGCCCATCCTCGAAGCCCGGGCCGACGTGGGACTGCTGGTCCTGCTCGTCATCGTGGTCTTGACCATTCTGATTCCCTTTGCGATGGCGACAACGGCCAAGCTCGAGAAGGCCTGGCGTGAGGTCTCCGCGAATCTCGCGCTCGCAAAAGAGAAGGGCCTCGTGCTCACCGGCCGTTGCCAGCAGAGCGACGTCGTCGTTCGCGGTCTCGGGGGCAAACACAGCAGCACGGTCATCGAGCTCACGGACGGACTGCCCACGGACGTGGAGTTCTGGCGCGAGGGAATGTGGTCGCTGACGGATCCCGAGATCGGGGATCCAGCGTTCGATCGATCGGTGCGCGTGCGCGGCGACTGCGTCGACGTGCTCGTCGCCTGTGATGCGCCGTTGCGCGGGGCGCTGAGGGCTGCCGCCGCGGAGGGCTGGACACTGCGCGAGGGGGTCCTCAAGGGCACCTTCAGTGGCATCCTGACCGACCACCTCGAAGCGAAGATCCGCGACGGACTCGGCCTTGCCCAGCAGCTGCGGGAGGTCGACGAGGCGCGCGCCGCGCACCTGGGTCGGCGCGTGCACGACGATCCAAGTCCGGGCGTGCGGCACGGCGCGCTGCGCGCCTTGGCCAGCGGGCGCTACGGCAGGCCGGCGCTCGACGCGGCGCTGCCCCGCGGGCTCGACGACGTCGACGACGACAACCGCTTCTACGCGGCCGAGCTCGCGGAGCACGTGCCGACGTTCCTCGCGCTCGCCAAGGAGGGACACGCGCCGGCCTTGCGCGCGCTGATCGCCCGCCCGCACGCGCACGAGGCGCTTCGACCGGTGCTCGCAGGCTGGCTCACGCAGATCCCGCTGGAGAGGCCGGCCACCGCGGTCGCGCTGGCCGACGCGCTCGCCGTGGTCCCGGTCGACGGGGCCGAGGACGCGCTGGTGGGCATGCTCGCGTCCTATGAAGAGGTTCCGCTGGCGGCCGCGCGCGCCCTCGCGGCGGTCGGCTCGATCCACGCGGTGCCCGCGCTGGCGCCGCTGCGTGATCGGGTGCTCGGCGGTGAGCTGAAGAGCGCCGCGCGCGACGCCATCCTGGCCATCCAAGCCCGCGCCGCGGGCGCCGAGGTGGGCGCGTTGGCGCTGGCGAGTGCATCCGCCGGGGGCCTCGCGTTGACGCCGACGGCCGAGACCGAGACCGAGACCGGCACCTGACCAGGGTCGCACCTCGCTAGCCCAACGGCGCTCCAGGCCTCGTGGCGCGTTCAGACGTCGCGTGCCATGTCCCGCAGGGCCCGCGCATCCGCCTCCGGGATCGTGCACAGCGCGACGCCCGAGACGGCCATCGCGCACGCCATCTCGAAGAACACGCCGCGCCGGATGACCTCGCGCCCGGAGGCGCCGACGATGACCTGCCCGTGGTTGCGCATCTGGACGATGGTGACGTCCGGATCGGCCAGCGCGCGCCCGACCGCGTCCGCGAGCGCGTCGGTCCCCGGGAGCGCCCAGTCCGCGTACGCGTGGCGACGCACGTAGGCGGGGACCTCGGGGATGAGGTCGAGGTTCTCGGGCGGCTCGGCCGCGCACGCGAGAACGGTCGCGGCGCGCGATTGGCAGTGGAGGACCGCGCCGGCCAGCGGCCGCGCGACGTAGGCGCGCCGATGGAATCCGGTCTCCATCGAGGGGCGCGGGCCGTCGAGGTGCGCGCCGTCGACCAGCGCGACGACCGCAATATCCGCGCGCGCGAGGGTCGCGAGCGAGGTCCCCGCCCCGGTGATGAGCATGCGCGCGTCGCCAACGCGCACGCTGGCGTTGCCGCAGGTCGAGGCCAGGAGCCCACTCTCGGCGGCGCGGTGGGCGAGCTCGAGCAGCGCGTCGCAGGCTGCGTCCAGGGAGTCGCTGGCCGAGTCTCCGGCCGTCATCGCGGGCCGAGCGCCGCGAGCGTCCACGTGGCCGTGACGCGCTGGCCCGTCACCGCGACCTCCGCCTTGGGCAGATCCGACGCCTTCAACCCCGCCGCCACGCGCTTCAGCGCGGCCTTCTCTGCCTTCGCGCGCGCCGCCGCCGCCGCACTCTTGGCGTTCGCCGCGCCCTGACTGGCAAGCGCCGCGCGCCGCGCCCGCTCGAGGTCGGCCGCGGTCGCGTCACGCACGGCCACCCCGCCGATCAGCGCGTTGTCCCGCAAGAGTCGCACCGGGTCGTCGTCCTCGGCCGTGGCGCGCGTGTAGGCGATGAGGGCCATCGCGCGCTCGACGCCGTAGTCCCGGATGTCCGCCCGCTCGAACACCGCCGCGACCCCCATCATCTTGAAGGCCTGCGAGCGCGACGGCAGGCGCTCGCCCGCGAGCAGCGCCTCGAACGTCTCGTACCCGAGCGGCAGGTACAGGCGCTCGTCGAGGAGCGTCGTCAGCACGCGCCCCACCTCCACGAAGTTCTCGGCGAGCGCGGCCAGATGCTGGCGCAACGTCGCAAGTAACCGACGCCCCCGCGCCGCCCGCAGATCCTCGGCACGGCGCCCGGCCTCGACCAACGCATTGGCCCGCGCCTTTCGGTCGGGCGGCGCCGCCGCGGCCTTCTTCGCGCGCGCGTCGCGCGCCGGCGTCTGGGCCTGTGCCTGCGCCTTGGCGGGCGAGCGGGACGGCTTCGCGGGGTTCGTCGCTGTGCGGCCCATCGTGGCTCCTCTTCGGTCCGAACGACCGAAACCTATCACGACACCGGGCGACCCAGTCTCGCTGGCGAGACAAAAAAGTCTCGCCAGCGAGACTTGCGTTTCCGCGCGCTGGCCGGACTCGTTGACATCCCCCGCCCGCAACGGTAGATGGCGGCGTTCCGCCCCCTCCCCTACCGCCGCCGGCTCGGGTGAATGATGTTCGATACGCTGTACAAGGGCTTCAAGGCCGCCAAAGCCAAGCTGACCGGCAAGACGACGCTCGGCGAAGACAATATCAAGGACGCGCTGCGCGAGGTGCGCCTGTCGCTCCTCGAGGCCGACGTCGAGTTCGGCGTGGTCAAGGGCTTCCTCCAGCGCGTGCAGGACAAGGCGACCGGCGAGCTCGTCACGCTGCGCACCAAGAAGGAAGGCAAGAAGCTCGAGGTCAGCCCGGCCGACCACTTCGTCAACATCTGCCACGACGAGCTCGTGGCGCTGATGGGTCCGGTCAACACCGAGATCAACTTCAAGAAGGGCACCGGGATCTCGACCATCATGATGGTCGGTCTGCAGGGCGCCGGCAAGACGACGAGCACCGGCAAGCTCGCGCGCAAGCTCCAAAAGGAAGGGCACAAGGTCCTCCTGGTCGCCGCCGACATCTACCGCCCGGCCGCCATCGACCAGCTGCAGGTGCTCGGGCGCCAGCTCGAGATCCCCGTCTTCACGGTCCCGGGCGCGTCGCCGCCGGACCTCTGCGAAGCGGCGCTGAAAGAGGCGCGCAACAACCGCAACGACGTCGTCATCTTCGACACGGCGGGTCGGCTTACGATCGACGACGCCCTCATGGGCGAGCTCGAGACCATCAAGAAGCGGACGCGCCCCGACAACATCTTCCTCGTCCTCGACGCCATGACGGGTCAAGACGCGGTCAAGACGGCCAAGGCCTTCGACGACCGCCTCGACCTCTCGGGCGTCATCATGACGAAGCTCGACGGCGATGCGCGCGGCGGCGCGGCGCTTTCCGGCAAGGCGATCACCGGCAAACCCATCAAGTTCCTGGGTATCGGCGAGAGCCTCGACAAGCTCGAGGAGTTCCGGCCTGAGGGCCTCGCGGGCCGCATTTTAGGCTTCGGCGACGTCGTCGGCCTGGTGAAGGACTTCGGGGAGGTCGTCGACGAGCAGAAGGCCGAGGAGGACGCGAAGAAGATCCTCTCCGGCAACTTCAACATGCTCACGTTCCTCGAGCAGATCCGGACCATCAAGAAGATGGGCTCGCTGCGCGACATCTTCGAGAAGATGCCGTTCTTCAAGGATAGCCTGGCGGGCGCGGATCTGGACGACAAGCAGCTCGACAAGGTCGAGGCCGTCATCTGCTCGATGACCAAGAAGGAGCGGCTCCATCCCGAGCTGCTCTCGAACGCGAGCCGCCTGCGCCGCATCGCGACCGGCTCGGGCACGACGCTGACCGACGTGCGCAACATCGTGAACCGCTTCTATGGGATGCGGAACATGATGAAGAAGGCGAGCAAGTCGCCGGGGATGCTGGCGAACCTGCCGGGCTTCAAGCAGCTCAACATGCTCAAGCAGATCCGCGGCGCCGGGGCGGCGGGGATGGAAGGGCTCGACGGCCTCGACGAGCTGCAGGACCTGGTCGGGGGCGAGGACGACGGCGGCGGCTTTCCGGGTCCGCGTTCGTCCAAGGGCCCGTCGGCCGCCGAGATGGCGGCACGCGTCGACGCGAAGAAGAAGCGGCGCGACCAGAACAAGAAGGCCGCCAAGGCGCGCAAGAAGAACCGCTGAGGGACCCGATTCGGGGGGCGTGATGCGAGATCGGATGGGGTCGGCCTCTCTAGCGGCGGTGCTGGCGTGGGGCGTGCCGCTGGGGGCGGGCGCCTGCCAGAGCGGCGAGGCCGCGGGGCCGTTCGCGGTCGACACGGGCGTAGCGGGCGAGGACGCGACGGGGGAACCGCCCGAGACGGCGATCGAGACCGACTCGCATCTGCCCGAGCTCGGTATCAACGAGTCGTCGCTGCCGCCGCAACCCATCGGCGGGGTATGCCAGCAAGACGCCGAGTGTCAGAGCGGCTACTGCAACACGCGCCCCGCGGGCGGGTACTGCTCGCTGCGCTGCGACGCCGAGACGTCGTGCCCGGACGGGGCGACGTGCCTGCCGTACAACGACTCGGACGGCGTCAAACGCAACCTGTGCCTCAAGCCGTGCACGTCGAACGCCTCGTGCCGCACCGACCAGTTCTGCCCGAACGAGGTGAAGCTGTGCACCCCGCGTTGCGAGGTCGGCGGCTGCAGCGCCGGCTACGAATGCAACCTGAGCACGGGGCGCTGCGTCATCGCGGCCCCCTGCGAGCCGGTCGCGGAGGTGTGCGACGGCCTGGACCAGGACTGCAACGGCTACATCGACGAGGGCTGCGGGCCGGGCGTGCCCGCGCCGGGACACGTGAAGGTGCTCGATCTCGGCAAGATCCAGCTCGGCGGCGGCGGCCTCTCGCGCAGCTTCCGCGTCACGCCCGACCAGGGCGCCTCGTCGGTGACGCTCATCATCGTCGGCCAGAACCACCCCGAGACGTATCTGCAGCTCTATGGGCTCTCGGCGCCGGGCGGCGTCGACCTCTCGGGCGGCGGCGATCCGTACGCGGCGCTCAATCCCACGTTCCCGTCGTTCTCGCCGTTCACGGCGCAGATCCCCAACACCGATGTGGTCCAACTGGAGCGCGGCCCGTACGGCTTCTCGGTCTACGCCATCCCGGAGAACCGCGACACCGAGGCCCCGGTCGACGACGGCTGGGTCTACGTCCTCGAGAACATGCGGCAGGCGCCCGATCTGCAGGGCAAGATCGACGTGAACTACTGGTTCGTCGGGGTCCCCGGACTCGACAGTCAGATCGCGCAGACGAACCCGCGCTTCCAGGGCCTCATCGCCTCATTCCAGCAGGTGCTGACCAACGCGGGAATCGCGATCGGGACGTCGCGTTACTTCGACGTGACTGGGGAGGACGCCGATCGGTTTTCGATCTGCGACACGACGTCGGACCTCGCGACCGACGAGGCCGCGGCGCTCCTGTCGCTGTCGCGGACGCTTCCCGAGAGCAACTTGGGGGTCTCGTTCTTTTTCGTGCGGGGCTTTTCGGGGTGGGAGCTGCTCGGCAAGGCGGGCGGGATCCCGGGCCCGCCGCTCATGCACGGCACGCCGAACTCGGGCGTGGTCGTGAGCCTGGCCGAGTACCTGGACCACCCGAACGCGAACCTCGGTCTCCTCGTGACAGCCGAGACCATGGCGCATGAGCTCGGCCATCAGCTCGGCCTCTTCCACACCACCGAGAGTGACGGGCGCCACTTCGACCCAATCGGCGACACGCCCCAGTGCCCGTCCGAAAACGACAAGAATCACGACGGCATGGTCGATCCGGGCGAATGTTGGGTGAAGGGGGCGACCAACCTCATGTTCTGGGCCGCGTCCCTGGAGACCCAACTCACGGTCGGGCAGCGCGGCGTCCTCCATAAGAATCCCACGCTGCGCGACTGACGCACGCTCGCCGAGAGGTCCCATGCTCAAGCTCGTTCTCGCGTTGTTGCTGGTCTCGGCCCCGCTCGCGTCGGCGCACGCCGAGCGCTCGCGCCGCTCGCGCGAGGATCAGCGCGCGTCGCTGGTGATGTTGCTCTCGGCCTACGAGCTGCGCCTCGACCGCGGCGGGCTCCAGACGATCGGGCCGGACGTCCCGACGCTGCTCATCGACATCGCGAATACCCCGCGCGAGGCGCCCACGGTGCGGACGCGCGCGCTCGCCGCCCTGGCGTTCTACCCGGACGCGACGACCAGGAACTTCCTCGCGAGCCTGCTGAACGAGCGCAGCTTCGAGGGCACGAACCTCGGTCGGCAGCTGCGACGCCAGGCCATGCGCTCGTTTGCCAAGGGCTTTGGCGACGCGGCGATCGACGAGCTGCTCGCGCTCAAAGACGACGCCGATCCGCTCGTGCGCGAGGGCGTGGCCATCGCGCTCGGCGACGCCGCGAGCGCGCGAGCGCTGCCCATTTTGCAGACGTGGCTCGTCAACGAGTCCGTCTTCACCGTGCACGCGGCCATCGACGCCGCCTGCGAGCGACTCCGGAGGCTCTAGATGGCGCGCCTCGAAGGGACGCTGACCGCACTCTACACGCCCTTTCAGGCCGACGGCACGCTGGACGTCGCCGCCTACCGCGCGCTGTGCGAGCGCCTGGTCGCGGCGGGCTCGGGCCTCGTTCCGTGCGGCACGACCGGCGAGACGCCGACGCTCGAGCGCGCCGAGTGGGCGACGCTGGTCGCCACCGCCGTCGAGGTCGCACGCGGCCGCGTCCCCGTCGCGGCCGGAACGGGCAGCGCGAACACGCGCGCCACGATCGAGACCACGCGACAGGCACGCGAGCTTGGCGTCGACTTCGCGCTCGTCGTCACGCCGCCCTACAACAAGCCTCCGCAGGTCTCGCTGAAGGCCCACTTTCGGGCGGTCGCCGACGAGGGTGGCCTGCCGATCATCCTCTATAATGTGCCGGGCCGGACGGGCTGCAACCTCCTCCCCGCGACCGCGCTCGAGCTCGCGAAGGACCCGCGCATCGTCGCCATCAAGGAGGCCGGTGCGAATCTCGCCCAGGTCGAGGAGCTGGTTCAAGGCGCGCCGGCGGACTTCGCCGTGCTCTCGGGCGACGACGCCTGGACCTTGCCGATGCTCGCGCTCGGCGCCCACGGCGTCATCTCGGTGGCCGGCAACGTGGCTCCCGAGGCGGTCGTGAGCCTCGTGCGCGCGGGCCTGCGCGGAGACTTCGCGACCGCGCGCGCCTTGCACTACGGCCTGCGCCCGCTGGTCGAGGCGCTATTTCTCACGGCCAACCCGATCCCCGTCAAGCACGCTGCCCACATCCTGGGCCACGCGCGCGCCGACATGCGGCTGCCGCTGACGGCCGACGCGGTCGATGCCGGAATCCACGCGCGGCTCTTCGCGGCGCTCGGCCACGCGGGCCTGCGATGAAGCGCCTCCTGGTCATCGGGGCGCGCGGGCGCGTCGGACGCCGGCTCGTGGCGCTCGCGGCCGAGCACGGGTTCGAGGTCGCGGCCGAGGTCGACCAGGACGGGCCGGCGCTCGACGCCGCGCTCGCAGCGCGCACCGACGTGGTCATCGACTTCTCGTCAATCGCGCAGGCCCCAGCCACCCTCGCCTTTTGCACGGCTCATCGCCTGCCGCTCGTCTTCGGCCCGACGGGCCTCGGACCCGAGCAGCGGGCGGCGATCGCGGCGGCCGGCGAGACGATCCCCGTTGTATTCTCACCGAACTTCAGCTTCGGCGTGCAGGTGCTGTTCGACCTGGTGGCCGAGGCCGCGCGCCTCCTCGACCCGAGCTGGGACATCGAGGTCGTCGAGACCCACCACCGCAAGAAAGTCGACGCTCCGTCGGGCACCGCGCTCGAGCTCGCGCGCCACATCGCCGCGGCCCGCGGAACCGCATTGGAAGCCATCGCCAAGCACGGTCGCGACGGCCACACCGGCGAGCGGCCGGTCGGCGAGCTGGGCCTCCACGCTGTCCGCGGCGGGACTGTCGTCGGCGATCACAGCGTCTCTTTTTTCGGCGGCTCCGAGGTCATCACGCTCGAGCATCGCGCGCAGGACCGCGACATCTTCGCGCACGGTGCGCTGAAGGCTGCGGCGTGGCTGGTGTCCACCGCTCGGCTGCCGGCGTGTTACGGTATGCAGGATGTCATTCGAGGCTAGCGACCTGGGCGAGCGCCTTCGGCGTGAGGCCGCACACGAGGCGCTTCTCGCGAAGTGGCTTGCGGATCTGCGCGCGCGCGATCCGCGCGTTGTCGTGCTGCACAAGGGCGAGAGCCGCTTTTGCCGCGTCCTCGATCGCGCCCTGCGCATGATCACGTTCGGCAAGCAGGACCGCTTCCTGACCTCGTACACGACGACGCTCGGACGGCGTATCTACGTTCCCGACGACTGGGAGCGTTACCCCGCCGGGGATCGACTCTGCATCCTGCGCCACGAGCTGGTCCACGTCCGGCAGTTCCGGCGCCTGACGTTTCCAGGCATGGCGCTGGTCTACCTCTTTCTTCCCCTACCCTTTGGCTTGGCGGCCGGGCGCGCCTTCCTCGAGTGGCAGGGCTACCGCGAGACGCTCGCGGCCACGTGGCAGGTGCATGGCCGCGCGGCCGCCTGGGACCCGGCCCTCCACGCCGAGATTGTCAAACGCTTCACCGGACCCGATTATGCGTGGATGTGGGTCGCCGGAGCGATGGTCCGGCGCGCCATTCAGCGAGAGCTGACGCGCCTCGATCGCGCGCCGCCCGTGGACGAAACCGTTTGTACACCAACGAATAGCGGATCGGGCGCGACGTGAACACTCCGGGCTTGGGGCACATCGGGCGCTATGAACTGCTCGCGCGACTGGGCGCGGGTGGCATGGGCGAGGTGTTTTTGGCGCGCGTGACGGGCGCGGGCGGCTTCGAGAAAGAGGTCGTCATCAAGCGGATCCTGCCGCACTTGGCGAGCGACACGGGCTTCGTCCAGCGCTTCATCGAAGAGGGCAAGCTGGTCGTGAAGCTGCGCCATGCGGGGATCGCGCAGGTCCTCGACATGGGCGAGCAGGAGGGCGTCTTCTTCATCGCCATGGAGCACGTCGAGGGCAAGGACCTCGGCGAGCTCATGCGCATCGCGCGGACCGCTGAGGTGGAGCTGCCACGCGCGCTCGCCGTCTTCATGCTGCAGGAGCTGCTCGAGGCCCTCGACTACGCGCATCGCGCCACGGAGGTCGAGGGGCGTTCGCTCGGGATCATCCACCGCGACATCAGCCCGTCGAACATCATGGTGTCGACCAACGGCGAGGTGAAGTTGGTCGACTTCGGCATCGCACGCGCGGCCGAGCGCCTGCAGCATTCGACGACCGGCGCCATTCGCGGGAAGTACGGCTACATGTCGCCGCAACAAGCGGCCGGCGCCGAGCTCGACGGGCGATCGGATCTCTTCTCCGCCGGGGTCGTGGCCTGGGAACTCCTGACCGGGACGCGCCCCTTCGATGGGGCTTCGGATCTGCTGACCTTGGACCGCGTGCGCTTCCACGATCCGGGGAGCATTCAGGGCGCGGCGGACGTGCCGGAGGACCTGGCGGCCATCGTCGATCGCCTGCTGACCAAGGATCCAAGCGCCCGCTGGCCCACTGGCGCGGCGGCCCTCGAGGCGCTGCGCGACTACGTCGTGCGCACAGGCGAGCTGCGTGGCAAACGGGATCTGGCCGCCTGGGTCGATCGCGTTCTCCAGACCTTGCCGCGGGCGCTGCGCGATCGGCCAGCGGTCGGCCTGTCGCTCGACGACGTCTTGAAACTCGGCCTGGGAAGCGACCCCGGACGCGCGCGCACGGCCACCATCCAGGCGGCGCTCCTCGGGTCGACCCCGCTGCCGACCCCCTCCCCCGCGGCGACGCCGGCGCCGCCGACGCCCGCGGCCGCGATCGCGAGGCTCACGCCCACGCCCGCCATGAATGCGGTCGAGACGACGCCGGATCTGGCGCCCACGCCGCTCGTGGACGTCGTCGCCGGGCCCCCGTCGGATCCGCGCACGCGCCGACGTCCGACCTTTCCGGCGCTCCTGGTGGGGCTCAACGTCGTGCTCATCACGGCGGTCGTCATTCTCATCGTGCGCGTGTCGGGAGGCGACGACGCGCCGAACGGGGGGACGGCGCCGACCGATCACGTAGCGACCGACGCGCTGGTCGTGGCCGCGGGGGGGCCCGAAACCACGACGCCCGGGCCCGCGCCCTCCGAGGTTGGCGCGCGCGAGGCCGTCGCGGCCGCGGACGATGGGGGGCTCGGGTCGAGGATGGCGGGGGCGGCCGACGGAGGTCCGAGCCTGGCCGAGGTCGCTGACGAGGCCTCGATCGCACCCGCCGGACGCGTGGCCGGCGCGGCGCTCGACGGGC
>SXIE01000226.1 GCA_005772945.1 Pseudomonadota bacterium
ACGCGATGCGGCCTGCGCGCGTCCGGGCGGGGGCGGGCGCGGGTTGCAGCACGAGCTCGCCCCCGACGATGCGCTGCTGGGCACAGAAGCGGCCGCCGGTCACCAGCGCCAGCCCGCGCAGCTGGCGCTCCGTGAGGGCCTCGACATCGAAGACGCGCTTCTGGCACGGGGCGCAGAAGCGCGATTTGCCGTCGCGACGCATGTCGTTCCACGGAGCGTCACACGGGCTCTGAATGGTCAGTGGCAGCATGGGACCTCCTGGCGGTACGCGGGCAGCCTCGCGCCGGGGTCCGATGTGGACCTCCCACGCGAGGCCTTCGCGAGCGAGTTTCCCTTGATCGCGCGAATTGCGGTTTGGATCTGCACGCCGGAGGACGGCCGCGGGTGAGTCCTATGGGCGGGGCTTCTCAGCGCGTTCGCGCTTGCGGGCCTCACGCTCGAGCGCGTTGAGGGCGCTCTCCAGTTCCGCCGTCAGCGCCAGAAAGCGGGCATGGCCGTCGCGCCCGAGCTCGGCGGCGAGCATCCGATAGGCGGTCAGCTCCAGGTCCTCGCCTGGGATGCGTACGCGATCGGCGAGCGCCTTCGAGGCGAGCCCGAGCGGGGCCAGTCGCGGCCACGCCATCGCGACGAGCAGCGCGGGGACGGAGCGAACACCGCGCTCGAGGTCGTGAAGGCCGCCCGCGAGGAGCGCGCCGGCAGGCAGCCACGCGAACGGGCCGTCCGCGATCACGGTGACTCCGGGCGCGCGCTCGCGAATGCCGCGACGCGTGCCGTCAGCGTGGCCTCGTCCAGTCGCGGAAAGCGCGACAGCGCGGGGAGGATCCGCTCGAAGGCGAGCGCGACCTCGTGCCGCGTCGCGAGCCCGTGGGCGACCAAGGCCTCGGCGTCGACCCCATCGCGCTCGTAGCCGCGCGCGAGCTTGGCCAAGACCTGCGAGACCGGGTCGAAGTGGAAGAACGCGACGGGTCCCGCCTGCGTCAGGAAGACGCTCCGCTCGCGCCACCCGGGGACCTCCGGCAGGAAGTCGAGGGGGGACGCGAGCTCGACGTTGACGTCGAGTACGTCCTTGAGGATCGCGATCGCCTCGAAGGCCCCGGCCGGCTCCGGGTCGAGCCGTAGATCGATGTCGACGGTCCGCGCGCGCCAACCGTATGCGATCGCGGTCGCGCCACCGGTCAGGTACACGCGCCCGGGTCCGGTGGCGGCGCGTCCGAGCGCGTCCACGAAGCGATCGAGTTTCGCGCGGTCGAGCGGCTCACGCATGCTGGCGAGCGTAGCATCGCGCGCTGCGTCTTCGCCATCGGCATCGCCACCGCTGTCGGTCGCCGAGAAGCGTCGGTACCCAGCGCGGCGGCAGCGGCATCGGCAGGTGCGGGTGGATCGGCGGCGCGTCAGGCAGCCGGCACCCGGTGACGCGGTTACGCGCACGCACGTGCCCTGCTCCTGGAGCTCGGGGGTCGGCGCGGCGTACCTACGCGCCGCTTCGTACACCGGCCGTGGGGAACGCATGCGCAACCTGGGTTTCGTCACCGTCAGTCTCGCGTCTTGCTTCGGGGCGTCGGCGACCGGAATCGGGTGCGACGCGGTCGCGGTCGGCGACGGTCTGGAGCCCGAGCTGACGGTTGCGGAGGACCCGGAGGACGCGCCCTTCCTGATGATCGGCAAGGCGGACGCGAGCTGGGACTCGCTCGGGGTCGCGATCCTGGATGTTGCCAACGCGTTGCCGGCGTCCGAGCTCAAGCGAACGGTCGCGGGCGGCGGCGCCGGCCTGTCGTGCATCGTCGCCGGCGAGGTCGTCAAGCGCCGCCCGTTCGTGACGCTCCGGGAGCTGGACGAGGTGCCCTTCGTCGGGCCCAACGTGGTCGCGAAGCTGGCGGCGTTCGCGCGCGCACGGCGTGCCCGGGGCGGCGGCCGGCGTCCCGACCGTCGCGGTCTGTGAAGACGCGTGCGAGCGGGTTGGCGCCTGCTACCAGGCTGCGTCGGAGCGCTGCGAGTCGGCGTGCGCCCTGGCGTTCGGGACGCGGGCCGACCTGTGCGGAACGGGAACGGCCTGCGAGGGTGCCGAGGCGAGCAAGATGGTCGCGCTCTACCAGGCCGACACAGAGCTCGTCACCCGGCTCGACGCGGCTGGCATCGTGCGCGTCGACCACACGCTGACCGCCTACGCGAACCGCGCGGCAGCCACGCGCAAGACCGGCGCCGCGGCCGCGACCGATCGCGCCGAGGCCGCCTATCACACGATGCTCGCGGGGTTGAATCATCTGACCGGGCGCGAGTGAGCGGGCGACGCTCCGACAGCGGAACTGGGACCCGAGGTCGGTTCTCAGACCTCCTTCTCTGCGAAGGATGCCGTTCGCGACCTCGAACCTCGCCCAGCTTTCTCATCCCAGGGCGGCCGCCAGCGCTGCCGCCGAGAGCTGCGGCGAGCCGTGCCCCTCGGCCGCGTGCACCGCGGCGACGATCGCGCGGTTCAGCGGGGCGGTCGTCCCGACCGCGTCGGCCAGGCGCACGACCTCGCCGTTGAGCTCCTCGATCTCGGTCGGGCGCCCGCGCGCGAGGTCGTCCCACATCGACGAGCGGGCGGTCGGGTCGACGCGCAACATCGGGCGCGCGAGGATCCGGAAGAGCGCGTCGGGCGCACCGAGGAGCGCCGGCACCCAGCGCGGCGGAAGCGGCATCGGCAGGCGCGGGCGAATCCCGGCGGCGGCGAGCGCGACGAGCCCCTCACGCAGGCACGCGGCCATGATGCGACGGTAGGCGCGGTCGTGCAGCATGGTTCGGATCGGCACCCCGGCAAGCGCGTTGATCGCGTTGGCGAGGTTCACGAGCAGCTTGCCCCAGGCGACCGCACGCATGTCGCGGTGGACCTTCGCCGGAAGGCCTGCCGCGCGTAACCGGGCGGCCAAGGCGCGCATCGCGGGCGTGTCCGCGAGCGCGATGACGCCGCTGGTCCCCTGGTGAAAACGCCCCGGCGCCGGCCGCGCGACGTTGAAGGGCACCATCGCCTGGACGACCGGGATCCCCGGGAGCGCGGCCTCGAGCACGGCGGGATTGCGGACGCCGTTCTGGAGGCTGACGACGGTGGCGCCGGTGAGATAGGGGCGCGCCGCCTCGGCCGCCGCGCGCGTGTCCGGGCTCTTGACGGTGACGATGACGAGCGCCGCGCCGACGAGCGCCGCGGGATCGGTGGCCACGGTCAGCGCCGGGCAGGCGTGCCCACCGCGCCATCCGCGGTAGTCGCTGAGGTGGAGGCCGTGGGTCGCGACCTCGGCGGCCACCGACGGGCGACCGACGAGGACGACCTCGGCACCCGCGTGGGCCAGGCGCGCGCCGACGTAGCAGCCGATGGCCCCGGCGCCGAGGATGGCGATGCGCTCGGACAGGGGCGGGGTGTGGGGTGCGGTGGGCGGCATGGCGCGACGATAGGCGCGTGCGACGCGTCCCTCAACGCTTCGTTCGCGGGTCCGTCAGGACTCCAGTGACTGGAGTCCCAGCTCCAGTGACTGGAGTCGACAGCGGGCGCCGAGCTGCTACCTTTATGAGGAACGACTCACCGCCCAGAGGACGCGATGACAAAGAAAGCTCCGGCTCCGCCCGCTCGCACCACGAAACCCGCCGCGACGCGGGCGCGCACCCAGGCGGTGCTCGCCGCGCACGTCGAGGTCATCGAGCCTGCACGCGAGGCACGTGCGCGTGCGCTGCTCGCGGACATCCGCATGCTCATGTACCGGTCGACAGGCGACGCCTGGGATCTCGGCCACGCGCTCTCCACGTTTCTCCGCGACAAGGCCTACGTCTCGCTCGGGTATCGATCGTTCGACGCCTGCCTCGCGGGCGAAGCGCTCCTCTCGCGCACGCAGGCCTACAAGCTCATCCGGGTGGCCGAGCACTTCTCGCGCGAGGAGCTCGCCATCCTCTCGAACACCGACAAGGCCCAGGCGCTGGTCACCTACGCCGACGCCACACCTGCGCGCGATTCGGCCGCCGGACTCTTGCGTCAGGATGCAATCGTTTCGGGGGTACGGGTCTCCAAGGCGAGCGTCGCCGACGTCGGGCGCGCGACCATCGACGTGCGCGCCAAGTCCAAGCCAAGCGTCAAGGCGACGCCCCAAGACGCGGCCCGCGTCGCCAAGGCCAAGCGCGACGTGGCGCGCACGCGCTGGCTCGCCGCGCGCTTGAAGACGCTCGGCCTCGGCAAGGCGAAGGTCGCCACCAAGGGCCGGAAGGTCCTGGTCGAGATCGATGGGGACGTGCTCGACGCGCTCATGGCCGCGACGCGGCCGGCGCGCGGGAAGTGAGCGGCCGATGGCGGGCGCTCGTGCGGGCGGAGGCGCCATGACCTCAGGTGCAATTCGCGTGGCGCTGTCACTGGCGCTCGTGGGTGCGCTCGCGGGCGCCCCCGGGTGCGCGATGCTCTTCGGCGGCGGCGTCACGAGCGCCGTGCCGACCGCGCGCGGACTCGGGGGATCGGTGCGCATGACGGCCTGGATGGAGCCGCTCGACGAGGGCGTGCGCGCGCCGCTCGAGCCCGCGCCTTTCCTGGGGGCGACGATCGGCGCCGACGTCGGCGAGTTCGGTTGGCGCACCGTGATCGAAGCCAACCTGGGGTTCGTCTTCCCGCTGGCCGAGGTCGTCCTGTGGCATGCGCGTGTCGGGCTGGCACCGGTCGCGCTCGGTCACCGCCAGACGGATCCCGATCCGGACGCGTGGTTCGGTCTGTCGGCGTCGGCGACCACGGGCTTGCTCTTTGGCCAGAGTCGCGGCGGGGTCGTCATCGGGTTCGAAGGGACGGTCGCGCAGGACATCGCCTACGCGATCCCGGGATCGGGGACGTACCTGAGCGCGCTCCTCACACTCGGATTCTATCTGGGCGGCGACCTCAGCTCGCGTTGAAGCGTCACGGCAAGGAACGAAGTCGGGCCTCGGAATCCGAGTAGCGCGCGGCGGCTATGGGCCGTTGCGAGGCGCTTGACAAGCCGAATGGAATGTCCGTGAGATCCCGCGCGCCGCTCGCTCCAGGTCTTCATTTCGGGTCGTAGGTTAGATGTCGTCCGAGCTCATCGCGGTGCTCGCGCTCGCGCTCGCCATCGTGGCGTTTCTCTACTCGTCGGTGGGGCACGCCGGGGCGTCCGGGTACATCGCGGTCATGTCGCTCCTCAGCATGTCCCCCGCGGTGATCAAGCCGACGGGCCTCGTGCTCAATATCCTCGTCGCATCGATCGCGTCCTGGCAGTTCGTCAGCGCCGGGAACTTCCAGTGGAGGCTGTTCTGGCCCTTTGCGGTGTTCGCATTTCCCGCTTCCGTCGTGGGCGGATACGTGACCTTGCCCACGGACCTGTTCAAGGTGCTCGTCGGAGGCGTCCTGCTCGTCTCGGCGATCCGGTTCTTGTCCGAGACGTCGGATGAGCGACCTGCCCGACCGCCGTCGGTCCCGATCGGGTTGGTCACGGGCGCCGCGCTCGGCCTGCTCGCAGGCCTGACCGGAACCGGCGGGGGGATCTTCCTGACGCCACTTCTCCTCCTCATGGGCTGGGCGCGCGCGAAGGTCGCCGCGGGGGTTTCGGCGCCGTTCATCTTGCTGAACTCCGTCGGGGGGCTCGCGGGGAATCTCGCGAGCACGGAGCAGCTCCCGGACTTCATGCTCCCATTGGCGATCGCGGTCGTCCTGGGCGGGTCCTTGGGATCCCACCTTGGAAGCCGCCGGTTCGCCCCGCTGACGATCAAGCGGCTCCTGGCGGTCGTGTTGTTGGTGGCCGGGGCCAAGCTCATTCTGGTGTGATCTCGCCGCGCGGAGGATCCGATGCACGATCGCTGGCCCTCATCCCTGCCCCGCTTCGCGGTCATCGGCCGTTCGAATAGCGGCAAGACCACCCTCTTGCGGCAGCTGGTCGCGGCGATGAGCGCGCGCGGCTACCGCGTCGGCACGGTGAAGCACGCCACGCACGCCATCGCGCTCGACGTCGAGGGTAAGGACTCGCAGCGGCACGCCGCCGCGGGCGCAAATCGCGTGCTGCTCGTCGGGCCGGGCATGGCGGTCGGCTTCGTACACCGCGAGGCCCCGACGGAGCTCGAGGGCTGGGTGCCCTTTTTCGAGGACCACGTGGACCTCGTGCTCGTCGAGGGCTTCAAGCGGACGCCCATGCCAGGCGTGTGGGTCGAGGTGGGCGCGGTGGTCGAGCCCGAGCTCGAGGCGAGCGTGACCCTCGATGGCGAAGGCCACGCGTGGCGACTCACCCGCCCCGAGGGGCCGCTCGATCCCGAGCGCGGCTTCCCGGCCGAGCTCGTCGCGCGGCTCGTCTCGGGCCTCGAGCAGCTCATCGCGCGCGCCGGGGGCTGACGAGGTTCCGTCGCGCGCGCTGAGTTCACGTGTACGCGGCGGCCTCGTCAGGCTCGAGCACGAAGCCGAACTGGAGGAGGCCGGCGAGGACCTCCTCGATCGGCGCGTCGATGAACCCTTGCAGCGCGGCGCACTCGTGGTGGCCGTCCAGTGCCGCGAGGACCTTGCGTTGGGCGGGGGAGAGCGGGAACGGCTCGTGCCCGAGGTTCGTCGCCAGCTCGCCCGCGACGGCCTGCTGGCGCTGCCAGCGACCGGTCGTCGGACGCTCCGGGAGTACGCGCGCGATCGGCGGACGCCGCACGCCGAACTTCACCGCGTCCGCGAAGAAGGCACGCAGGAGCTGTCCCGCCAGGCGCGCCCGCACGCGCGCGTCCGCATCCGGCGCGTCCGTCATCGATCCATCGAGCCCGCGCGCGCGCAGGCCCGTCATCACGTCGCGCGCCAGCTCGTCGAAGTGGAGCGGACGCCGTCCCGCCTGCCAGATCAAATGAAGGGCAAGGCGCAGGATGGGCGCCGAGACGTGCATCACCGGGCGGTTCGGGATCCGCACCGGCACGGGCGTACCGGCCTCGATGCCCGCGAGGCCCGGATCCTCGAACATGCCCGAGGTGACGAAGAAGCGCATGACGCGCTCGGCGTGGACCTCGCGCGTGACCGGCGCGTCGGTGCGCGCGAGCAGCGTCCGGCGAAAGCGCGCGTGGTTCGCGAAGTCGAGGTACTGCTGCTGCGTGAGCAGATCGCCGAGTTGGGTCAGCGTCTCGACCAGCTCGGGATCCTGGTTCTCGAGCGCCATGTCCCAGGGCGAGGCGTTGGCCATGTACTGGAGGCCGGCGTCCTCGGCGGCGCGCACGAAGTCGAGGAAGTAGACCGGGTTGTTGTGGGTCGAGAGGAGGTCGTGCAGGAGCAGCGATCGATCGTTATCGCGGATGGTCGCGAGCTCGCGATCGATGGCGCGGTCACGCCAGTCGTTCGGGTTCTTGAGGGTGCGGCGGTGGAGCCAGCGCGTGATGGCGACGGCCTGCTCGAGGCGCGCGTCGACGTGCTCTTCGCCGGCGGTGTGCAGCAGCATGAGGCGCCGCACCATGTCCGCCATGTGCCAGCCGGGGTAGGTGTTGTAGCTGACGTAGGCGACGCCGTGCGGGGCGAGGCTCTGGCCGATCCCCGTGAGGAGCGCTTGCTGCGTGGCCGGGTCGACCCACGAGTAGAGGCCGTGCGCGATGATGTAGTCGAAGGGCGCGTGGTCGGCGGCGAGAAACTCACGCAGGTCGCCGAGCACGAACGTCACGTTCGTGAGACGCGCTGTTTCCGCGTGTGCGCGCGCGTGCGCGATTTGGACGGGCGAGAGATCGATGCCGACGCAGGTCGCCTCGGGCAGCGAGGCCGCGATCCCGAGGAGGTTCGCGCCCGTCCCGCAGCCGAGGTCGAGGATGCGCGCGCGCGCGATCGGCGCGGGCGAGAGGCCGAACACCGTGCCCATGGCGGCGAGGTGGTCGGGGTGCGTGAACCAGAAGACGTACTCGGGATAGGGGGAGGCGTCGTACGCGGCGGCGACCGGGTTGGCCATGCGAGGCAGGGTATCACCGGCCCGTGCGGGGCGCATCCGCGCATGGCCGTGCCGCCGTGGACGTCCGCCGATCAGTTGCCGTAGGGGTTTGCCTTGGGGCTGTCGTCGGGCTTCGAGCCGCCGCCGCCGCTGCTCCCGTAGGGGTTCGACTTGGTGTCGTCGATCTTCTTGGGGCCGTCGAAGGGGTTCGGCTTGGTGTCCTCGACCTTGGTCGGAGTGGTCGGATCGGGGGGCTTGGTGTCGCCGGTGACGGGCTTGGTGTCGCCGGTGACGGGCTTGGTGTCGCCGGTGACGGGCTTGGTGTCGCCGGTGACGGGCTTGG
>SXIE01000227.1 GCA_005772945.1 Pseudomonadota bacterium
CACGCGCTCCTGAGAGCGCTCCCATAGATATAGTAGTTGATGACCACGGCCGAGAACGTGATGAAGAAGTGCTTGGGCGCGAGCGGCCCTTCGGCCGGGAGGAGGTCGGCGAACTCGTCCCGCATCAGCGCGTAGAGCTCGCGCATGTTGGCGCGGATCTGCGGGAGCTTGCAGTCGTCCTGGCGGGCCATCTCCTGCATCACGAGGCGCGCGAAGAGGTTGTTCTGGTCCATGAAGTCGATGTACGCGTCGATGGCGCGGCGGACCCGCTCCTCGGGCGTTCCGCCCTTGCCGAAGGCGCCTTGCAGGGCGCGCGCGTGACCTCGATAGTAGCGCTCGAGGACCTTCTCGAAGAGCTCGGTGCGGCTGCCGAAGTAATAGAAGATGAGCGCCTTGTTCACGCCGGCGCGATCGGCGACCTCGCGCATGCTCACGTGATCCGGCCCACGCTCGGCGAGGAGCGCGTCCGCGGCATGGAGGATCTGAAGCGCGCGCGCGGACGTCTCGATGGGCGTCTTGGAGCGGTGCTGATGGACGAACTCTTTGGCGGGCTCTTGAGACATCGGGCCTCGCATGACGGGAGGGCGCGCCGATTCATGATTCGCCCGCTGCGACCGACGCAGAGAGGAGACCGCCCGTCCTTATGATAGCGCAAGGTCTGGCGGCTTGTCGACCGCAGGCAGTCTTGAGTAGTCTTGAGGTCGACGGATAACTCCGACATGGTGCGAGCGTGAGGCGCGACGCAGGCTGGACGGGTTGGATAGCGGTCGGAATCGCGGCGCTGGGGGCGGCGTGCGGTGGGAATCGCACGCGGTCGGAGGGGGTCGAGGTCAAGTTCGAGGTCGAGGTCGAGGTCGAGGTCGAGGTCGAGGTCGAGGGCGAGGGCGAGGTCGAGGGCGAGGTCGAGGGCGAGGTCGAGGGCGAGGTCGAGGGCGAGGGCGAGGTCGAGGTCGAGGTCGAGGTCGAGGGCGAGGACGAGGACGAGGGCGAGGTGCTCGATGCCTGTGCGCCCTGCGTCCTGCCATTCGTTTGTGTACAAAGTACCTGTCGGCTGCCGATCCGCGCGACCTTCGCCGTCGAACGTGTCGCGCCGAATGCGGACTGGTCGGCGCTCGACCCTGCGGCGTATGTGCCACTTGCGCATATGGACATCGTGCTCGCGGGGGACTCCGGGGTGCTCGCGCGCGCGGTCACGGACCCGGCGGGCCGCGTGGAGCTGATGGCCCCGTGGCCGCTGCCCGCCGACGCGGCGCTCGTTCTGAGCGCGGTTCTGGCCGACGCGGACCGGCCCGTCGTGGCGATCCTCGATGGCCAGGCGCTTCCATTTCCGGGGGGCAACGGGCAGACGGTCCACGCGGCGCGCGTCTGGACTTGGCGCTTCGCTCTCGCCGTCGATCTCGCCGACGCGGCGCCCGGCGCGCTGGGTGAGTTGCGGATTCCGCAAGTGGCCGGGTCCGGCGCGCTCGTGCTGCTCGCGACTTTGGCCGAGGCGCGTGCCTACGCGCTGGAGCGCTTCCTGCCAACGCCCGAGGCACGCGCCGCGCTGCCGACCATCGCCGTCCTGTGGAGCCCGGCGAGCGCCCCGCCCTGCCTCTCGTGCTACTTTCCGCGCGGCACCGCGCCGGTGGATCTGCCGGACGGCACGCGCTTCGACGTCGCGCTGTTCGTCGCCGGCACTGCCCCCAACGCGCTGCACTGGACGCCGAGCCTCATCGACCACGAGCTCGGCCATTGGGTCCTCGACGCCTTCTCGCGCATGCCGTCGGCCGGCGGGTCCCACAGCTGGATCACGGCCGCGTGGCCGCCGCTGGCCTGGAGCGAAGGCTTCGCGACGTTCTTCGCGCAGCGCGTGCTCGGACAGCCGCGCTTTTTCACGATGCAGAACGGGACGCAGTACTGGATCGACATCGATCGGGTCGGGCGGATCGGCGGGACCGCGGCCGAGGCGTCGTCCTTGGCGATGCCATTCCCGCTGCCCGATCCCGCGGGGCCGCTCGCGCAGCCGATCGGCGAGGCGGCGGTCGCGGCGATCCTCTACGACCTGGCCGACGAGCTCGGGCCGGACGCCGCGCCGGACGACGACCCGGTCGCGCTCGGCGACGAGGCGTTGACGGGGATCGCGGCACCGCGGCTGGCCTCGGGGGTCGTCGAGCGCGGGGCGACGGACGGGCCGGATCTGGTCGATTACCTCGATGGGCTCGTGTGCGAGGGAATCGCCGCGCGCAGCGAGCTCATGCCGGCCTTGCTCGGGCTGCCTTACGACGATGGGGTGTGCGAGCCCTGAGGGGCGCGGGGCCGCGGAGGCCGCAGATGAAGGGCTTGCGCCCCTCTCGCGACCTGATAGTGTGTTTCGCCCCACCCCGAGGAGCCCCCATGCGCCGCCCTGCCATCGACTCTTCTGCGCTCGTCGTGCTGGCCGCTCTCGTCGCCGGCGCGTTCCCCGCGACCAGCTGCAGCGACGACCCCGCCGCGTCGCCGACGACCCAGATCTCGCCGTCCGACGACGACGCCGCGACCATCCAAGCCGCCCTCATCAACGCCGAGTCGGGCGACACCATCTGCCTGATGCCCGGCACCTACGCCATCAACCGCGAGCTCTCGCTGGCGAATCACGTCGACGTCACCGTGAAGGGCTGCGGCGCGACCCGCGACGACGTGGTGCTCGACTTCGCGGGCCAGACGGGCGGCGAAGGAGACGACGCCTTCACCGTCACGGCCAACGGCTTCACCATCCGCGATCTCACGCTCAAGAACGCGCCCGGCAATGGCATCGTCATCCAGGCCGACGACGCGCTCGTCCACAACGTGAAGGTCTTCTGGGACGCGGGCTCGGTGAGCGCGAACGGCTACTACGCCATCTACCCGACCTCGGCGCACCGCATCATCATCGAGGACAGCGAGGTCGTCGGCGCCTCGGACGCGGGCATTTACGTCGGCTCCAGCGAATATGCCATCGTTCGGCGCAATAAGGTCCATGGCAATGTCGCTGGGATCGAAATCGAGAACACGCTTCATGCCGATGTCTACGACAACGAGGTCACCGACAACTCGGCTGGCATTCTCGGACTGCTGCTCCCGAACTTGAACATCAAGGCGCTGGGCTCGGTGCTCATCCGCAATAACCACGTCCACGCCAACAACCGCCCGAACTTCGCGCACGAGGGAACGACCGTGTCGTATGTGCCAGTCGGGACCGGCATGATGACACTCTGCGGCAAGGACATCGAGTTTCGCGACAACGTCATCGAGAACAACGACTCCACCGGCATCCTGATCGTCAGCTACAAGATCTTCGAGATCCTGACCGACAAGCCGCTGACCGACATGGCGATGGATCCGTTCGTCCAGCGCGTCTTCGTCACGGGCAACACCTTCAGCGGCAACGGCCAGAAGCCGGCGGGCGCGCTGCTCATCACCGGGCAGACGACGCTCGAGAACGTGCTGTGGGATGGGATCCTGAACCCGGCCGGCGACGACGCGGGGATCTGCCTCGGCCCCAATCCGCCGTCGTTCCGGATGATCGCCGCGGGTGACGGCTTCAAGGCCGCGTCGCAGTCGACCGACACGTCGACGCACACCTGCACGCGCGCGGCGCTGCCCGAGCTCGAGACGTTCGCCGCGGCCCAGCCATGAGTGCGCGCGCGGTCATCGCGCTGGTGCTCGCGGCCAGTGGCGCCTGCGGCGGCGACGCGGCGTCCGACGGGAGCGTGCGGCCGGCGCCCGCCGGGTCGCCGTGGCAGACCCTTGGGGCATGGCAGCTCTTCAGCGATGCACCGATGCAGGTGCCGAACGCGCGCGTCGAGCCGTTCGAGGTGATCTCGCCGCTGTTCTCGGATTACGCCGCCAAGCACCGCTTCCTCTGGATTCCCGAGGGCACGACGATCGGGATCCCTGACGACGCCACCGCCCCGTGGGACCTGCCGGTGGGCGCCATCGTCGTCAAGACGTTCGGCTACCCGAGGGACATGCGCGATTCGAGCCTCGGCGAGAAGTTGGTCGAGACGCGCCTGCTCGTGCGCGAGCCGGAGGGCTGGGTGCCGCACACCTACGTCTGGGACGACGCGCAGGCGACGGCGACCCTGAGGGTCGCAGGCGCGAGTGTGCCAGTGTCGTGGATCGACCTCGCCGGGGCGACGCGAAGTGGCATATTCTTCGTGCCGAACACGAACGAATGCCAGGACTGCCACGGGATCATGCCGGCCACGCGCCTGCTCGGGGTGAAGACCGCGCAGCTCGATCGGGACGGCCTATCTGGCGGCGGCGACGGGCAGCTTGCGCGCTTGGACGCTCACGGCCTCTTGGCGCGCCTCCCGGCTGACGGTCACGTACGCTTCGCCGCGCCTGACGAGGCGGGTGCGGATCTGACATTGCGTGCGCGCAGCTATCTCGATGCGAATTGCGCGCATTGCCATTCGGTGCTCGGCGATGCGGCGTCCAAGGCGCTGTATCTCGACTTCGCGAACACCGATCCGGCGAGCGATCCGGACGCGAACTGGGGCGCTTGCAAGATCCCGACGTCGGCGGGCGGTGCGACCTGCGGCGACACGTACGATGTGGTGCCCGGGGACCCGGAGGACTCGATCATGATCTGCCGCATGAACTCGACCGAGGGCAAGGACCAGATGCCGCCGCTCGGTCGGGGGATGGTTCACGCCGAGGGCGTCGCGCTCATCCGCGAGTGGATCGCGAATATGCCAGGCACGTGCGCAGCGCGGACGCCCTGAGCGATGGCGGGGGTGCGCCGGAGGCGGCTGGCGCGGGGATGGTTGCTACTCCAACTATCTCTGACGGGAGGCGCGGGTGGCGCGGGACCTGGCTGTGATGCGGCGGCGGACGCCGAGCGGCTCGAGCCGCCGTGGCCGGTGGGGGAGTTTCCGGCGCCGAGCGGGCCGATCGCGGTGCTCGAGCTGGAGCCCGAGCCGTCGACCGCGCTGAGGGGGGAGGGGGAGCGGGCCGAGCTCGGGCGGCTCCTCTTCTACGATCCGATCCTGTCGTCCGATCGCGAGACGGCGTGCGCCACGTGTCATGCCGAGATCTGGGGCATGG
>SXIE01000228.1 GCA_005772945.1 Pseudomonadota bacterium
ACCGGCGATATCGGCCTCTTCATGATCGTCGGCGAGTCCCCGAGTTCCGCGGGTGTCCGGCGCCTCGAGGGCGTCACCGGCATGAACGCCGTGCGCTACGTCATGAAGCGCGACGACCAGGTGCGCGCGGCGGCCGAGCGCCTGAAGGTCGCGCCCGACGCGTTCCTCGAGCGCTTCGACAAGTTCGTCGAGACGCAGCGCGCGCTCTACGACGAGCTCGCGGCGACGCGGCTTGCGTGGCGCAAGGCCGAGGCGATGGCGAGCGTCCGGGCGGCGCGGCAGATTGGCGCCTTCCGGGTCGCGGCCGTGCGGCTCGACGGGATCCCCGGCAAGGACGTGCGCGCGCTGGCGGAATCGCTGCGCGATCAGCTTGGCTCCGGGGCGATCCTGGTGGCCGCGACCGACGAGGGCAAGGTCTCGCTGGTCGTCGCGGTCACGGCGGAGGCCCGCGGGAAGCTGCCGGCCGGGCCGTTGGTCGCAGAGCTCGCGCCGCTGGTCGGCGGGAAGGGCGGGGGCAAGCCCGATGCGGCGCAGGCGGGCGGGCCCGACGCCTCGCGCCTCGACGAGCTCATCGCGCGCTTCTACGCCAAGGCCGAGGCCGCGCTGGCGTAGGTCGCTGGTCGGCCCGCGGAATGCGGCCGCGGACCGTGGGCTTTCCCGACATCCGAACGGGCGGCGTGCGTCCTGTTCTTGACACCTCGCACGCACCCCGCGATATCGGCCTCGCGGGCAGCCCGGCAAGGGCCCTGAGGGGCCAGGCCGGGCCTTCGCGATCGAGCCTGCTCATATCGGTTTCGAGGTGTTGCGATGCGCTGGTTTCCCTCGTTGCTCGTGACGATGTCGCTGCTGGCTGCGCCGCTTCTGGCGCGGGCGTCGAGCCCGGTCGTGTACCTACCCAAGGCGGACGGGACCGGCGCCGAGGTGTACCAGCCCGTGCCGCTCGAGAACGCGCCCGCGACGACTGCGGTCGGGCTGGCCGACGTGGCGATCAAGAAGCTGCAGAGCGAGATCAGCGAGGCCTCCGCGATCACCGCGAAGTTCACGCAGAACGTGGTGGAGCTGACGGTGGACCCGGCCAAGGTCGGCGATCCGAGCACCGCCGATCGCGCGCTGGGGGCCGTGTATCACACGCTCAAGGCGCTCGGCTTCCAAGAGATCAAGGTTGGGGGCAAGGCGATCGGCGCCGACGGATTCACGCGCGGCGCGCTCGTCACCGTCTATCCACTCGTGGCGGCGCTGGGCGGGACGCGGCTCGAGGCGGGCTCGGTGTGGACCGAGGGTGCGCCGGTGGCCGTCGAGAGCTTCTACAAGCGGCTCGACGCGCAAGACAAAAGCTTGCAGGCGTATGCAAAGATTCTCCTCGAGGGGGGCCCGGCCGACGTGCGCCTGGCACTGGTCGAGCGGCTCGACGCGCTGCGTTTCAAGGAGAAGGAGGCGGTCGTGCTCGGGCGCCTCGAGGATCCGGACGCACGGGTAAGGCTGGCCGCGATGGCGCATGCCAAGCGCTCGCCGAGCCCCGCGGCGCTGAAGGCGCTGGCGGTGCTGGTCGAGAAGGACACGAGCAGCGAGGCGCGTCTCGAGGCCGTTCGGATTCTGGTCGCCGGCGGCAAGAAGGAGTTCGAGCGCTACCTCCTCCTCGACAAGCTCTCGAGCTCGGATTCGGCCGAGGTCATCAGCGCGGTAAAGAGCCTGGCCGCCTCGAAGGACAAGAAGTTCGCGCCGGCGCTCGGTGGGCTCGGGACGCACGCGACGCCGTCGGTGCGGCAGGCCGCTCTAGATGGCTTGAAGGACATGGGCGAGCTCGGGCTCATCGCCGCATGGGTGGCTGACGAGAAGGTGCCGTCCGATCTGCGCGAGGCCGCCGCGGTCGTCCTCTCGAAGAGCGGTCAGCCGACCGAGAAGGCGCAGGCGGTCGCGTATCTCGTAGAGAAGGGCGGGGCGGACGCCGCGCTGACCGCGGCGAAGCTGGCGCGCGACGAGATCCTCATCGGGACGGTCCAGGGACTGGCCAAGGCGCTCAAGCGCAGCGAGGCGGACATCCGCAAGACGGCCGCCGAGGCGCTCGGGAAGCTCAAGGACGCGGCCGGCCTCGAGGCGCTGGCGGAGGCGCTGCGCACCGCGACGGACAAGGCCGAGCAGGAGCTCTACACGCAGCAGGCGACGCTCATCGTGTCGGTGCAGCCGCTCGATCAGGCGCTCGCCATCGCGCGCGCCAAGGACGTGACGGTGCGCGTTCTGGCCATCCGCGCGCTCGCGGCGTTCTCGAAGGACCGGCCGAATCCCAAGGCGATCGACGCCTTGAAGGCCGCGCTCAAGGAGAGCGACCCGGTCATTCATCAGGCGGCGGCGTATGGTCTCGCGCACATCGCCGACGAGGGCGTGGCGGCCGAGATGGCGAAGCTCGAGGGCGACGCGGACCCGGAGATTCGGGCGCAGGTCGCGTACGCGCTGGCGCGCTCGAAGCAGCCCAACGCCGACGCGGTGCTCATCAAATACCTCGATGACAAAGAGAATGTCGTCAAAGAGGCGGCGCTCGAGGGCGTGCAGTTTCGGAAGCTGACGGCTGCGGCGGACAAGGTCCGTTGGCTCGTGGCGCACCGCAAGGTCGAGGTGCGGCGCGAGGCGATGCGGGCGCTGGTCCTCCTCGCCAAGCCTGGCGATCCGGCGCTTTTCGAGATCTACGCCAAGGCGATGGTCGACGAGGACGTCGAGCTGCGGATCCTGGCGCTGCAGGGCCTCTCGGCGTATCCGGCCAACGACGCGCGCGTGCCGCAGGCGATCGGGACGCCGCTGTCGGACGACCAGGCCCCGAAGGCGCTGCAGCTCAAGGCGCTGGAAGCGCTGGCCACCGTCGGCGGGGCCGAGGCGGTCGAGCACGCCGTGCGCGGGCTCTTCTCGGACGACAAAGAGGTCAAGCTGCAGACGCTGGTGACGCTCGAGAAGCTGAAGAGCGACAAGGCCTCGCGGCCGTTGCAGGAGTTCATCCTGCGCGAGGCCGACGCGGACGTGAAGGCCAAGGCCGAGCAGGTCCTGAGCGCCCTTTGAGGCGTGAAGGCCTCAAAGGGCCGCGCGTCAGCGGACGCCGTAGACCTCGACGTGCGCGCGCCCGTGGCGGTGTCCGAGCGTCTCGTAGAGGAAGCGGATGTTGCGCACGTGCCGGTGATTGCCTGGCAAGTCGACTTCGCGCGACTCGGTCCCGCGCCCGAACAGGAGGCGCGTCGGGACGTCGACCACCTGGCCGTTTCCGAACTCGATGTGCACGTCGTACACCGCCACAGGCGCGTCGTGCACCACGAAGCGCAGCTGCCGGAAGGCGCCGGTTTCCGGACCGACCGGCAAGACGTCGTGATCGACGCGGAAGTCCACGACGCGCTCGCCCAGAAACACCACGCCCGGCGAGGTCTCGGTGCCCACGATGAGGGCGCCGCGGCAGCCGGCGGCGGCGGGGGACAGGACCAGCAGAACCAGCGCGAGCCACAGCGATCGAACGCCCATGAGACACTCCTTTTTCCGGCTCAACTGCTCGCTCCGTGGGCGAGTTCGCTTGGGAGCCGAGGGCAAAGGCCGCCGAGCTTGAGCATGGCCAGGGAGATGAGGGCCGCTGAGGAATGAAAGCCGAAGGCG
>SXIE01000025.1 GCA_005772945.1 Pseudomonadota bacterium
ACGCGCGCGGCGCTGCTCGCCGACGACGGCATCATCAAGAAGCGCGATCTGTCGCCGGTCATCCTGGCGCCGGCCGGCGCGGGCGCGAGCGGCATGAGCGGCGCGGGCGGGCTCGGGCTCGATCGCGGGACCTTGCGCGATCGCGTCGACCGACTCGAGGCGGCGGTCCTCGAGGAGGCGCTCAAGCGCGCCGGCAACAACAAGAGCGAGGTGGCGCGTGAGCTGGGCCTGTCGCGCGCCGGCTTGAACCTGAAGCTGAAGCGCCTCGGCGTCGCCGGCGCGGACGAGTCGTAGGTGGCGTTCGCGTTCGGTGCGGCGATCTCGTGGGTGTTGGCGTGGACGGCGGCGGCGCCCCTCGGGCCACATGGTCCGGGCGAGGCCGTCGCATCGGCCCCTACAGCCCCGCCGGTCCCTGCCGGCGCCGCGTCCCAGCTCCTGGTCGTGACGTTCGCCAGCGACGCCCTCGCCTCCGATGCGAGCTACCGCGCGTACCTGCCGCCCGGCTACGGCGCGCCCGACTCCGCGCCGAGCCCCGCGCCGCGCTACCCGCTGGTCGTCTTGCTGCACGGGCTCGGCGGTCAGGGCGCCGACTGGTTCGACCCGACGCGCGGCGATCTCGTGCCGACCCTGGACCACGGCATCGCCAGCGGGGCACTCGCGCCGCTGGTGGCCATCGCGCCCGACGGCCGGAACGGCTATTGGACCGATCATCGCGATGGGCTCGCGGGCCACGCCTACGGGCGCTACCTCGACGAGGTCGTGGCCGACGCGGAGCGCCGCTTTCGCCTGCGCCCCGCCGCGCGCGCGCTCGTCGGCGTGTCGATGGGTGGCCACGGTGCCATGCTGCGCGCGCTGCGCGAGCCCGAGCGCTGGCGCGCGGTCGTGTCGATCGCGGGGGCGCTGTTCGCCGCGCCGCCGACGCACCGTCCTATCTATAAGGAGGTCTGGGGGGACCCGCCGGACCCCGCGTATTGGGCGGCCGAATCGCCGATGGGGCTCCTCGCGGCGTGGCCGGCGCAGCGCGCCCTTCCGCCGATCTTCCTGAGCTGCGGCGCCGAGGACACCGAGCGCTTCCTCGACCTGACGCTCGGTGCCGAGACGCGGCTCGTCGCGCTGGGCGCGCGGCCCCCGGTCGTCATCACGCCGGGAGCGCACACCTGGACCGCGTGGCGCGCGGCGACCCCGCGCTGGCTCCCGTGGCTCGAGGCTCAGCTGGTCCGCCCCTGACGCGGAAGCGGGGGCGGGCGATGATGCTCCCGTCACGCTGCTTGAGGTTCATCGGTCGGTGGTTTAGCTTGGGAGTCCTCCGCGGGTTTCGTTGCGGGCACGTCGATCGGCGTGGCCGCAGCTCCTTCCGGTGCGCACTCCAGTTGCGTACCACCCGCAGTCGATCGATGGGCACGCCCCGCGCGCCCTTCGCGCCCTTCGCGCCCTTTGCGCCCTTTGCGCATCTGCGATCGAGTTCAAACCGCGCCGCCCGGCGCCCCAAGACCCGGGATTCATGCCATGACCACCAAGGTCCGCGACGTCGTTTCCGCACAGTGTGCGAGCTGCAAGGATGCCGTCGACGTCGAGGTCCTCTCGATGGCCGGCGACGAGATCGTCACCGTCAAGTGCAAGACCTGCGCGACCTCGCAGACCTATCGCTCGCCCGTCGAGCGCGCCCGGCTGGGGCGCCGCGTGGTCGACGTGAGTGGGTCCGAGCCCAGTCCGCGCCCGCGCTCGCGTGGCCCGCGTCGCGTGCTGTCCTCGACGGGACGCGAGATCGCCGACAGCCCGCGTATGCCGTCGGCGCCGCCGCCAGCGCCACCGAGGACGCCGCCGCCGCCGCCGTCCACGCCGGAGACCCTGCGCGCGGCGGCGAAAGTGGCCGCCAACGCCGACGATCTGCGGCAGCGCTGGGACGCCGTGACGGCGGACCGCACGGCGCGTCATGGTCGGCCGCACCGCGCGTCCGATCGGTACCGCGCCGGCGAGCTTGTTTTGGACTCGGTGCACGGCATGGGGGTCATCGAGGCGATTGCGGCCGACGGGACGTTGCGGGTGCTGTTCCGACGCGGCTACGAGAGCCTGCCGAGCCAGTCGCACGTCGAGCTCGTGGCGCGCGGATCCTGACGGACAGTTCGCGGGCAACCTCGCTTCCGGGTCCGAGGCGGACGCCGCGCGAGGTCTTCGCGGGGCTCGCGGCGCGGTTGCCGGGTCGGTGAGCGCCTGCTACGAAAGCGCACCGAGACCCGCGTCGACTGCCGACGCCGCGACCAAGGAAACACCACGCCATGTCGAACACCGCACGCGTTCGCGAGATCCTCAGCTGGTACGGAAGCGAGAACCCCGGGGTCCTGACGAACCTCGCGCGCATCCTCAATCACGGCCGCCTTGGCGGCACCGGGCGCCTCTGCATCCTGCCGGTCGACCAGGGTTGGGAGCACGGGCCGGCGCGCAGCTTCGCGAAGAACCCGGTCGCCTACGACCCGCGTTACCTCTTCGAGCTCGGCATCGAGTCGGGGTGCAACGCGTACGCGGCGCCGCTCGGGGCGCTCGAGGCCGGCGCGCGCGAGTTCGCTGGCGAGATCCCGCTCATCCTCAAGGTCAACCACAACAACAGCCTCTACACGGCGCAGAACTCCGATCAGGCCGTCGTGGCGACGGTGGACGACGCGCTCAGGCTCGGGTGCGCTGCGATCGGCTTCACGATCTATCCGGGGAGCACCGCCGCCATCGGACAATACGAGGAGATCCGGGCGCTTACGGCCGAGGCCAAGCGCAAGGGCATCGTCGTCGTCATCTGGTCTTACGCGCGCGGCGAGCAGATCTCGACCGCCGGCGAGACCGCGATCGACGTCATCTCGTATGGCGCGCACATCGCGGCGCAGCTCGGCGCGCACATCATCAAGGTGAAGCCGCCGACGGCGCACCTCGAGCAGGATGCGGCCAAGAAGGTGTACCTCGCGACCGGGCGGCCGGTGTCGACCTTGACCGAGCGCATTCGCGACGTGGTGCAGTCGTGTTTTGCGGGGCGGCGGGTGGTCGTCTTTTCGGGCGGCGCGGCCAAGGGGACCGACGAGGTCCTGGCCGAGTGCCGCGAGCTGGCGGCGGGCGGGGCGTTCGGGTCGATCATGGGGCGGAATGCGTTCCAGCGGCCCAAGGCCGAGGCGCTCGCGCTGCTGGCGTCCGTCATGGACATCTACGCGCAGGCGTGAGGATGCGGGGGCGACGGATCGGGGTGTCGGCCGTGGCGGCCGCGGTGATGGCGGTGCTCGTGACCGCAGCCGGGGCGGCGCGCGCGGCGCCGGGGCCGCTCGGCGATCCCACGCGCCCGGTGAAGGTCGTCGTGCTCGGCGGCTCGGTGAGCGCGTACGGGCAGGGGGGCTATGCGCAGTGGATCCCGGCCGTGTGCGCCAAGGTCGACCTCGTCAACCGCGCGAAAGAAAAGCTGAATGCGTGGGAGCTGCGCGAGCGCTTCAAGCACGAGGTGATGAAGGACGCGTCGCTCGGGCTGAAGGCGCGCGTCCGAGACGGGGCCGAGGTGTGGCTCGTGTTTCTCGGCGGGCTCAACAGCGTGGCGAGCCCGGACGGCACGAATCTCGATGTGGCCAAGACGTTCAAGGCCGCGCGCGACGCTGGGCTCAAGACCATGGGGCTCACGATCAACCCGTGGGGATCGGAGAAGGATCGGCGCTGGCAGGGACCCGAAGGGATCGCCTACCGCGACTACACGCAGCGCACGGTCGACTTCGTGATGGGGCGGCTCACGCCGGCGCAAGCGTTCGGTAAGGCGGCGGGCGGACGGACGGCGTACGAAGCCGGCGAGCTGCCCGACATCGCGATCGATATCTGGGATTCGGCGCTGCGTCATCGCGACGCGCCGCTGCGGGAGCGCGCCAAGATCGCGCGGCTCGCGGGGCGCTCGAAGTGGGTTCAGGCGCGGCTCGCGACGGTGCCCGAGGCGGAGCGTGAGGCGGCGCTCGAGGCGCTCGTGACGGCCGCGGTGGCGCTGCCGCGTTACTTCATGCGACCCGATTTCGTGGCGTTCGATCCGATCCATCCGAACGCCGAAGGGCACCGCGAGATCGCGCGCCTCATGTGTGCCAAGGCGCCGGCGAGCTGGGATTGCGACTGTCGGCGCTTCGAGCGGTTCGCATGGGACCACCGACGCGGTAAGCTCAAGACGCTTTGAAGGCCGTCATGTCGAAAACTCGGGTCGGGAATGCTTGCGCGATGGTCGCGTGCGCGTGGGTGATCGCGGCCTGTGGCACCACCCAGGGCGGCGTGCGCCCGAGCGGCGAGACGTTCATCGGGCAGGTGTGGGATGCGCGGACCGGGGCCGTGCTCGCGCTCGGTGACGTGCTCAAGCGCTTGGACCAGGTCGACGTGGTCCTGGTCGGCGAGGAGCACGGCAAGCGGCGGCACCACGAAGTGCAGCGCGCGGTGGCGGCGGCGGTCGCCTATCTGCGCGGGGTGCCGCGCGTCGTCATCGCGGTCGAATGGTTGCCAGCGTCGTCGGCGAGCGAGGTGCGCAAGTGGTTGGCGAGCGACGAGTCCGTCGACGCGCTGCGCGAGGCGACGCACTGGGACACGGTTTGGGGGCACTCGTTCGCGTCGTACGCGCCGGTCTTCGAGTGGGCTCGGAGCAACAAGGTGCAGCTCGTGCCGATCAACGCGAACCCGATCTTGCCCAAGCTCGTGGCGCGCGGCGGGACCGATGCAGTTCAGGGGCGTCTGCGCGAGCAGCTGCCGCCGCTCGATAGTGGCAACGAGGCGCACAAGGCTTGGTTCAAGGCGCAGATGACGGCTATGGGGGACGCGCACCCCGGGGCCGACGAGGGCGAGGCGTTCGAGAACCTGTATCTCGCGCAGGTCCTCTGGGACGAGACGATGGCCAAGGCGACGATCGAGCTGGCCGAGCGCACGCCGTCGGTCATCGTGTTCGCGGGGCTTGGGCACACGCAGCACGGGCTCGGGATCCCGGCGCGGCTCGGGTCGCTTCGATGGCTCGTGGTGCGGCCGGTGACGCGCCTCGAAGAGGTGCGCGAGACCATCCGCGACGCGCCGTTTCCGGAGCGCGACGCGGATCTGCTTTGGATGCCGTGAAAGGCTCTTACGCGCGTAGGACGAAGACCTGCTCGCGCGCGTAGACCGCGCCGGTTGGCAAGGTTTGCGACGAGAAGAGCGTGAACGATTCGACCCGGAAGGGGGCGGGCCGATAGAGCGCGTGGTCGGCGGCGAAGGCCTGGAGGCGGCTCACGGGCGCGTCATCCAGGCGCGCGAGCGTCACGTGCGGCACCCAGCGGCGGCGGTCCGGCTCGATCCCGAGGCGCGTGGCGCTCGTGTCGACGAGCTTGCGCAGGTGCTCGAGGGGCGCCGAGCGTTCCACGCCGAGCCACAGGACCTCGGCCTCACCGCGCGGCGGGAAGAAGCCGATGCCGCCGAGCTGGACCTCGAAGGGCTCGAGGCGGATGCGCGCGAGCGCGGTCACCGTGTCGCGCAGCGTCGCGCCGCTGACGTCGCCGAGGAAGCGCAGGGTCAGGTGGAGCGCGTCCTCGTCCACCCAACGGGTGCCGGGGAGGCCGACCGTCACGCCGAGGAGCTCCTCGCGCAGCGGAGCGGGGAGATCGACGGCCACGAAGTAGCGAGACATGCCCGAAGGTCCTTGGGGGAAGGGGTCGGCGTCAGAAGTCGCGCCAGCGGTCGACGGTGTCGCGGACGACCGTCTCGCCGGCCGGTGGGGCGACGACGCGATCGCCGAGGTCGGTGCCGTCGGCGTGCACCTCGACGCTCTCCCAGGTGCCGCGCGTGTATTTGTACTTCACCTCGACGCCGGCCGCGACGGGGACCTCGACGGTCCAGAGATCGCTGCCGAGCGGGGGCACGATCGCGAGCGACACGAGCCCCGGATTCCACGGCCCGAGCGCGCTCGCGTCGCCCGCGACGTAGACGCGATCGGTGAAGGCCGGCACGTGCACGAAGAAGCGCAGCGGGACGAGGCCGGCGCCATGCACGGTGACGGCTCCGAGCGCCGCGGCCCCGAGGTAGGCGGCGCTGAGCGAGCCCGCGCCGGCTTGAAGCCCGCGGATCCGGTCGCCCTCGAGCGACGTCACCCCGCCGTCGGTCGTCGCCAGTTGCGCGCTCGCGGCCGCGATCGTGAGGCGCCCACTCGGGTCGTAGGCGGCTTCGACCGACACGCCCATCGTCGGACGCGGGCCGAGGTAGAGGCCATCGTGCCACGGCAGGATCTGCAGGCCGCTCGGCTTCCCGGTCATCGGGGCGCCCCAGAGTGATCGCAGGATCGCCGGCAGGCGCGCGCGCCAGGCATGCTCGTCGTGGGCCGCGCCGACGTCCTCGAGGTAGCCAAAGTCGGTGCCGAGTTCGAGGCCCAGCGCGAGCAGGCGATTGCGCAGGCGTTGCGAGCGCTCGACCGCGTCGTCCGCGGTCCAGCCGAGCTCCGCCTCGGCGGTCCCCATGTCGAGCCAGAGGCGCGTCGGGCGTGGCAGGGTGCCGGTTTCGATCGCCTCGAGCAGCGCCTCGCCATCCCACCACAAGGACGGTGACACGACGCCGAAGCGCCCGAAGAGCTGATTCGCGGGTGCCTCGGTCGCCATCCACAGCGAGATGAGTCCGCCGAGACTCGAGCCCATGACGGCCGTCGACTCGCGCGCGCACGCCGTGCGGAAGCTGGCGTCGATGGCGGGCTTGACGGCCTCGACGAGCCACCGGACGTAGTCCGCGCCGCGCCCGCCGCCCTCGATCGGGTCCTCGCTCGGGGTGTACTCGCCGACGCGATCGGCGTTGTTGGGGACGCCGACGATCATGAGCGGGCCGATGTCTCCTGAGGCGGTGAGGGCGTCGACCGCCTCGTCCACGCCCCACTCGCCGAACGCCGAGAACACGTCGTCGAAGAGGTTCTGGCCGTCGTGCATGTACATGACCGGGAAGCGCGCGGCGCTTTCGCTGTCGTAGTTCGCGGGCAGATAGACGGTCACGTCGCGCGCCGGCACGTTGCCCGCCGGGAGCCCGGAGAGATTGGCGTAGCGGCCGTTGCGCACGATCTGGACCTGGCCGATCCACGCGGGCGCCGTGCCGCAGGCGGGCGGCTGGGTCGTGTCGCTATCGGTGTCGCCGTCGCCGTGCGTGTCGCTCGGCGTGCTGTCGGGGGCGGCGGTGTCGCTGGGCGGGGTCTCGGTGACGGCGCTGTCGCTCGGCGTCGTTTCGGTCGCGGTGGTGTCGCTCGGCGTGCTGTCGGGGACGGCGGTGTCGCTCGGCGTCGTTTCGGTCGCGGCCGTCTCTTCCGTCGCGGTTTCCACCGTCGTGCTGTCGGCCGTCGTGCCGTCCGCGGGCGCCGAAGTGGCGTCACGCGTGTCCGCGCTGCCGGTATCGGTCGCGTGGCTGTCGGCGCCCGGCGCGATCACCCCATCGTTGCATGCAAGCACAAGGATGCAACCACCGACCGCAGCCCACCGTGCGCGCATGATCCCTTCCCCCTCGTCGTCACATCATGGCTTGGACTCGGCGCGCTTGAGCTCGAGGGCCTTGGCCTCCTCGCGCAACTTCGCGGCCTCGTCCTTCTTCCCCAGGCGATCCAGCGCCATCGCCTTGTTCTTCATCGTCGTCGTGACCGTCGCGTCGCTGGACCCGAACTCCTGCTTCCGGATTTCGATCGCCTGATCGTACATCGAAATGGCGTCGGCGGGCTGGTTCATGCTGAGCAGCAGATTTGCGAAATTATTGAGCGTTTCCGCCACGTGCGGGTGCTGCCCGCCGAGCACTTCCTTGCGCATCGCGAGCGCCTCTTCGTACAGCTTCTTGGCCGTGACGTTGTCGCTCTTGGCGGCCAGCACGTCGGCGAGGTTCGCGAGCGCGGTCGCGTGATCGGCGTTGCGGCCGCCGTTGTCGCCCTTTTGCGCGAGCGTGCGCGCGCGCTCGAGCAACGACTTGGCGTCGTCCCAGCGCTTCTGCTCGCGGTAGACGAGCGCCAGATCGTTGAGGCTCGCGACCAGCGTCGGATGCTCGGGCCCGAGCTCGTTCTCCTTGTCCTCGAGCGCGCTCTTGTGGAGCGCCTCGGCCTTCTCCCATTTCTTCTGGCGCCGATAGAGCTCGCCCAGGTTCGTCACGACGACCGCAATCGAGGCGACGTTCTGCTTGAACTTCTTGCGCTTGATGACGAGCGACGACTCGTAGGCCGCCTCCGCTTTGTCGAAGGCCTTCATCTGCTGGTAGACCACGCCCAGGCGATTCCAGACGTTCGAGGCGTCCGGGGACTGATCGATGCCGGTCTTCTTGAAGGCCTCGATCACCTGCTCGAGCAGCTGCGCCGACGCCGCCCACTGGCGCGACTCACGGTAGATGTCCGCCAAAAGGCGCAAGGTCTGGATGCGCCGGTCGTCGGTGGCGCCGAACACGTCGGCCTCGCCGAGGGCCTCGAGGGCCGCGGTTTCTGCGGCCCGGAAGTCCTTGTCGGCCACGAGCTGCTGGGCCTTCTCGAAGTTCGCTTTCCACTCCGCGCGCGCCGCGCCGGACGACACGAGGACCCCCAACGTCACGAGGGCGGCGACAAACGGCCCGATGAGAACGGTGGGCAGAAACGGGGGCAGGCGGCGGGGACAGGCGAGCATGTTCACCTCGTGCGACGAGCGACGTGGGAGCCGGGACGAGCCTACACGGCCGCGCCGACGGAGGAAAGCACCCCCCGCCGACGCGCCAGCGCGACCATCGGGGTGCGCAGATCGAGCGCCACGCCCAACCGATGCATGAGCCCTTTCATGCCGCTCGCGACGCGCACGACTGGCAGGATCTCGCTCGGCGGAGCGAGCTTCCAGAGCGACGGGTGCCCCACGATGTGCTTGCGCAGGGTCGCCGTCGGCCGCCACGCGCCGAAGTCGAACGGGCCGATCGTCGTGAACGGCGCCAGGACGCGCGTGACGAGCTCGCGGAAGAGCGCCTCGTCGACCTCCACGCCTTCCTTGCCGAACCCCAACGCGAGAAACGCGCGGAAGGCGGCCGGCATATCATCGTCCCAGACCGCCGCGACCACGCGCAGGAGGCCGTCCGACAGGCGCGCCGGGACCTCTTTGATCGTCCCGAGATCGAGCACGCCGATGCGCCCATCCGGGGTCCAGAGGAAGTTGCCCGGGTGCGGATCGCCATGGACGATCTGCTGCTCGAAGAAGAGCGTGAGCCAGGTGCCGAGGAGGCGCTCCGACGCGCGCGTACGGACCTCGGGCGTGGCGGCCGCGAGCGCACTATCGAGCTTCTCGCCCGCGAGATAGCTCATCATCAGGACGTCCGGCCGGGTCCACGCGGCGATCGGCTCGGGCACGATGAAGAAGTCGCGGTGGGCCGGCTGGGTCAGCACCGCGCCGAAGCGCGCGAGGTTTTGGGCCTCGGCTTCGTAGTCGGACTCGGTGAGCACGGTCGTCCGGATCTCGGCCTCGAAAGCCTCTGCGCGGGCCTTGTCGATGACGACGCGGCTCAGCTTGAGGAGCGAGCGCAGGTTCCGCAGATCGCTCTCGAGCGCCTGCACGATGCCCGGGTATTGGACCTTGATCGCGACGTCGCGCCCGTCGTGAAGCGTGGCCCGATGCACCTGCCCGATGCTCGCTGCGCCGCATGGGTGTTGCTCGATGTGCGTGCAGACGGTCTCCGGCGCCGCTCCCCAGGCGCGCTCGAGCTGTCCCCGGACGGTCGCCCACGGCATCGGCGGCGCGTCCTTTTGGAGCCCCGCGAGCGCCCCCGCGAGCTCCGGCGGGACCAGATCCGGATCGGCCGAGAGGAGCTGCCCGAGCTTCATCGAGGCGCCCTTCATGCGCCCGAGCAGCCCCGCGATCTTGTGGCCTTCCTTGGCCAAGGTCCGCGACAGTGCCGCCTCGCGCCCCTCGCGCGACTTGAGCGTCACGAACGACGCGATCTGCCGCCCGAGCACCGCCGTCGACAGCCCGAGCCCGCGCCCCGTCATCGCGCCAAAGCGCTGCCAGCGGCCGCGCGGTATCGCGTCGTCGTCGCGCGTCGCCATCTCAGTCACCCATGAGGTAGGCGCCATTGAGCCACGCGCCGCCATCGACGACGAGCACCGCGCCCGTCACGTAGCGCGCGGCGTCGGACGCCAAGAAGAGCGCCGCGTCGGCGATCTCTTCGCACGTCCCGAGGCGCTTCAGCGGGACCTTCGAGGCCAGCTTCTCTTTGAACCCGGGCGGCGCGAGGCGCTTCATGCCCTCGGTGTCGTCGATCGGGCCGGGCGCGATCGCGTTGACGCGGATCCCGGCCGGGCCCCACTCGACGGCGAGGTGCTTGGTCATGGCGTCGATGGCCGCCTTGGCGCTGCCCGCGTGCACCTGGAACGGCACGCCCGTGTATTGCAGCGTCGCCGAGATGTTGATGATGACGCCGCCGGTGTCCTTGAGCGCCTTGGTGAAGGCGGCCTTCGAGACGTTGTAGGTCCCGAGCGTGTCGATGGCGTGGACGGTCGCGAAGCCCTTGTAGGAGAGGGCGGCGGCGGGCGCGAGGAAGTTGCCGGCGGCATTGTTGACCAGGATGTCGACCCGGCCGAACGTCTGCATCGCCTGGTCGAAGGCGGCCTCGATCTGTGTCGGTTCGCGCACGTCGGCGACCACCGGCAGCGCGCGGCGGCCGGTCGCGGCGGCGAGCTCGCGCGCGGCGACCTCGAGGCGCTCGGCGTTGCGGCTGACGATCACCGCGTCGGCGCCGTGCTCCATCATCTTGAGCACGATGCCGCGGCCGATGCCGCTGCCGCCGCCTGTGACGAAGACGACCTTGCCTTGGAGGATGTCGGGTTTGAAGCTGCTGCGCATGGGGGTCTCCGGCACCGAGCGCCTTGATTGGCGCCCTTCGCCAATCTGTTAAGATGCGCGGCGAGTCAAGCACCACCGCCTGGTTTCCCCGTGGAGACCCCCAAGCTGTCCGAGGACCTGTGGACGTCGGGCTCGTCATCACGTTCGTCGTCGCCCTGCAGCTGGCCGTCATCTTCGGCTTCGTGCTGCTCGAGCGTCGGGAACCACAGGCCACGCTCGCCTGGATCCTCGGCGTCGTGCTGGTCCCGGTGCTGGGCGTCTTCACGTATCTCCTCTTGGGCCTGTCGCGCAGCGTCAAGCGCCACCGCGCCGCGGCGCGCGTCGTGGCGCGCACGCGCGAGGTCTTCGGCCGCTGGGAGGTCGCCCGCAAGGCCCGCGGTCGCGGCACGGCGCGCCGACCCCAGCGCACGCGCGCGCTCACGACGCTGGCCGAGCGCACCTCGGACGCGCACGCCTGCCCCGGCAATCGCGTCGCGATCCTCATCGACGCGGCCCAGACCTACGAGGCCATGCGCGCCGCCATCGCCGCCGCGCGCCACCATGTCCACGTCGAGTTCTACATCATCCAACCGGACGACTCCGGGCGTCAGCTGCGCGACCAGCTCGTCGAGCGCGCCAAGGCCGGCGTCCAGATCCGCGTCCTCTGCGATGCCCTTGGTAGCATGCGCCTGCCCTCGGATTTCTGGGATCCGCTCGTCGCCGCGGGCGGGCGCGCCGCCTACTTCGGGCGGATCCGACTCGCGCCGCTCGTGCGGCGTCGCGACCACGTCAACTTCCGCAACCACCGCAAGATCATCATCGTCGACGGGCTCATCGGATTGACGGGCGGCATCAACATCGGGCGCGAGTACCTCGGGCTCGACCCGGCCTTTGGCGCCTGGCGCGACACGCACCTTCGCATCGAGGGGCCCGCGACGTTGGGCCTCCAACAGACCTTCGTCGAAGACTGGCTCGTGACGACCGGCGAGATCCTGGACGGCGCGCCGTATTTCCCCGAGCCCGTCGCGCTGCCCGTCAGCCGCGAGACGGAGCGGCCGCGCGTGGAGCACAGCGAGTGGGAGGCGGCTCCCGACGTGCGCCCGCTCACGACGGCGACCGCGGAGGCGCCGGGCGGCGACACGATCGTGCAGTGCGTCGCGTCGGGCCCCGATCGCCCGTGGGCCGTCATCCATCAGATGTACGCGCTCGGGATCGCCTACGCCGAGCGGCGCGTCTGGGCGACCAGCCCGTACTTCGTGCCCGATCGCGTGATGCAGATGGCGCTCGTCACGGCCGCCTTGCGCGGGGTCGACGTGCGGCTCCTCGTCCCCAAGCGCTCCGACAGTCGCCTGGTCGACTTGGCCTCGCGCTACTACTTCCCGGAGCTGCTCGAGGCGGGCGTGCGCATCTTCGAGTACGGGGCCGGTTTCCTCCACGCCAAGTCCCTCGTGGTCGACGATTGGCTGGCCGCAATCGGCAGCTCGAACATGGACATCCGCAGCTTCCAGCTCAACTACGAGCTGTCCGCGTTCGTCTATGATCGGCGCGTGACCGAGGTGCTCGCGTCGCAGTTCGAGGCCGATCTGGCGCGCGCCCAGGAGGTGCCCAAGGGCTGGGCCAAGCGGCTCTCGTATGGACGCCGGCTGCTGCATGCCGCGGCGGGCCTCCTGTCGCCGCTGCTGTGACGACCGCCGCCGCCGCGCTCCGCCGCGCTCTCGGCGAATTCTACGGCCCGCTCGTCGCGAGTCCGGATCCGGCGCGGCGCGTCGGCTGGGAGAGCGCGTCGGCGCATCGCTTGCGTCTCGCTGCAATCGACGAGGCGATCGGCGGCGTGCTCGCACTGGACCCCTCGGCGTCGGTGTTGGATGTCGGCGCGGGCGAGGGCGCGTTCGTCGCGGCGCTACGGGCGCGCGGGTTTGCGGGCGCCTACCGCGGCGAGGACGTGCTCGATGCGATGGTCGTGGCGGCGCGCGCGGCCCATCCCCGAGAGACGTTCGAGGTCGTTGCGGATGGCTTCGACGCGGAGCCGTCCGTCGCTTTGCCGCGTGCGACGGCGGGCGTCTGCTCGGGCGCCCTGACTACGCGCGTCGTGGCCGATCACGACGCCTGGGTCGAACGCGCGCTGACGGCCCTCTGGGCGCGCGCCGAGGCGATCGTCGCGGTCGATCTCGCCGTGGCCGATCGCCATCCGCCGGGCGTCGGGATCGCGCTCGCCGACCTCCCACGCGCGTGGGCCGTCGCGCGGACGCTCGCACCCGTCGTGGTCGTGCGAGAGGATGTCCTGCCGGGCGAGGCGCTCATCATCATGCAGCGGTCGCGCGCGGCCCCGTGGCGCGCGTGGTCGCCTGATGCGCCGGCGCGCGCCGAGCTGCTGCTCGCGGCGGGGGAGCCGGCGGTGGCGCTCGCCTTTTTGAATCGCCTTCTCAATGTCGA
>SXIE01000229.1 GCA_005772945.1 Pseudomonadota bacterium
CCGGATCGCGCCGCCCGCGCCCCGCAAGGGGCCGAGCGCGATCGAGCAGGACCTGATGGACCCGTCTCGGAGGAGGACCGGCACGTCCGCGAGCGTCTCGGTGCGTCCGCTCAGCACCGCGGCGATGACGGCGCGGAAGTCGTCTGCGCGCTCGGGCGGTACCATCGGCGGCAGGGCGCCCAAGACCTCGCTCGCCGACCAGCCGAAGAGCTGCGCCGCCGCCGGGTTCCACTGCGTCACGCGCGCGTTGGCGTCGTGCGCCACAATCGCCAACGGCGACGCGTCCACGACGCGGTCGAGAAACGCGCGCGCCGCCGTGACCTCGCGCAGGAGAGTCACGCGCTCGGTGATGTCGTGCGAGAGGATGAAGATGCCCGCCGGCACCGGCGTGACGCTCAGCTGGAAGTGCCCGGCCGAGCCGTCCTCGAATACGAACTCGGTCTCGAGGCGCTGCGGCGTCCGCTGCGTCATGCAGGTCTCGAGCGTCTCGAACAACGGCGTGCGCTCGATCCCCGGGAAGCACGCCGTCATCGTGCGGCCGATCAGCTCCGCGCTCGGCTTGCGCGCTTGAAGCGCGGCGGTCGGGTTGAGGAAGACGTAGCGCCAATCGAAGTCGACGAGCTGCGCGCCCTCGACCATGCCGGTGAGGACCTCCGCGTAGCGCGCCTCGAGCGCGCGGGTGTTGGCCCGCCCGCGCACGGTAGCGATGCCGAACGCCAGGTCCTTCGCGAGCTCGCCGAGGATCGCCATCTCGTCGTCGTCGAACGTATCAGGTCCCGTCGAGCTGATGACCAAGGCCCCCATGGTGCGCTCGGGGCCCGGCAACGGCAGGGCGGCGGCCGAGTGCAGGCCCAGCGCGCGGACGCGATCCCGGTAACGCGCGAGCGTGGACTCGGTCCGGAGGTCGTTGACGACGACCGGCGCGCCCGTCGCAATCGCCTGGCCTGTGAGCGTGCGCGTGCCCTCGATCTTGTTCCACGTGGACGGATACTTGACCTGCGCGACCCCGTCGCCGGCACGCGCGATCCAATGGAGGGTTCGCGCGTCGTCGTATTCGGCAAAGGCCACCGCGCAGAAGCGGTACCCGCCCTCGCGTACGACGAGCTCCGCGATGGCCTGCGCAAGAGAAGCTTCGTCGGTTGCGCGCGTCAGCGCCTCGTTGCAGCGACTCAACATGCGCAGCGCCCGGTTGCTGCGCTCGAGCGCGCGCGTACGCTCGGCCACGCGCGCTTCGAGGGTCGTCCCCCAGCGACGGCCGAACACGATCATCAGCGCGAGCAGAGCCAAGCCCATCACGCCGACGACCACCGAGGCCGTCAGGCTCGCGCCTATGGCGTTCTCCAAGGCGCCCTGCCGACGCACGAGCAGGGCCGCCTCAATGCCTTGCATGTCCGCCACGCGCGCGCGGATCTCGGCGTTCACGCGCTCGGCGGAGCCTGCGCGCACGAAGGCGACGGCCGCATCGAGCCCCTGCTCGCGGCGGATGCGGATCGAGGCGTCGGCGAGCTCTGCGCTACGCGCCACAAGCTGCCGAAGTGCCGCAACCTGCTTCCGCTGCTCGGGAAGTTCCGCGGTTAGCTCCTCGAGCATCGCGAGATCGTGGCCCAAGCCGCTGAGGGTCTCGTCGACGTTGGCGAGCATCTCGTTTGCGCCCGTCAGCATGAAACCGCGGACGGTCGCGGCGCCGTGCTTGACGGCCGCATCGACGTTCTTGAGGTGCAGCTCGACCAGATACGAGCGGCGGACCCACCCCTCACTCTCGTGGACCCGCGACGTGTTGAGCGGCGAGGCCACAAAGACGAACACCGTCATGACGGCGGTCGCCCCCATGCCCAAGATCGGCGCATGCCGTCGGAACGTCGGTGCGAGGGCCCGATCGGGCGCGGCGAGCAGGAAACCCACCGCCATCATCAGGACCCCGAGTCCGGAATGCAGGGCGACGGACGGGCCGGTCAGCGTGTCGAAGTTGCCGAAGAGGCAGATGCCGACCGCGACCAGCGCCACCACGGCGGCCACAAGCGCCAGAACTTGCCCCAGATAGCCGCGGCGCACGTCGGCCAAGAGCAGCGCCCCGCCCAGAAACGCGAACGTCAGGGCGGTGACGGGCTGCATGCGTCCAGGGTGCAGCGGGAGGTCCGCCGCCACGAGGGTCTCTGGGAGAAGGAGCCGATCGATCCCGAGGTCCCAGCCGAACAGGTGCTGGCTGAGGTTCGCGAGCGCGAGGAGCAGCGCCGCGCCCGCCGCGATGCGTCCGATCCAAAGCGTCGCGCCAGGCGCGCGCCCCGGTTGCCAGAGCCCTAGCGACACGGCGGCCAGGAGCATCGCCACGGCCGTATTGGGCTGCATCGGGGACAAGCCCGGCACGAGGCATTTGAGGGCGTCGACGTTCCACGCCCAGCCTGTCAACGCCGCCACGGCGAGTAACGCCGGCACGGCGACCAGCGCGTGCCGTGCGCGCGTGTGCGTGCGACGGTGAGAACGCAAAGCCAACGAGGGTGACTCGGTTATCGCATTCACGGGGTCCTCGCGGCAGACCCTCTTGGGGGGTCTCGGAGTCGGAAAGCTTGACCGGACGCTAACACCCTGCCGACGGTCGAGCCTAGCGTCCGTGCAATGCGCCGTTCCGCACGTCGGACGCTGCCGGGCGGCCTCGCACAAGGCCCGCGCGACGTCCGCGCTGCGGGCCGGGATGCGCCGAGGTCGACGCCGCGGATGTCCGCTCCGGCCGGGTCTGCCTCGCAAGACGTCTTCACGACGCGGTATTGACGCGGCGCAAATGTGCGATCGCGTTCAGCCGCCGCGCGTCTCCACGATCGCTGCGCGAACCCCGGAGGTGGAACCCCGGAACCCGCGCGGACCCACGCTCAGTGGGCGGCGCTCTTGAGGCGCTCGAGCTGCCCTGCGTCGAGCAGCTCGACGCCGCCCGGCGCGACCTTCACGACGAACCGTCCGATCCGCAGCGTCACCCGCTCGCCGAGCGCGAGCGCCTGCCGCACGCCGTCCCTGACCGTCCCGAGCTGAAGCCACGCGGCGCTGAACGGCGTGACGGTGATCGTCTCGGTGCCGCTGGCGCTAAGGCTCCCCTGGTCCACCCAGCCGCCATCCTCGCCGCGCCACGTGAACACGCGCCCTGCGACGTGCCGTACGATCGACACATCCGGTGCTCCGTCGCTCTTGTTCTTCAGCGTCTCGACGACCTGCGCCGCATCGACCGCGCGCCCGCCGCTGTCGCCGCGGAACCCTTCCGACGCCCCGCTCTTGGCGGCCTCGAGCATCACGCGCTCTTTGGTCTCGGGGCTCGGCGCCAGGCCGCCACCGCGGTTGTCGTCGCGGTCCCATGGCCCGTGCGGGTGCGGACGCGGAAAGCGGATGGGCGGCGGGCGCACCGGGATGATCGGGCGCTCGAAGTCGCGGTCGTCGACGACGAGCCAGCTCGTGTAGGGCGTCACGATTCCGTACTTCTTGGCGAGCTGGACGACCTCGTCCTTGAGCTCGCCGGTCTCCCCGTGCAGGCGAATCTGATCGAGCAGAAAGCCCACCTGCCGATGCGCCCAGAGGCTCGCGACCGCGTCGTTCTGGCTCTCGCGCGCCGGAAACAATACTTTGTACTCAAAGTTCTTCGTCGCCTTGCCGAGCTTGCCCGACAGCTTGACGACCACGTCCCCGTCGCCGCGATAGCGACCCGCGACGATGATCTGTCCGCCCTTGAACACATCCGGGATGGCCGACGGCTGCATCGCGTAGGCCTGCACGTCGGACGGGATCTCGAGCTTCACGTCGGTCAGGACCGGGTGCGCGACCTGCTCGTAGAGCGCCGCGATGGGGCCCTTGACGTCCTCGTTGGGGCGCACGTAGTGGCTCGTTCCGCCGTGCTCGCCCGCGAGTCGATCGAGGAGGTGCGTATTCAGGTCCTCGCCAAGTCCGAGCACGAACACGCGCGCACGCGCGCTGCGACCGGGGGCATTCGTCGCGGGGAAGCGCTCAGCGCTCTTCGCGAGCGAATTGTGGTCGCGCGCGGCCCCCAGGATCTTGTCGACGTTCGTCTCGCCGACGGTCGGGCGCCCATCTGTAATGAAGAGGACCAGGTGCGCATCGCTCACCTGTGTGTCGAGCGCCGAGGTCAGCGCGTCGTCGATGGCGGTGCCACCGGCCGCCTCGAAGCCGTCGACGAAGCGCCGTGCGCGCGCCTTGGCGTCGTCGCTGGCGGCCACGAGGCCGCTCGATGAGAAGCGCTCGACGTCCGAGGAGAAGCGGATGACGTTGAAGCGGTCGTCGTGCCCGAGGTGCTCGATGCAGTAGCGAAGCGCGGCCTTCGCCTGCTCGATCTTCGCGCCGGTCATCGAGCCCGAGGTGTCGAGGACGAACGTGATGTTCTTGCCCTGGATCTCCGCTTCCGCGTCGGCCGAGCGCGGGGCGGCGACCAAGAGGAAGTACCCCGGCTCACCCGCCGAGCGATGGGCGAGGACGTGAAGCCCGACGTCGTCCTCCGAGAGCCCGAAGTACACGACGAAGTCGCGATCGAGATACGCGCGCTCCTCTTCGAAGCCGACGACGACCCTCCGCTCGCCCTTGTGCGACACGCTGATCTTGTGGGTCGGCGAGTACACCGTGCGGATGGGGCGCGGGTGCGAGAACGTCGCCGTGAGCGTGAAGTCCTCGAGCGTCTTGGCCGCCGCCGAGGCCGTCTTGAGCGGATACACCAGTCGCATCGCGCCGCCGACGAACTCGAGCGGCTGGAGAAACTTCAGCTTCAGTCGCTGGGTGCCGTGCGCGGGGATCGGGAAGATGCGCACCTGAAACAGTTCCTTATCAACCCACTCGACGAGCCCCGGGTCGCGCACCCGGGCCACGATGTCGCGGTAGATGCGCGCGGCCTTGTCGCGGTCCAGCATGGCGCCCTTCTGGAGCTTGCCGTCGACCTCGAGCTCGAAGCCGATGACCGTCGCACCGCGCGGGACCGGGAAGAGATAGGTGGCCTCGAGTGGGCGCCCCGTGGGGTTCTTCCATGTCTGCGCGACGCTCGTGGTTGCGATTGCGGCCGTGCCCTCGATGTCGACGCGGTGGTGGACGAGCTGCGGGACGGGTGCCATGCGGTCGTCAGGGAGCAGAATTCCCTGGGCGTGGGCGCCACTGCTGAGGGCGGCGAGGGCCACGAGGGCAACGAGACTCGAAACAAAGCGCAGCATGATCCCCTCCTAGCAACCCCGGAGCACGGCCAGCAGCGGGCATCTACGGCGCCGGCGCGTTTTCGGTCTCGCGTTCCGGACGCGATCGGCCGACTACATCAGTCAAGGGCCCCGAGAACCCTCGGCCCGCGGGAACAGCAAGCCCAGCAGGGAGTCGCGCGAACGTGCGTGCCTGTGAACCAGAAACCTCAGAATCCCCCGTATCCACGTCGGCCCAGGGTGCAGGCGCCCAAATGGATATCGGGGGAGCGCGCCGGACGGCGGCCCGGAAGCAAGCACTCGGGGTCGCGTCCGTTCGCGCGAACGGACTGGAATCGCGAGGAAGTTTTTCGTTTCTTGTGCGTATGCGTGTGAGTGGGGAGGGGGACATCGAGAGATTGCTTCCTCCCCGGAAGGTTGCTAGATTGCAAGTGTCGCCACTCGTTGGCTTTTGGTGGCCAGCGTGTGAACCGATTGAAGGAGGTGGGACATGAGAAGCGCAAAATGGCTTCCCCGAGAACGGCTAGAGGAGCGCGAGCAGCGGCCGTATCTCGAAGCCCCGTCCCCGTACGACTACCGGCCTCTCCAACCGCCCAAGGCAGAGTCGCAGCAGGACGATGAAGAGTATCCAAGGGTCATCGAAATCGAGATGTGAAACGCGTCCTGGAGTCCAGCCAGGACGCCCCCTGACGAGGAGTTGAGAGCTGTGACGAGAGAGGCCGGCCCACCGCGAGGTGAGGTCGGCTTTTTGCTTTCTGGGCCAGCTGCGACGACTCGGATGAGCGTCTAACACCAGCCGCGGAGCAAGGCCTCGATGGCCGTGGGAATCGCGTCGGCGAGCTCGTGGGCGAGGACGCCGCGTTGGGCGCGACCCATGCCGGCGGCGCGTCCCGCGGCCGCGTGAAGCCAGACGCCGACCAGCGCGGCATCGCGCGGTGGGGCGCCTTGCGCCAGGAGTCCGGCGATGACGCCGGCCAGGACATCGCCCGAGCCGCCGGTCGCCAAGGCGGGCTCGGCGCAATCGAAGAGCACCGGTGGGGAGAATTGGGTGCCCGCTGGCGGGGACGCCACGATGGTCCGCGCGCCCTTGAGGACGACCACGGCACCGGTCTTCGCGACGAGGCGCTGTGCGGCTCCGAAGCGATCGGCCGCGATCGTTTCTGCGTCCGTGCCGAGGAGGCGCGCGGCCTCGAGCGGGTGCGGCGTGATGATGTGGCCGCTGGCTTCGGCGAGCGGGGCGGCCCCCTCGGCGATGAGGTTGAGCGCGTCCGCGTCGAGGACGAGGGGTTTGTTCGCGGCGAGCGCTTGGGCGAGCGCGACGCGGGCGACGGGGCTCGTTCCGAGGCCGGGGCCGACGACGATGACGCGCGCGCGGTCGGTCAGGCCGTTGTCGAGGGATTCGTACATGAGCTCGGGGGGCCGCTCGGCGGGCGGTCCCGGGCGGCACCAGGTGGCGAGTCCGGCGCCGCTGCGGAGCACGGCGAGTCCGGCGAGCACCGCGGCGCCGTCCTTCCCGTCGAAGCCTCCGACGATGGCCACGTGGCCGAAGCTGCCTTTGTGGCCGTCGGAGGGGCGCGCGGGGAGCCGGCGCCCGATCGGCTCCGGGCGCGCAATACGGGCGGTCGCGCCGACGTGATCGATGACCGCGCGCGGCCAGCCGATCGCGATGGGCACGATCTCGCCGGCGTGCTGCGGTCCGTCGCCCAAGTAGAGCCCGGTCTTGGCGACGCCGAAGGTGGTCGTGAGATCCGCTCGGAATGCGGGTCCAAGGGCCGTGCCGCGATCGCCGTCCAAGCCCGAGGGGAGGTCGAGTGCGACCTTCAACCCGTGCGTGGCCTCGTTGGCGGCGAGGACGAGCTCGGCGGCGGCGCCGTCGAGGCCGCGTTTCAAGCCGGTCCCGAAGAGGGCATCGACGATCGCGTTTGCGTGGCCGAGCCAGTTGCGCATGCGCGCCGTCGCGCCGCGCTCGGCGATGCGCAGCTCGCCGTTCATGCGCAGCCAGAGGGCGTGGTTCACGGCCGCGTCCGAGGCGGGGTCGGCGGGCGCCCCGACCGTACCGAGCGCCACCACGCGCACGGTCCAGCCGTGGTCGGAGAGGTGGCGCGCGACGACGTAGCCGTCG
>SXIE01000026.1 GCA_005772945.1 Pseudomonadota bacterium
CTCTCTCTCTCTTGTTTGCTTTTGCTCTTGCTCTCGCTCTCGCTCTCCTGCTCTCGCTCTCGCTCTCGCTCTCGTTCTTGCTCTCGCTCTCGCTCTCGCCCTCGCTCTCGCCCTCGCTCTCCCTCTCGCCCTCGCCCTCGCCCTCGAACTCGCTCTCGCTCCCGACCTCGCCCTCCGCCTCGATCTCGAAACCGCCCTCGCTCCACGCCTCGAACCCCGCACCCGGTCCGGGCCCGCGCCCAACCCTCGCCGGATCCCCGCACCCGCCGGCCCTCCCCGCCAGCGCGCCCATCCACCCCCCGGCCCTCGCACGCCCCCGCATCGATCGAATCCCCTCCGCCCAGCAACTCACGCGCAAGGCTTGCACGCGCGCCCGCATCATGGAACACCCTGCCCATATGAATCCTGACGCGCCTCTCGCGCTGAGCGGCGACCCCATCTTCCGCGTCGTCGGCGACGAAGTCTTCGTGCTCGCTGGCCAAGGGCATGTACACTGGCTGAAGAACCCGACCGCGCGCCTCATCTGGGACGCCCTGGCCGCTCACCCCCCCAAGGGCGTCACCCCCAGCGCGCTCGCGGCCCGCGTCGTCGCCGAGTTCGAGGTCGATGACGCCCGCGCCCTGGCCGATGTCAACGCCTTTCTCGTCGCGCTCCTCGAGCGCGGCCTCGTGGCCCCTCGGGAAGTTCAGAATGGCCGTCCCGCGCCCGATTCGCCGCCGCCCATCGCGACGACCGCTTCCAGAGCCGTCGCGCCCCCCTCGCCCGATGGCGACCTCATTGACTCGGACCCCGGTCAGACATAGGCTTTTGGCCTCTGTGCGACGGTTCGGATAAGGAACAGCATGAAACCCAACGCGCGCCTGTCACTCGCCGTTTGCGTCGCCGCTTCGATCGGCCTCGTCGCGTGCGAAGGCTCCGAGCTGGTGCGGTCCATCGACAAGAGCGCGACCCACGAGGTCGTCGACGGTACCGACGGCGACGGTGGCGAGGTCGTCGGCTCCGGGCTCGACTTCTGGTTCCTCACGGCCAACGGGATCAAGGGTGCGGAGGTCGACGAGGTCGCGCTCGCCATCGCCGACGAGATCCTCGACTACCGTCCGCGGCCCGATTTCCAGGTGAACATCAAGGTCGCCGCTCGCACCGCGCAACCAGGCAGCCAGGCGCGCCTCTTCGTCGACGACACCGCGGTCGCCGTGGTCGAGCTCCTCGAACAGGACGGCGTCTTCACCGCGACGTTCGCCGCCGTCACGTTGCCCATGCGCACCGCCGGCGTGCCCGTGCGGGTCGAGACCGTCGACACCACCGGCGCACCACTCGTCCGCGAGAAGTCGGTCACGGTCGGCTACACGGGCTGCACCGTCGAGGCCGCCATCGTCGAGAACGCACTGCAATGCGCCGTGACGAGCTACGATCCGGTCAGCGGGCTGACGGTCGGCGTCGATGTCACCTTGGCCGACGGCCACTGCGACCTCGCGGGCCTGCAGGTCACGTTCGGCGCTGCCACGACCGAGGTTGGGCCGATCGCATTCGGCGATGCCGGCGTGGCCCACTTCGACGTCGTGCTGGCACCCGGCGCCGGAGCCGAGCCACCAGCGCTGAGCGGCGAGCTGCGCGTCACGGCCATCGCTACGGTCGCCGCCGATCCGGTCACGGGCGGCGCCATCGATCTGATCAGCACGGTCGACGCGGACGTGCCGACCGTCGAGCTCGTCGCGCCGTCCGAGGGCAACGCCACGATCACGCTCGACAACGATCTGGGCGGCGATCCGAGTGACGGGCTGCAGTTCGCGGTCGCGTTCTCGTCCAACGTGGCGGAGCCCGCGCGCGCCGTCCTCACGCTGGATGGTGTCGAAGTCGGGGCGATCGACATCGCGCCGCAGGACGCCCTGACCTTCACGTTTCCGGCCGTGACCCTCACCCAGAACGGGCCGGTCGATTTCGCGGTGACCGTGACCGACGCGTGCGGGAACGTGGGCTCCGCGACCGCCACGGTGTTGGTCCTCTCAGCTGCGGGTCAGATCGGCATCGTGGTTCCGACCGATGCCTCCGTGCTTCTCGCGCGCGATGACGACAACGTCGCGACCGCGGGCGTCTTCGACGGCACGTTCGATGTCCTCACGACGGGCGCGCAGGTCGGGGCGACGCTCGGAATCTGGTGCGCGCGGGCGTCCTCGGTCGATCCGGCCGACCTCGTGCAGGTCGGCGTGCGCACCATCGCCACCGGGGGCGTCGCGCCCAACGGTCGCTACCAGATCGAGGTGTCCATTGACACCGGGGCGCTCGGCCAACAGGTGCGTTGCGTGGCGTGCATCGACCTGCCCGCCTCGGCGGAGTCCGCGCCGATCGACCTGACGATCGCGCTGCCGGCGCCGACCATGCTCGTCACGGCGCCGCTGGATGGGACGTGCACGAACGTCACGGCGATCGATGTGGCGGGCACCGCCACCGGGCTCGACGGCGAACCGGTGCGGGTCGACCTCGGGACGGGCACCCCGACCGCGCTCGCGGCGGTCGCGGCCGGCGTGTGGAGCGGCACGGTCAACCTCGCCGACACCTCGCCCGACGGCAGCTACGCCCTCGGGTTCGACGCGACCGACGCGCTCGGTAACATCGTCAGCGACACCTCGGGGCCCCTCGGCGTCTCGGTCGTGCTCGATCGGAGCAAACCCGTCCTGGCGATCGTTGCGCCCGCGGCCGCGATCGATGCGACCGTCACGCCCGACGAGAGCGACACCGAGGCTGGCTTCCAGACGACCGCGCGCGCGACCGTAACCGACGCGCACGTCGACGGCGCGTCGGCCTGCCTCGCCGTGAACGGGGGCGCTCCGACGTGCGTCGTCCTGGCCAGCGATGGCGCGGCCGCTTGGCCGCTCGTCACGCTCGAGGTCGGCCCGAACACGCTGACCTATACGGTCACGGACACCTGCGGCAACGCGGGTCCCGAGGTCACGCGCATCGTCACGCTCGAGCAGACGACGCCGATCGCCATCGTCACGCCGGCGGATGCGACCACGCTGCGCGCGGCCGACGACGGCGACCCGGCCACCGCGCGCGTCTTCGAGGGCGACGTGGTCGTCGACTCCGATGGGGCGGCGGTCGGCGCTGCGATCAAGGTCGCCTGCCGCACCAACGGGGCGGGGGCGCTGTTCGTCGAGGTTGGAGCCTTCACGGTCGCCACCGTGGCCGCCGACGGGCGCTACACCGTGCCCGTCGCCATCGACACGGCGAGCCTCGGCACCGCCGTCGTCTGCCAGGCGACCGTCGATCTGCCGTTCGCGGGTGTGTCCCTGCCGATCGGGCTGCGGATCGGACTCCCGGCGCCCACGATCGGCGTGACGTCGCCGGCGATCGGCGCGTGCGCCACGGCCGCCACGCTCGACGTCGCAGGTGTCGCGAGCGGTCTCGACGCGCAGAGCGTGGCGGGTGCCTTCGGCGCCGAGTCGGCCTCGGGCAGCGTCACGGCGGGCGCCTTCGCCTTCACGATCCCAGTCCCCAGCGGCGCCGACGGGCCGACGACGCTCAGCGTTTCGGGGGTCGATACCTTCGGCAACACGGCCGACGCGAGCGTCGCGCTGCTCGTCGATCGCACCGCCCCGACCCTCGTCTACGAGGGCCCGAGCTCGCCGGTCGATCCGGGCGTCACGCCCGACGCCGATCCGATCGCGCCCGGCTACCAGACGACGGTGTCGGCCACGCTGGTGGATCTCATCGCGCTCGGCGGCGAGGTCTGCCTGGCCGTCAACGGCGGCGGCCTGACCTGCGTGGAGATCGGCGATACGAGCGGGGCCGTCGCCTTTGCCGGCGTCACGCTCCAGCCCGGCGACAATACGCTCGCCTTCGCGATGACCGACGGCTGTGGCAACGCCGGTCTGGCAAGCACCGAGACCGTGGCGCTCGTCGCCTCCACGCCGACGGTTGCGGTCACGACGCCCGCGAGCGACCTCGTCACGACCGCGGCCACCCTCGATCTCACGGCGACCGTCAGCTTGAGCGCCGCGCCGCTGGCGGGCGCCACGGTCACGCTCAGCGCGAACGGCACGCCGCTCGCGCTCACGCCGACCGACCACGGTGACGGGACGTACACGTTCACCGCCGTCCCGCTCGCGCCGGGCGCGGCCACGGCGTTCGTCGCGTCGGCCACACCCGGCGGTGGCGGCGGCACCGGCGCCTCGAGTGCTCGCACCGTCACGCAGAAGAACGTCCTGCCCACAATCGTGATCACGGCGCCCGGGGGCGGTCCGGTCAACCTGGCGACACCCGCCTGTGCCGCTGGACAGGCCGATTGCGTCATGACGGTGGCCGCGACGACGACCAACGCCGAGGACGGCAGCGTGACCTCGCTCGCGGTCGATTGCGACGGTGCCGCGAGCTCGTATGCCGGGGTCGTCAGCGCCGCCGCGACGTCCTTTGTCGGGGTCGTCCTGCCGGACGGCGCGACGTGCCTGCTCACCGGATCGGTCACGGATGCGGCCGCGCAGACCGCGCAGAGCGCCACGGTGACGGTGGACGTCGATCGCACGGCGCCGGTCCTCGACGTCACGAGCCCGAGCGGACCGCTGCAGAATACGAGCGATCTCACGGCCGGCACGGCCGGGATCCAGGCGCCGCTTCTCGTCGATGTGGCAGGCGTCGAGGCCGGTCAGACGGTCGACGTGGTGCTGACCTGGACCGACGCGGGGGGGCCGCAGACCAAGGCGTATTCCGCGGTGACCACCGGCAGCGACGGCGTCGTCGCCATGGAGGAATTCGCGGGCGCCGGTTGGATCACGTGGCCCGAGGGGCTCATCACCGTCACGGCGAGCGCCGAGGACGTCGCGGGCAACCCGGGCAGCGACGTTGTGAGCGTGCCTGTCTCGAGCACCGGGGACGTGCGCATCACGTCGCCGGTCGCGCTCGCGGACGCGTGTGCCGGCACGTGTGCGACCGGCGTGTGCAACGCCGGCGCCTGCTGGCGCACCTGGGGTATCGCGGACTCGCGCCAGCTCGTGGCCGCCCCGGCCGGGATCACCACCACGAGCCAGAACATCCGGGTGTGCTCGGACGAGCCGTCGCTGGCGGCCACCGGCGCATCGGTCTGCGCCTCGACGCCGAGCGCGACCGGGCCCTACCGACAGGTGCTGATCGGCAATACGACCGGCGCGCTGACGGTCCTCGATGTGAGCGCCGTCCTGCCTGCGGGCTTCCAGCGCCTCGTCGTCGAGGTCATGCCGATTGCAGGGGGCGGATGGCTTTCGAGCCTCGGCACCGTCAACGCCGCCGAGCGCCTGCGCCGCGTCGCCGTGGACGTGAGCGCGCCCACGGTGAGCGGCCTCGGAAGCCCCTCGGACACCCTTGCGCCCATCGGCACGCTGAACGCGGCCGAGCAGGTTTCTCCCCCGCGCGTCTACCAGATTGCGTTCACGCCGAGCGAGTCCGCGCGCGCCGAGGTGTTCGTGCAGGGCGTCTCGGTGCTGGTTCAGGACGTGGTCCCCGACCCGAGCCCGACGACGGTGCAGGTCACGCTGCCCGAGGGAACGCCCCAAGTGTGGGTCGTGCTGACCGACGTCGTTGGCAACCGCTCGCCGGCGAGCCCCGCGACGGGCGCGGTGACGTACCAGCCGACGGTCGACGTCACGCCTCCGACGCTGTCCTTCTCGCGCCCGAATGCGTCGCCGCTCCACGCGGGCGACAACCTCGACGTCATCCTGACCTCGAACGCCGAGGGGCGCACGGCCACCGTTCGTGACGCGGGTGTCGACGTCGCCTCGGCCGCGATCGCGAGCGGCGCGGCGACGTTCGCGGACGCGACCTTCCACATCCTCTCGGACGGGACGCACACGCTCACGGCGACCGTCAGCGATGCGGCCGGCAACGCGGCGACCGTCGCCACGACGCCAGCGTCCATCGTCGTCGACGCCGTCCCGCCCGTCGGCACGATCACCGATCCGGTCGAGCTCGACACCTTCACCGACGCCGACGACGCCGACCCGGCCTCGGGCTTCCAAGTGAGCGTGACGTTCACGACCAGCGGCGCCGCGAGCTGGAAGCTGCTCACCGCCGACGGTTGCGACGCGACCTGGTCCGGGTGCGACGCGCCCGTTCAGCAATCGACCGGCGCTGTGACCAACCCCGGCGGCGCCGAGCCGGCGCAGCTCGTCACCGTCGACCTCGAGGCTGCGCTGACCTTCAAGAAGATCATCCTCGAGACGACCGACTCGGGCGGCAACACCGCGACCACCGACGTCGACGTCAGCTTCGCGGTCTCGGCGTGCGCGCTCGCGTTCACCAACCTCCCGGTCAGCGCCTGGTACAACATGTCCGCGTGTCCGGGGGGCACCCCCTGCGCCTCGACCAGCGTCGCGATCGACGTCCAGCTCACGGGCGCGTGCGCGCTCAGCGAGCTGCGCCTCCTCAACGGCGGCGCCACCGTGGGCACCATCCCGAATCCGGTCGGCACCGAGACCTTCCTCCTCACGGTCGCCGACGCGGCGCACCTGACCCTCGAGGCCAAGGGCTTCGCGGGCGCCAGCGAGGCGGCCTCGACCGGCGTGCGCGTCCGCGACGCCGACTTCACGCCGCCTTCCGTCCAGTTCGTGAGCCAGGTCGTCAACGGCTTCACGACCACCGCCGAGGGCGCCAACACGACCTACAACGCCGCGACCGACCTCCTGCCGAGCACGGCCGGCATGCAGCTCCACGCGGCCGTGCGCGTCACAGACACCAACGCCAATGGCGGCCGCATCGAGAGCATCTCCGCGGCGGGCACCTCCGGCACGACGGCGCTCTCGCCCTCCAACATCAGCCTGCCATCCTCGCTCGTCGGCGCCTCGCCGATCACCGAGAACCTCCTCGATCTGACGCTCGTCGACAACGACACCTATACGGTCACGGTGACGGGCTCGGATGCCGCCGGCAACACCGACACCTCGTCGTACACGGCCAAAGTCGACGTGACGGCCCCGGCCGAAGTCCCCATCTCGTCGATCGCGATGCAGCAGCGGCGCCCCCGCGCGAACCAGTTCCGCTGGACCACCGTGGGTGACGACGGCAACACGAACGGGGCCGTCGCACGCTACGAGATCCGCTACTCGTTCCAACCCATCGACGCGTCGACCTGGGATGCCGCCTGCCTCGGCAGCGGCGTCTGGGGCTCGAACGCGCTGCCCGCGCCGGTTCCGGCCGGCACCGTCCAGGGAAGCCTGGTGGGCGCCCCCGACACGCGCCCCATCACCGATCCGTGCAAGCTCGCCGTCTTCTTCGAGGCGAACGAGGCGCCGACTGAGGCCGCCATGTACTTCGCCATCCGCGCGGTCGACGACGCCGGGAACTGGTCGCCGCTCGGGAGCCAGAGCGTGCGCGCCGTCACGAACGCCGAGATCTGGATGCGCCTCACGCGCATCCGCTTCGACAACACCGGCGGCAGCCTCGGCATCGATCCGAACTTCTTGACGGTGCGCGGCGCCATCATCGGCGACATCAACGGCGACGCGCGCCCGGACTGGGCGGTCGGCTCGGCGAACGCGGGCGGGACGTGCGTCATGCTCGGCCACGCCTATCCGGTCGACGGCGAGACCATCAGCGCGCCGACCGGCACGAACCACACCTGCCTGACGAACGCCCAAGCCACGGCGCTGATCGCGAACGCCACCCAAGTCGGAACGACCGCCGAGCCGCTCGGCGACATCAACGGCGACACGCGCGCTGACTTCGCGATCACGGGCAAGGTCGCGTCCGGGTCGCCGCACGAGGGCTTCGCGCTCATCTACCTCGGCCAGGCGATGACCGGTGGCAACCCGAACGGCATGCCGAACCTGACCGCGCCGAACATCATCGTGCGCGGCATCGACGCGCTGAACGTTGCCTTCACCGGCGTGTGCGGCGCCGGCAACTTCAACGGCGCGGGCCCCGCCGACTTCGCAATCGGCGAGCCTTTCTCCAATCGAATCAACGTCTTCCCGGGCGACGCCAGCTGGACGTCCGGCGGAACCAACCTCACCATCAACCTCGACGTCGCGGGCGCCGTGGCTGCCAATGGCGGCATGACCATCAACTTCACAGGTCCCGCGACGGCCGGCTTCGCTGCCCGTTGCGGCAATGCGGGCGACCTCCTGCCCGCCCCGGTCGACCTCAAGGACGACCTCCTCGTGAGCCAGACCGGCTCCGACAACGGCCGCGTGTTCGTCTTCCCGGGACGCACGTGGGTCGCCGGCGACACCTCGACCGTGAGCCAGAACCCGTCCGGAACCCCCGAAGACCTGCGATCGCTTCGTCTGCGCCAGGAGAGCGACGGGCCGCAGGCCGGCTTCGGATCTGGCTTCCAGGGGCAGGCCGACTTCACGGGCGACGGGATGCCGGACGTGCTCGTCGTCATCCGCGGGCGCTCGTTCGACAACGCGGCGGGCGCGAACCACGACGGCAAGGCCATCCACATCTTCGATGGCGCCAAGCTCGCGGCCGGGGTGGGCGGAGACGTCCGCGTCGACATCGGCACGAACCCCAAGGTCGGCGAGAGCTGGACGGGGACCAATGGCTGGGTGCTGTACTCGAGCGTCTTCGGCGATATCCGCTCGGTGCGGGGCGTCGGCGACTTCAACCAGCAGAACTACGCCGGGCGGCCGACCGTGGACCTGGCCATCGCGAATATCGCGGGCGACACCGTCCAGATGCGCATGAACCACCCGCGCCCGGGCGTGAACGAGCTCGCGCAGTTCTCGATCATCGACGGACTCTTCGACAACTTCTACAACGACGCCGCGAATGGCGTCGGAACGTGGATCGATGCGAGCGGGGACCTCACCGGCGACAGCCTTCCGGACTTCATCGTGGGCAGCCAGAAGGGCGATGTCTTGATCATCCGCTGATGCGGGGGCAACCTAGGACTTGGAGATGACCATGAATCACCCTGTACTCGCTCGCGAAGAGCGCTTCGCGCTCGCCCGCGACGAATCGTCGATCGAGGCTGCGCGTGCGCCGCGCCGGCCCTATGCGGCGCCTCGCATCGAGAGCGGGGAGGCGTTCGAGCGGGTGCAGCTAGCGAGTGACTGCAACAGCGTCCTTCCCGGTGAATGCGACCCTGTGTGCTGACGACGGGCGCGCTGCGAGCCCGCCTTTCGAAGGGGCGGTCGCGGGCACGCGCCTTCAAGGTCTGCAGCTGACGCTGGACGTCGATGCGCGCTGGCACGCCGGCGTCCAGCAGCTCTTCGAGACGTTCCACCCGGGGCCGTCGATCGGCACCGCGCGCGCGACGGCGCACGCCGTCCTCGGCCGCACCGACCGACCTCGGCTCGCCGAGGCCCCCGATCGCCCCTTCTTCCGCGCGACGGCGGGAGACTCCGTGCTGCGCGACCAGTCCCACGCCTGGGACGCCGAGCTTGGCCTCGGGCCGCGGCGCCTCGACGCCTCGTTCGCGCTCCGCGACGTTCCGCTGCTCCGCGACCACCCCTTCGAGCAGGCGTTCATGCGCGAGCTCGTCTCGAGCGCGCTCCGGGTGACGCTAGGCAGCGCCGCGCCACTGGCCGATGCGCTGCTCGTGCATGGGGCGGCGTTGGTCGAGCCCGCCAGCGGCATGGCGGTGCTCTTCCTCGGTCCGAGCGGCGCGGGCAAGACGACCATGGCGCGACGCCTGCCGGGCTGGCAGGTCCTGGCGGACGACACCGTGTGGCTCGCCCGCGGCGACGGCGGCTGGGTCGTCTCGGGAACCCCGCTGCGCGGCAAGGAGGGCAACCCGCGCTCGGGTACGCCCGTGGCCGTGAGCGCCGTCGCGACGCTCGTCCCGGCCGCGCCCGCGTTGAGCGTCACGCCTCTCACCGAGGCGGACGCGATGCGCGAGCTGCTCGCCCGCATCTTCTGGTGCGTCGCGGATGCGCGCCTCGAAGCGCAGCTCGTCGACGTCGCGCACGCGGTCGTCGCCACGCTCCCGAGCGTTCGCCTCATGTCCTCCCTCGCGCACGACGTCGCGCCCGCGGCGCGTGAGCTGGCGTCCCTCGCGCGTCCTCGGGTGGCGCCATGATCGGCGGCCTCAACACCGCGGTCCGCAAGGCCTATGCGCGCGCCGGCATGCTCTACGAGCTGCACTGCGATCTCCTCTACCAATGCGATCTCGACTGCGAGCACTGCTACCTCGACGACAAGGCCCGCCGCATCCTGCCAACCGAATTCTGGCGGGACGTCCTCTCGCAGGCCGCCACCCTCGGGGTCTTCTCGGTCCTCTTTTCGGGCGGCGAGATCTTCCTCCGCAAGGACCTCCTCGATCTCGTCGCCCACGCCCGCGCACTCGGGCTCTTCGTGCACCTCAAGTCGCACGGCGGGCACATCGACCGGGCCAAGGCCGACGCGCTCCAGGCGCTCGGCGTCTCGACCGTCTGGCTCAGCTACTACTCGACCGATCCCGCGATCCACGACGCCATCACGCGCAAATCCGGCAGCCATGCCAAGACGCGCGCAGCCCTCGGACACTTGTCGCAGGCGGGCCTCACGACCTTCGCCTCGGTCGGCGTCATGGCGCGCAACGAAGCGACCTGGCAGGACGCCGTCGCCGACGCGCGCGCCCTCGGCGCCCTCGCGAGCGTCGATGGCCACATGCGCGCGGCCCACAGCGGCGCCGATTTCCCGAAGCAATTGGCGGTCGATCTCGCCGGCCTCATCGCGATCGAGGACTCGGCGATCGACCCCAGCTTGCGCGGCGAGGTCGACTGCGATCCGCACCCGGAGCCCAAGCCCTGGGACGACAGCAAGAGCTGCGGCGCCGGCAACGTGATGCTCTACATCGGCCCCGAGGGCGACGTGATGCCGTGCGTCGCGTGGCCCATGCCGATCGGCAACCTCGCGACCGGCGACCGCCTCGCCGACCTCTGGGCCGATAGCGCCCGCCTGGCCCAGATCCAAGCCTACCGGCGCAGCGATCGCGTCGTCTGCACCGCTTGCCCGGTGCGCGACGACTGCGACTTCTGCGCGGGCCAATCCTGGATCGAGACCGGCGATCCGTTGGCCGCCATCCAGAATGTGTGCCTCAAGACGCGCGCCAAGACCCTCGCCAAGGCCGCCGCCCTCGGCCTCCCGGAACCCCCGATGCCCGCCGGACTCACGGCCGATCCGGCCACGTCTCCGGCGGCGTTCCCAGGCGCCCGGCCTCGCTTCCCCATCCGCGTCGTGAATCGGTGACCGAGCCCGATCCGCGATCGTCGGCCTTTCGCGACGCGGTCGCGGCGCAGCTTCGCGCTGGCCGCCCCGCGCGTCTGCGCGCCTCCGGTCAGAGCATGTGGCCCACCGTGCGCGACGGCGACGACGTCCTGATCGAGTCGCTCGCGCCCGCCTGTCCGCTTGCCGTCGGCGATGTCGTTCTCTACGAGAGCCCGCGCGGCCTGGTCCTCCATCGCATCATCGCGCTCGCCGCCGATCACCTGACGACCAAGGGCGACGCCGAGCCGCGCCCCGACCTGCGCATCCCGCGTGCGGCCATCCTCGGCCGCCTCGCGCGGCGCCCCGGCGACCCCTTGCGCGCTGCCCTGTCCGCGCACCTCGGCCCGCTCGGCGCCTACCTCGCGCGGCGCGCGCGCCGCCTGGAGGCCCTGCTTTTCCGGCGCGCCGCGGGTTAGCGTCCGCCCATGCGGTTCGCGGACGTCCTCGGCCAAGTAGCTCCCAAAGCCACGCTCATCGAGGCC
>SXIE01000230.1 GCA_005772945.1 Pseudomonadota bacterium
GACCCGCGTGGAGGTAGGCGGGACCATCGACGTAGACGCGTGCGTGATAGAGCACGACCGCGAGCGCCGCCAGACCACGCACGCCTTGGATGAATCGCAGGTTGTCTCGCCCGGCCCCCGACATCTGGTCAGTCTCGCCGGGGACGTGGATGGGCGCAACGCCGCCGTGAGCCGCACAACGCAGCATCGCGCGCGGCGTGTCACCCCGCAGGGGTGAGTCGGGCTGTGGTCAACCGAATGGGGCGTGCGAACGACGGGCCCGCGTCGGCGTAGCGACCCCGCCGATGGTGCACCAGCCGGCCAGCGGGCGTCTCACCGATGGAGCGTCTCGCCGCGGGCGAGCATCGCGACGAACTGGGCGATGCGCCTGGCGCGGGTCTCGGCCTTTTTCGCCGTGTGCACGCGGAAGAGCACGGCGAAGCGGTTGGCCGCGTTGAGCGTCGCGAAGAACGCCGCCGCCCGCTGGTTCGCCGCCAGCGCGGCCGCGAGGTCGTCGGGCACCGCGATCGTCTTCGAGCCGGCGTACGCGGCGTCCCAGCGGCCGTCGGCCTTCGCGCGCTCCACCTCGGCGAGCCCCGCGGGCTGCATCGCGCCGGACGCGATCAGCGCGAGCGCCTTGTCGCGGTTGATCTTCGACCACAGGCTCTTGGGCTTGCGCGGCGTGAACTTCTGCAGCCAGTGCGTGTCGTCGAGGGCTCGCTTCTGCCCGTCGATCCAGCCCCAGGTCAGCGCGACGGTCAGCGCCTCGGGGTAGGTCACGGACGCCGTCCCCGACGCCTTCTTCGCGAGCTTCAGCCACAGACCGCCCGAGCTCGCGTGGTGCTTCGCGAGCCACGCGTCCCAGGTCCTCGGCGTCGCGAAGGCCATCGTCGGGGTCGCCGCCGGGGGCGTCTTCGCAGCAGCCGTCGTCCTTGCCATGGCGAGCGAACGCTACCAGAACCCCGCGTCGACGCGGTTGCCCGGCTTCCAGCTGCGCGGCCACCTGACGTACGCTTCGAGGCGTGATCAGCCCGCGTGTGACCACGCTGAAGAAGCGCCTTGACCTTCTGGCGGCGGAGGCCGAGCGGCCTGATGCCACGGCGCCACGCGAGCGCGAGCTGTTCGAGGCGGCGCTGGCGAACTTCGTCGATGGCGGCGACGCCCTCCTCGACCAGGCCACGGTGTACCTCTGGCAGTACTACCGGGCCACCCGCGCGGCCGTCGGCGAAGCTGCACTCGACGCCTACCAGGTCCCGCGCCTGGTGCGTGGGGCCGACATCTGGGAGCACGTCACGCTTTCTCAGGCGCCATGCTTCTCAATCGGTCAGACGTCGGAGTACGCGCCTGGCATCTCGTACTTTTCGTTCGAAGGCGAGGTGAGCTGGGAACCCGAGCACGGGCTCCAGTTGGTGTTCGAGCACGGTCGCCGCGTCTGCAAGGTCGGTCCATACGACGGCCACCTGACCCAGGCCCACGCCTTCGGCGATCTGTCGCTGGTGCGGGTGGTCTTCAAGGATTGAACCGGTCGTCATGGCCAAGGGCTTCTTCACCCAGGGCGTCGTCGTCCTCTTGCGACGGGCGCCATCCCTCGACGAGATCGTGGCTACGTTGCGCCGTCACGTCGTCGTGACGCGCACCGACGATGCCGCAGCGCTCGACCTCGCCGGGCCCTCGCTACGGATCCCGTATCGGCCCGCGTCGAACGGCTACGTGGCGATCGATGTCCAGCCGCGGGTGTGGCCCGATCACATGGGGGACCCCAGGAACGAGCCGATGCTTTTCGGTGCGTGGAGCATGGGCCACTTCGGGCCGTTCGCCTTCCCCGGCGGCCGGCAGCGCGCGGCCGCGCACGCGTGGAGCTGGGCCGACGGCCGAAACGTGCCCTCACAGCACCGCGCGTTCGTCCGGGTCCGGCTCACCTACCTGTTCGGGGCACGCGACGACGCGCGCGTCATCCCCGAGGACTGCGATCCCGCTCATGAGCTCCGGTTCGTGACCGGGGTCGCGCGGACGCTGCTCGATCACGAGGCGGCGCTCGCCTACTTCAACCCCAACGGCGAGGTCCTCGCCGATCGGGCCCACCTCGACGCCGTGCTCGAGGGCAGCGCGGCGCTGCAGACCCTGCCGATCAACGTGTGGTGCAACGTGCGCTTCTTCAACGCGGCGGACGGCTGGTTCATGATGGACACCGTCGGCATGGCGCAGCTCGATCAGCGGGACAGCGAAGCTTGCTTCCCTGGCGGCCGCTACGAGCCCGGCGAGGTCAGCCACTTCTTGTTGAACGTCGGCCTCTACCTGGCCGAGCACGGTGACGTCATCGCCGACGGCGACACGATGGACGGACCGGGCGGAGTGCCCTGGCGCGCCACGCGCGTCGATGAATGCCGCGCCGAGCCCCCGCGAGCGGTGTTGCGATGGCTGCCGCTCGACGGGACTCGGCCGCCGCGCGCGCTGGTGGTGCCGGGCGGCGCGGCCGGCTCGTGAGACGGCCCCGCGCGCCCGGGGTGATGGGGTCGCCGCGTCGACGGGCGCCGCCGGGCGATCGCGCACGAACGCCGTCGGCGGCCCGCGCCAGGTGCGTCGTCAGCGAAGCGCGTCGGCGAGCGACGCAAGGACCTGCGGCGCGGTCGCGAAGAGGCGATGGTAGCGCCGCTCGGCGCGATCGCACCGCTCGTCGACCTCGCGGTCGATGACTCCCGCGGGAACGCTCATGGCCCGTTCGCGCCAGTAGTCGTAGTCGACGACCGCCGGCCCGACGAGTTGACGGATCAGCCGCGCGGCGCAATCCACGGCGGGAAGGGCGAGGGCGTGGGCGGCGGCGCGCGTGGCGATCGCGAGCGCACAATCGTCGACGTCCCAGACGGTGACGAGGGCCTGGTAGTCGCCGCGCTCGAAGGCGGCGACGTCGGGATCGCGCGCCGCGC
>SXIE01000231.1 GCA_005772945.1 Pseudomonadota bacterium
CCGCCGCCCCCGCCGCCACCACCGAAGCGCGCGCCGCCACCGCTGCCGCCGGAGCGCGCGAAGGCGTCGCCGTCGATCGCGAGCAGCGACACGCCGATGACGGCCGCGACCAACACGATCGCGCCCCAGGGCCACGAGGCCATGCGGCGCACGGCGCCCCCGGCGAGGGTCCTCAGAACGGTGAGAGCGGAGGGGTTCGGTGCGTCGGGTCGCAATTCCATGGCGGCACCATACACCGAAGCGCCCCCGGAGTCGCGTCGCGACGACGCTCAGCGATTCCGCAGGCTCAGCGCGTAGGTGCGAATGACGCGCTCCTGCGACGTCGTCTCGATCGACCCCGGCCGCAGCTGACGGACCTTGGCGATCGCATCGTCCGCGCGCATGCCACCGGCGACGAACCACGCCGCCAGGAACGTCCCGGTGCGACCACGTCCGCCCTCGCAATGCACCCCGACGGAGAGCCCGGCCGCGCGTGCGGCCCGGACGTCGGCCACGAACGACGCCAGCTGGTGGAGCTTGGGCGCCGTGAAGTCCTTGACCGGGTAGTGACGCGACTCGAGGCCAGCCGCACGGAGCGCCGCTTGAGGAAGGCCCGCCTCGGTCAGCGACACGAGCAGGTCGACGCCGCGGTCGGCGAGCGTCGCGAGGTCGTCGGCCAGCGGACGCATGGCACCCGGGCGCGGCATGCCGGCCAGCAGGTCGGAGTCGACCCAGGAGAACCCGGGAAACACCCCGGTGGCCGCGGGCTCGTCCGCTGCAGCGGGCGCCGGGACTTCGCGTTCGGGCAAGCCGAGGGCGGCCTCGCGGTTTGCGGCGGGTGTCTCGGTGGCGATGGTGGAGCCATCGTCCTCGATCTCCGGGCGCGCATCTGCATCACACCCCAGCATCGGGACGAACATCCACACCAGTATCTGACGGTTGGTGTGCATACGACCTCGGCACGAACATACCACGGGTCGCAAGCATGTACACGTCCGGGGCAACAATTAGTCACAATCACGGGAACCCCTGATTCCGCGCCGATGCGCGCCCTGTCTGGGTCCGCACGCACGGGCGCGCTTTTTCGCGCGAGGTGCGGGCGCCGCGCGACCATTTGAACGCGCCGAACGCTCCGAGACGCTGCCGACCACGGGCCTTTGCCGGCGACAGGTCGTGCGCGTGTCCGTGGCACCCCTGCGAAGCAACTATCCACGCACGACCCGGACGTCGCCCGCACCACTCTGTCAACCGCCATTCATCAAGTCGCGAGCGTGGCACATCGATTGCGTGGAGAGAAACTTACCACGCACCCTGGAGCCCTCATGCAGCGACGATCCCTCCCTCTGGCCCTCCGCGCCGCCGTTTCCGCGCTCTGCGCGCTGGCAGCCGCCTGCCAAGCCCCCGAGCCGGCCCCCTTCGGCGACCTCACGCTGCCCGCAGCCAGCGAGCACCACCTGGTCCTCGCCGACCGCGCCGCCAAGTCCCTCATCGCCTTCCGACTCGAGGACGGCGAAGTCACTTTGCGCCGCGACATCCCCCTCTCCGGCACGCCTGATGGCAGCCCCATCGCCATCGACGGCAGCGACACCGTGCTCGTCCTCGAGCCCGACGCGCGCGCGCTCGACCGCGTCGACCTCGGCTCCGGCGACGTCACGCCCATCGCTCTCGGCGCGCCCTTCACGCGCATCGTCCTCACACCCGACGGCAAGGCCGCGCTCGCCTTCGCGCCCTACGGCGACTCGGCCGAGGCCTTCAACAACGCCAACGAGGTCGCCCTCGTCGACCTCGCCAGCACCCAGGTCGCGCGACGCACGCTCGCCTCGCTCGGCGGCGCGCCGCTCTTCGTCGCGTTCTCTCCCGAGCTCGACGGCCCCACCGGCCCCCGCCACTACGCCTTCGTCGCCTCCGACGAGCACCTCGCGATCGTCAATATGGCTGCCCCCACGATGGTCGAGCGCTCCGTTCCACTCGTCTCGCTCACCGCCGGCGGGCAGCGCACCCCCACCGCGATTTCCTTTGGTGTGCAAACCAATTCGGTCGGCGCGCCGTCGCTGTGGGGCATCGTCACGACCGCCGAAACGACGGCTGTCTACGCGCTCGAGGTCGTCCCGCTGCCGGGCGCGCCGACCGACTTCGATGTGCACCTGGTGCAGCTCGCCGGCATGGGGCCGGGCGGCGCCGCGACGCTGGCGAACCTTGCCGGAACCGCTTCCGACGGGGTCACGAAGCTCGTCGTCCTCGCGACGAACCCGAGCCAGGGCACCCTCACCTTGACCGATCTCGACACCGCCAACGGCGTCGCGACGACGCTCGCGACCGGCCTCGATCGCATCGCGCTCTTCGACACCGCCGACGGGACGCCATCGGCCATCGTCTGGAGTAGCTACGGCGGCGGGACCCTCTACACCGTCGACCTCGCGGCGCTCGCGGCCGGCCGCGACCGCGTCGCCACGACCCACGCCATCAAGTACCCGTTCACGGCCGTCACGCGCATCGACCAGACGGCTCTCTTCCTGACCACCCCGCGCAATCCTGCCGATCCGGTGCTGGTCTTCGACGCCGAGACCGACCGCGTGACCCCCTTCTCGCACGCTGGAAGGTTCTACGAGGCGAGCATCGACCCGGCCGCGGGCCGCCTCCACGCGATCGTCAGCGAGCCCGACGGCGCGAGCTGGCTCGTCACGAGCGAGCTCGCGACGGTCCACACCGAGGCCGCGCCGATCCCGGGCGCCGGCTCCCACCACTACCGATTCGCGCGCGGGGCGCACACGATCGCGACCTTCGCGATCGGCGCCAGCGGCTACTTCGACGCCTCCAGCGTGGTGCTCTGGCCGGCCGATCTTCCGGCCGCCACGGAGTCACTCGCGCTCGGCAGCTTCATCCTCGAGGGTGTCTTCCAAGGAGGTGCACGGTGAACGGCGGCCCGACGATCATGGCTTCGATGACGATGGCGCTCACGCTCGGGGCGTTCAACGGCGCCGCGCGCGCCGAGCCTGGCCGCTTCGGCCTCGAGCTCGGCCTCGAGGTCGGTTGGTACCCCACCGAGTCGGTCGCGTATGCGAGCGACGACGTGCGCGGCGCCCAAGGGCTCATCGCCCTGAGCTACCAGCCGATCGACCTCCTCACGGTCTACGCCGGTTGGCGCCACCTCGGACCGCTCGCGCGCGCCGATTCCTTGGCGCCCAATGGGGCCGCTGGCGCGGATGGCACGGACTTCGCGTTCGAAACCCAAGGCGACGCCATTGTCGCGGGCGCCCGCCTCACCCTGCCGATCATCGCCGGGCTCTCTTTCGTCGGCGAGCTCGATCTCGAGGCGCTCCACGTCGGCACCCGCGTGACGCTCGACGGACAGCACGCCGACACCGGCGCTTGGGCCCCAGGCGCGGTCCCGAAGGTCGGCCTCGCCTACCACGTCCCGCTGGACGACTGCTTCGCGCTCGATTTCCGCGTCATGGCTGGCTACGCGCTGCGCCTCGACCACGACCTCGATCCGGTGGTGCTCGGCCCCGACCCGTCGGTGCGCACGCAGCCGACCGATCTCGGCCCCCTCAACCTGAGCGGCCCGGTCCTCGCCGGCACGGTCGCCCTCACCTTCTGAGCGCCCCTCAGACCCACACCCCACGCCCAGGAGCTCTCGCATGCGCCATCCACGTCCGTTCGCGCCACTTTCCCGTCTCGTCCTCACCCTGTGTGCGTCCTGCGGCATCGGCGGCATCGGCGGCATCGGCGCCTGCGGCGCGGCCGACGGGTCCGCCAGCTTCAGCGAGCTCGGCAACTGGTCGGGCGTCGACACCTCGCCGACCGCTGCGACCGACACCGCCGCGACCGACACCGGTCCGACCGACACGGCGTCGGACGACGTACTGCCGTTCGACACCGCCGTCGACATGGCCCCCGAGCTGCCGCCGCCGCCGCCCCCCGAGGAGGAGCTCGACTTCGATCTCCGCACCCCCGAGGCGGCCGAGAGCTTTCTCTACATTCCGTCGGCCGGACTCGACGCGCTCATCGTCGTCGACGCCCGCTCGCTCGCGGTCGAGGTCGTCGAGGTGGGCGTTGGACCCATCGCCGTGCGCGCGCTCCCCGACGACGGTGGCGCGATCGTCTTGAACGCCGCCTCGAGCGACGTGTCGATCGTCCGGCCCGATCCCGATCGCGACCCGCCGTTCTCGGTGCTCACGCTCGATGTCGTCCCGGGCGCCAATCGCCTCGTGCTGTCGCCGCGCGCCGAGCTCGCCTTCGCCTGGTACGACGAGCGCGAGGACCACACCTTGGGAGGGGTCGGCGGGCTCCAAGATGTGTCGGCGATTCGCCTCGCGCCGGGCGATGAGGGGGTCATGAACCTGGCCGTCGGACGGCGCCCCGAGCGCATCCACTTCGCCGACAACGACAGCCTCGTCCTCATCGACTGCGAGGACGGGATCAGCGGCGCCTACCTGCGCGACCTCACCAAAAACGTGTTTCTCACGCCGGTGCCGACCAATCGCGACCCGTTCCACGTCCCGCACGATCGCGAGATCGTGACGACCCCGGATGGCCACTTCGCGATCGTGCGCGACCTCGATCACGCGTCGCTGGCGTGGGTCGATCTGCAGACGGGGACCTTGGCGACGCTCGAGCTTCCGGGCTGGGCGACCGATCTCGAGCTCACCCCCGACGGCAAGACGCTCATCGCGACGCTGCCCGGGCTGAAGGAGGCGCTGGTCGCCGATCTGCCGGACGCGTTCGCGCTGCCGGTCGCAGACGAATCCAACCCCCATGTTCACTTCGTGCCGACCGGGGCGGCCTTCGGTGCGACGGTCCTCACCGCGGACGGCCGCCGCGCCCTGCTCTACTCGACCACGCCCGGGATCCAGGCGATCGGCATGCTCGACATCGTCGCCCTCTCGGCCGTCATCCGCCCGCTCGACAAGGAAGTACGGGCGGTGCTCGTGTCGCCGGATTCACGCAAAGCGGCGCTCCTCCACCGCTACTACTCGGGCAGCGGCTCGCTGGCGACCAGCCACGGCTATACCGTCCTCGATCTGGCGAGCGGCTACACGAAGCTCATCACCACGCCACACGAGGTGACCGACGTCGTGTTCACCGACGATGCGACCGAGCTCTATGCGCTCGTCCCCGATCCGACGCGCGCCGCCCACGAGGTCGACCGGGTCGAGACCTCCAGCTTCGCGGTCCAGGTCTATGCGGTGCCGGACGCGCCCGTGTTCGTCGGGGCGCTGCGCGGCGCGAATCAGGTCGCCATCTCGCTCGCCAATCCGACCGGGTGGATCACGTTCATCGACAGCGCTACGGGGACGGTGCGGCAGCTCAACTCGTTCGAGCTGAACGGCTTCATCCGCTGATGAGTCACCCGGGTGACTTTTTCGACGTCGCCCGCCATTCGAAAGGCTCATCGCGGGTCGCACGGACCCTCTTTGCGGCGATCGATCCGCGATTCGGTCAGGGGCTGGGACAGCCGGTCATCTCGCGCACCCAGCGCGTGACGACGTCGACCCCGGCCTCGTCGATGCGCGCGCTCCCAAGCGGCGGCATCTGCCCCGGGAGCTCCGTCCCGCGGCGGGCGATGCGGGCGACGAGGACGCTGTTCTCGGGCGCGCCGGGAGCCAGGATCCGGGTGGCCGCGGCGCCGCCCGGCAGGCCGAGATCGCCGCGCGTCGGTGGCACGTCGCAGATGTTCATCTGCGCGAGCGGGATGGACGCGCGAAGGTCGAGGTTCGTGCCGCTCGTACCGCCCGGGGTGTGGCACGCGCTGCAGTTGAGGTGGAGCCAGGCGCGGGCGCGGCTCTCGAGGCTCGCGCTCGCGTCGCCGAGCGCGGGATGCGGTGAGACGGCGCCGAGCGTCTCGGCGCTCGGCACCTCGGGGGTCGGCGCGAAGAGCCCGAAGGCGCGCCACGCCAAGAGCTGGTTCACGCGGGCGCCGCCCAGCACCCAGGGATAGGCGCTCGAAACC
>SXIE01000232.1 GCA_005772945.1 Pseudomonadota bacterium
GGGTCGGCACCGTGACGCTGGTCGACTTCGATTTGGTGTGCGCGACGAACGCCAATCGCCAGCTGCACACGCTGCAGAGCACGCTCGGCGAGCCCAAGGTCGAGGTCATGGCGGAGCGCCTCCGCCGCATCAACCCGAAGGTCACGATCCGCACCGAGCAGGCTTTCTACAACGCCCAGAGCTCGGAGCGCCTCCTGTCCCCCGAGCCCACGCCAGGGGCCGCGCCCATTCCGCCCGTCACCTTCGTGGTCGACGCCATCGATAATATGACGGCCAAGTGCCACCTCATCGAGACCTGCCAGACGCGCAAGCTGCCGATGGTCGTGGTCATGGGCGCCGCGGGTCGCCTCGACCCGACCCAGGTGCGCGTCGTCGATCTCAACCGCACCGAGATGGATCCCTTCGCGCGCATGGTTCGCAAGGTCCTGCGCGAGAAGCACGGCTTTCCGAGCCGCGCCCTGACTGGAATTCCGGCCGTCTTCTCGGCCGAGCCCAAGCTCGATCCGCAGGAGCTCGCCTACGATGGTGGCGACGGTTTCCGTTGCGTCTGTCCGCAAGGACAGAACGACTTTCACTCGTGCGAGCACCGCAATCAGATCGAGGGCTCGGCCGGTTTCGTGACCGGCGCATTCGGGCTCGCGGCCGCGGGGGTCGCGGTTCGGATGCTCATCGGCGAGAAGGTCCTCTGAGGCGTTACGGGCAGTCCCCGAGGCGCGAGTAGCGCCAGCGCTTGGGATCGCCACCGGTCTTCTGCGGCAGCTGACATACGAGCGCATCCTGGCGGGCGCGCGTCGTGAACGTCGCGTGGTAGAGCCCGTCGGCGGGCGTCCGATCCACCTCGAGGAGGTCGCCGTCGAGGTCGTAGGTCCAGCGGCTCTCGGTGGCGCGGACCTCGCGCACCATGCTTCCGCCCTCGCCATCGCTGCGCGTGTGGCTCACCCAGCGCTTGGCGGTGCTCGTCGCGTTCGCCGGATCCGGGAACGGCACGCCGGCGATCGGTTGCCGATCGCGGAACGCTTGGCGCGTGAGCTCGACGCGCCGCACCGACGCGGGATCGGATGGCTTCGCGGCGACACAGCTCAGCTCGGCCTCCCAGCAGACGCCGGCCTCGCCCGTTGGCTCGCCGAGCGGCGCGAATCGCTGCGCAGCGGCCTGAACCGCGGCCGCCGTGCGCGGTCCGGTCGGCGCCGGACGGCACGCGGGCGCCTGGGGCTCGGGCCAGTCCGGCGGCGGCTGACAGGGCCGCGCGATGAGCGAGCCCTTGAGATCGGTCGTCCCCTGCGCGAGCCGGAACGTCGCGGCCAGCGGCTCCTCGGCGGTGCCGACCGCGGTCAGCGCGAACTCCGAGGTGAGAGTCGGGTAGTCGAAGCGGACGTCGCGTTTCTCGCAGGCGGGCCCCGCGTCTCCGGCTTGCGCGAACCCGAAGGGACCGGGTCCGGGCGGCCGCAGCGGGCTCTTGCCTTCGAACGCCGGGATGCCGTGATCGAACGGGCCGACCGCGAAGTCGGCGTCGGTGCTCATGCCCGCGAACACCGTCCACACGATGAAGCGCGAGTCGGAAAACTGCTGGCGTGGCTCGAAGAGCTGCAGGTGCAGGCTCCCATCCAGGTACGCCTGGCACGCATCGGGCGCGGTGCTGAGGACGACCCAGGCGATGTCGCCGCGCTGCTTCTTGCGTGGCAGGCGCACGACGATCGCGTCCTTGGGGACGAAGGCGCGCCCGTCGAGCTGGCCCTCCACGGTCGCGCTCCCGGCCGCGCCCGCCGCCGCGCTGGGCGTGTCCGTCGTGCGGTCACCCGACGGGGTCGGGCATGCGGCCAAGAGCGCCGGGGCCATGAGAAGACTCATCCAACGTCGCTTCATCGCGAATGCTCCTTGTGCCTGACGCCCAGAGACGCCGGGCGCCGCGGTGATTGAAACGCGCGCCAGCCGTCAAAGGTCCTCGGGCTGGCACTTGAAGTTCGGCGTCATCGCCTGGAAGAGCAGCTGCTTGAACGTCTCCGGATCCCCCGCGGTCACGTCCACCTGCGCGCCGCCGCCGGCTTTCGCGACGCGCCCGTTGGTCGGGGTGCGCGTGTCGAGCGCGATGACCGTCGTGCGGATGCTGATGGGCGTGCCGTCGGGCGCAGCGAGCGCCCCGAACCCATCGCCCGTCACGCGCGGGACATCGCTCGGGACCTGATCCTTGCCGAGGCAGATGTGGTCCTGACACGTCGCGCCGCCGCGGCAGTCGCCGTCCGCCTGGCAGTCGAGCCCGAAGGCCAGGCGCTGCGCCTGCACGACCGGGTTGAAGAAGCTCGTCTCCTCCTGGAACTCGCTCTCCTCGCCGTCGGTGAAGAGGATGATGAAGTCCTCCTTGCAGTGCCGGTACGGGTCGACGCACTTCTCTTCGCGGCACACATAGCCGGCCGAGCCGCATTGCCCGTCGTTCGCGCAGGCCTTGCCGTCGATGCGCACGCGCGTCCGGACGTACTCGCCGGCATAGAAGAGGCTCTTGCCGAGGGGGGTCGTCCCGACCGCCCGCAGCTCCTCGTCGCGATGGTAGAAGCAGCGCTTGGCCCCGTCGACCGTGCCGCAGCGGCCCGTGCCGCAGTCGGACGACGTCGCGCAACCCGTGCTCGACGGTGCAAGCGATTCCTCGAAGTCGAGCCACCCGAGCAGCGCCGCATCGTTCTCGAGTGTGTTCCGCACCGGGAACGGCACGACCACGGTCTGCGAGAGATTCGTGCCGAACCAGGCACCGGCCGCGCGGGCGTCATCGTCGCCCGTCATGCGGTAGTCCGGCAGCACCGTGTACCAGCCTTGCTCGCAGCTGGCCGGGTTCGAGCCGGCCTCGCGCTGCGGAAATCGTTGGAGTGCAAACTGACTGAAGCGCCCGACGGCGGTCGCGACGACCTCAGAGAAGACGTTTTTGGCGACCGAGAAGATCGCCAACGGGTTCGCGGGATCGTCGCACGCCGGGAACGCGCCAAGGCACGGCGAGCCGTCCTGTTCGCAGGTGTTGGGCGAGGTCGCGAAGCCGCCGACCAGGGCGCCGATGAGGACCATCGCGACCTCGTCGACGGCGGCGGTCGCGCGCAGCTCGAGCGTGTAATCGCCGGTCGCGAGGTCCATCGCGACGCGGGTCTGGGCGATCGAGCAGGTGGCCGGGGCGGCGGCGGGAGTCGCGGCGATCGCGGCGCCGGCGCTCGAGGTGACGGTGACGGCGAGCGCCTCGGTGAAGAAGAGCTCGTAGCGGCCGGGGTTCGACACGTGGATCTGGACGAAGCCGCCGCGACCCGTGCCGTCGGTCGGCAAGGTCAGGTTGTGGCGAAGGTCGGCTACCAGGCCGCCGGCCGTGGTGGCCGCGCTGACGGCGTCCGGGGCGGCCGTGGCCGACTGCATGACGCCCTTGGTCAAGCGCCCGCACGCGGCGGCAGCCCTCTGATCGACGTAGTCGTTCATCGAGCCCGAGGTGTCGAAGATGAGCAGGACGTTGTGGCGGATGGGCTCGCAGGCGCCGCTGTAGCAGGCCTTGCCGGCCGCGCAGGCCTCCTCGCTGAGCACCGTGCCGCTCGCGTTGCAGCGCGAGATCTTCGCGCCCGAGATGCAGCGGGTCTCGCCCGCGATGCAGACCTCGGGATCGCAACGCGCGAGGACGCCGGCTTGCACGCAGGCGGTTCCGGGGTCGCACGGATCGCGCACGAAGTAGCCGCCCGTCAGCGCGCCGATCCCGGTCGCATCGGGGGCGGCGCAGGTCTCGCGTCCGCGCTCGCCACAGCGCTGGGTGAAGCCGACGCAGTCGACGCAGACGTGCGCGGTGGTCTCGCAGAACTGGCCGTCGGGGCAGCCCTCGGGCGCGCCGACCTCGCACGCGAGGTGGCCGTTGATGAGCTCGGGGCCGCTATCGCCCTGGCTGTCGGCGGTGGCGTCGGGCGTGGCCTGGGTGTCGCGCGGCGAGGTCGGCCGCGCGGGCTCGGCGACCGTGCAGGCGGACGACATGGCGGCGATGGCACCGAGCGCGACGATTGCGCCGGGCAAGGCGGGCGCGACGCGCGAGTCGGAGCCTGCGAGGGTCCGAGCGCGAACGGGGAGGGGAGCATGGGGGGCGCGCGACATGCGCGTAAGGTGCCCTCAGCGATCCCCGATGTCCAACGAAGCTCCGTTCAGCTCGGGTCCGAGCGTCGCGACAAGGCGCACGAAGCGCCCGGCGGTGTCGTCGGGGTGGGCGTAGGGCGTGAGGTCGGCGGTGCCGCCATGGCTCGAGCCAGCTCCCAGCGCGCGCGCGAGCATGTCGGTCTGCACCATCCCGGGCGCGATCGCGATGCTCGTGAGCTGGCCCGCATGCTCGATCGCGGCCAGCTTGGCGAGCCCCTCGAGCGCGTGCTTCGACGCGCAATACGCCCCGTAGCCGGGCGCCGCGAAGCGCCCGAGGCCCGACGACATCCAGAGCACGGCGCCGCGCGAGGCCGTGAGAAGCGGCAACGCCGCCACGAAGAGGCGCAGCTGGGCCTCGACGTTGAGCGCCATGACCTCGCGAAACGCCGCGAAATCCGTGTCCGCCAAGGCCTGCATCGGCCCGAGCACGCCCGCGTTGAGCACGAGCACGTCGAGCCCCCCGAGCGCCTCCTGCGCGACCTTTGCGAGCCGCCCAGCGAGCGTCGGATCTGCCAGCTCACCCGCACAGAAGGCGGCCGCGCCGCTTGCATGGGCGGAAACGCACGCGCCCTCGTCGGTCCGTGCGTGAACCAAAACGCGCGCGCCGGCGTTGGCGAACCCGCGTGCGAGCGCAGCGCCGAGCCCGCGACTCGTGCCGGTCACGGCGATCCGGCGTCCCGCGAGCACGTGCTGCGCGCGCTCCCCCTGCGCCGAATCCTCTGAAACGTCTTTCGAAGCACCCACGGTCCGTGCTTTACCACGCCGCGCACCGACAAGACGAGGTCCCCGATGGAGCCGACTCTCCCCCCTTCGCCCGTCGCGTACGGCTCGCTCGCGCCGACGCTCGAGCGCCTCGAGACCGCCATTGTCCAGCTCATGCGCCTGGTCGACGTCGACTCGACCTCGGGTCGCGAGGGGCCGGTCGTGCCGCTGGTCCACGCGGTCGCCGCCGAGCTGGGGCTCTCGGCGCGCACGATGCCGGTCGCCGCCGGCCGCGACAACGTGCTCGTCGGCGCGGACGATCCGGCGGCCGTCGAGGTCCTGCTGTGTACGCACCTCGACACGGTCCCGCCGTTTCTGCCGGCCCGCCGCGAGGCGACGGCCCTCTGGGGACGCGGCAGTTGCGACGCCAAGGGCATCGCCGTCGCGATGCTGCACGCGCTGGCGATCGCCCGCCAGGCCGCTTCCGGTGCGGCCCGCGCGGCCTGCCTCCTGGTCGTCGGCGAGGAGACCGACCACGCCGGCGCCCGCGCGGCGCTCGAGACTGGGCTCTTCCGGCCGCGGCACGTCATCCTCGGCGAGCCCTGCGGCACCGCGCCCGCGATCGGCCAAAAAGGACTCATCAAGTTGCGCTGCGAGGCGCGCGGGCGGGCCGGGCACTCGGCCTACCCGGAGACCGGCGCGAGCGCCATCCATCAGCTCGTCGACGCCCTCGCACGCCTCCGCGCGACGGACCTTCCGTGCGACCCGACGCTGGGCGAGACGACCGTCAATATCGGCGAGATCCACGGCGGCGTCGCGCCGAACGTGTTCGCGCCGGACGCGCACGCGACGCTGGTCATCCGCTGTGCCGCGCCCGTGGACGCCGTCTATGCCGCCGCGCGCTCGCGCCTCGGGCCGCACGTCGAGGTGACCGAGCTCTCGCGGGCCGAGCCGCATGACTTCGAAACCTACGGCGAGGTGGCCGGTCCGGCCGTCCCGTTCAACACCGACGCGAGCTACCTGCGCCTGCTCGGCGCGCCGGTCGCGCTCTTCGGGCCCGGCGACATGCGCTGTGCGCACGGCGAGCGCGAGCACCTTGCGTTCAGCGAGCTCGCGGCGGGGATCGAAGCGTACGCGCGCGCGATCGTCCGGCTCTCCTGACGAGGGCGGCGAGCGCCA
>SXIE01000233.1 GCA_005772945.1 Pseudomonadota bacterium
ACGCGCGAGCCCCCGACCAGGCGCGCGATGACCTCGCGTTGGTCGAACGGCACGCGGACGTCCATCGAGACGAGGCCGAGGAGCTCGTCCGGGTCGTAGTGCGGGGCCTCGGGGACCGCTTCCGGGGCGGGTCCGGCCTTCTTCCACTGAATGTGGCCGACGATGTCGCGGGCCATGCGGATCGCCTCGACCTCGTCGCGCGCGAGGTAGTCCGAGACGCCCGAGACGCGCGAGTGCATGCGCGCGCCGCCGAGCGATTCGTCATCGGTGACCTCGCCGGTCGCCATCTTCACGAGCGGCGGGCCGGCGAGGAAGACCTTGGCGCCGCCGTCGACCATGATGACGTAGTCGGACATGCCGGGGAGGTAGGCGCCGCCGGCGGTCGCGTTGCCGAAGACGACGCAGATGCTCGGAAGACCGGCCTTGGAGCGGCGCGTGATGTCGCGGAAGGTCTGCCCGCCGGGGACGAAGATCTGCGATTGGTTCGGCAGATCGGCGCCGGCCGACTCGGTCAACGAGATGCCGGGCAGGCCGTTGCGATCGGCGATCTCGGCGAGACGCAGGGACTTCTTGAGGCCCCATTCGTTGATGGCGCCTCCCTTGAGGGTGGCTTCGTTCGCGGTCACGAGGCACTCGACCCCGTTCACGACGCCGATGCCGCCGATGACGCCGCCGCCCGTGCCGACGCCGCGCATGCCGTAGCCGACGAGCGGGAGGAGCTCGAGGAAGGGGCTGCCGGGATCGAGCAGAAGCTCGATCCGCTCGCGTGGGAGCAGCTTCCCTTTGGCGCGGTGGCGATCGATGTATTTGTCGCCGCCGCCGGCGCGTGCTTCGGCAAGGGCGGCGTCGAGCTTGGCCAGCGCGGCCTGGAAGGCGGCGCGGTTCTGTCGGTAGGCGTCGCTGCGGGGTCGAACCTGGGTCTTCAGGAGCTGCATGGCGCGGCATGCTCCACTGATTTCGGCCGCACGCGCAAGCCCAGCGCGAGGCCGCGGCGCACGAAGCACTCGCGAAGGCCCGGCCTCAGGGTCCGAGGCGGCCCCACCACCGCTTCGCGGTCTTCCCGGGGCCCTGCCCCGGTCGAGGCGTCGAGCGGCACTCAACGCCGGGCCTTCGCGCGAGAGAATTGGCTTGACAACCCAAGGTGGCTAGGTTGTGGGGGCGTCAACTTGAAAACCGGCCGACGGCGGCGTGCACCGCGTGCGGTAGTGCGCGCTGTGGTCGTGCTCCAACTGGGGGGTTCCTATGTCTGCCCATCGCTTCGAGGTCTCGTTCGCGACTCGGCTCGGCGCCGGCTTGGCGCTCGTCCTTTTCGCGACGGCCGCGGTCGCCGCGAAGCCCGCGGGGCCGGTCGCACCGCGCAACGTGGACGTGCGCGTGCTCGAGACGGGGCTCGGGGAGCTGCCGTTCGGGGCCGGCGTCGAGGGGATCGCGAAGTGGGTCGGCAGGCGCCTCGATCGGACCTGGGGGCCGCGCATCGTCAAAGCAGTCGACGACCACGAGCGCGCGGCGCTGCGGGCGGCGCGGGACAAGGAGCTCGCGGATGTGACCGGCAACGAGGTCGTCTTCGATGGGCGCCGCACCGGCTGGGAGTCGAGCATCATCGCCGGTGAGTTCGCGGCCGAGACCCAGGAATCGCTGTACCTCTGGCGCGATGGCGAGGTCGTCCACTTCTTCTTCCTGCACGAGGGCAAGCTCTGGAAGTACGCGCGCCGGCTCGAAGATGGCGCCGGGCCTTTTGCGACGCGGCTTGGCGACTACGAGGCCAAGCTCGGTCCGGCGATCTCCGTCGAGAAGGAGAGCGACGGCGAGGGCGGGCTGCGCCCGGTGTGCGCGACGTGGCGCGGCGCCAGCTACGACGTCAAGGCGCTGAGCCGGCGCATGCTCTACGGCGGGGACCTCTTCATCATCCAGGACCGCGTGGCGGGCACGAAAATCGAGGCTTTGCGGGCGACCGCGCGGACCAAAGAGGGCGCCTCGAACGAGCGGCTCCAGGGGCTCGACGGCTTCCTGCTGGGGCCCGAGGGCGCGAACGAGTGAACCGCGGCTCACCGCGGGGGACGGTCGGCAATCGACCCGGCGTGACGGTCAGAGCCCGGGCGCCTTCGTGTCCGCGTTGAGGCGGCGGCGCTGCTCGAAGAAGCCACGCAGCCGCAGCTCGACCCAGTGGTTGATGGTGCCGACGGCGAAGGCGCCGCTCGGGTCGCGGGCGCCGCATGGCAGGCCGGTCAGGAGCTCGAGCGCCTCGTCGACGTGGCGCACCGCGAAGACACGGAAGCGTCCCTCGGTCGCGGCGGCGACGACGTCGGCGCGCAGCATGAGGTTCTGGACGTTGGAGACCGGGATGATGACGCCGGGGACGTCGGGGCCGGCGTTGAGGCCCAGACCGCGGCTCTGGCAGAGCTCGAAGAAGCCCTCGATCTTCGCGTTGACGCCGCCGATCGCCTGTACCTCGCCGCGCGAATTGATGGAGCCGGTGAGCGCCAACGATTGGCGGATGGGGACCTCGGCGATGGCCGACACGAGCGCGCAGTACTCGGCGAGCGACGCGGAATCGCCGTCGATGTGGCCGTAGCTCTGCTCGAAGGTGAGGCTGGCCGCGAGCTCGAGCGGGAAGTCGCGGGCGAAGCGCGAGCCGAGGAGGGCGTGCAGGATGAGGATGCCCTTGGAGTGGAGGCTGCCCGAGAGGTCGGCCTCGCGCTCGATGTCGATCACCTCGCCCTGCCCGATGCGCGCGGTCGCCGAGACGCGCGCGGCGCGGCCGAACTCGAAGCTGCCGAGCTGGACGACGGCAAGTGCGTTGACCTGACCCTGCACGGCGCCGCTCGTCTCGACCAGGATCGCGCCGCGCGCGATCGACTCGGCGAGCTCGTCCTTGGGCTCGGCGTTGCGGCGCTCGAAGGCGGCGAGGGCTTGGTCGACGTGGGTGCGCAGGACCAGGCTCGCGCCGGCCTCGTGGGCCCAGTAGTCGGCCTCGTCGAGGAGGTTGAAGAGGCGCGCCAGGTTCGACGAGATGTAGGTGTTGTCCTCGATGAGGCGCGAGGACTCCTCGATGACGGCGGCGACGGCGTCGGCGTGGAAGGGTCGGAGGCCGTTCTGGCGCAGCTTGGTGGCGATGAGGCGCGCGAAGAGCGTCACAGCCTCGGGGGTGCGCGGGAGCTTTTCATCGAAGGAGGCGAGGATCTTGAAGTGGCGCTCGAGCTCGGGGTCCTGGTTCGAGAGCTCGTAGTAGAGCTCGGGCGGGCCCATCAGGACGACCTTCAGATCGAGCGGGATCGGATCGGGCGTCAGCGTGATGGTCGTCATCGGGTGGGTCTGCTCGCCGGGGCCATCCATCTTGACGAGGCGCGAGCGGAGCGCGCGCTTGAGGGCGGTCCAGGCGAACTGGGCGTTGACGAGGCGCCAAGCGTCGAGGACGAGGTAACCGCCGTTGGCGAGGTGGAGCGCCCCCGGCTTGATGAGCGTGTGGTCGGTGATGAGCGCGCCGAACTCGGAGAGGTGCTCGATGCGGCCGATGAGGTTGGCGAAGGCCGGGATGTCCTCGTAGATGACGGGCGCGCCGTGGCTCTTGCCGTGGTCGACCAGCACGTTGACCTGGTAGCGGCGGATCTCGGTCTTGCGGACGGCGCTCTTGGCGCGCCCGATCGCCTCGGCCTCGTCCTCGTCCTCGATGTCCTCGGTCGGCAGATCCTCGCGGAAGAGATGCACCTGATCGGGGATGTCCTTGCACACGTCGGCGAGGTACGCGAGGACCTCCGGGAAGTCGACGCAGGTGGCGCGCAGCGGCTCCATCAGGCGCGCGACCTCGGCCTCGACGACCTCTTTCTCCAATGCTTTCAAGCGGTCACGGGTCTCCTTGCGCCAGCGCGGGACGCCGCCGAAGACCGCCTGCAGTTCGTCCTCGGTCTCTTCGAGCGCCTCCTCGAACGGTTCGCGTTCCTCGGGCGAGAGCTTCTCGAAGGTGTCGGGAACCAGGACCTCGCCGTCCTTGGTGGGCAGAAAGGTGAAGCCCTCGTCGGTCTTGACGAAGGCCAGCCCGCGCTGCCCCGCCTTCTCCTTGACCGCGTCGAGGGCCTGGTCGTGGACCTTCTCCATCGCCTCGTTGATGGCGTGAACGCGCGTCGTGTAGGCGTCCGACGCGAAGACGACCGGCAGGACGGCGCGCAGGTCCTCGATGAAGCGGTGCATCGCGCTCTTGAGCTTTGTCCCCTCGCCCGCCGGCAGCCGCAGCGCCTTGGGCTTGTGCGACTCCTCGAAGTTGTGGACGTAGCACCAGTCGGGCGGGATGGGCGACACGCGCGCGCGCTCGTTCAAGGTGTCGATGATGACCGTGTGTTTGCCGACGCCGGGTGAGCCGACGACGAACATGTTGTAACCGTCGCGCCGGATCCCGAGCCCGACGCGCAAGGCCTCGCGGGCGCGCGCGTGGCCGATGGGACCCTCGAGCGCGGCGAGCGCGTCGGTCGTCTCGAACGCCAGGATCGGCGGACACGGGGGACGCAGCTCGCTCGCGGCGAGCGGCGTGAGGATGGATTTCGCCGGGGCGGCATCGGTCGGGATCGTCATCGTGTCCTCGAGCCTCTGGGGGGCGGGGTGGCGGCCGCGGGCAAGCGTCGCAGGCGCGTCGCAGGCGGGTTTAGACGCTGACGCCGAAGTCGCGCAGCGCGGTATTGAGCGAGGTCTTTTGGTCGGTGGACGCGGTGCGGCGACCGATGATGAGGGCGACCGGGACGTGGTAGGTCCCGGCCGGGAACGCCTTGGGGACCGAGCCCGGGATGACGACCGAGCGCGGCGGGACGACGCCCCGGTGCTCGATGGTCTCGCTGCCGGAGACGTCGAGGATGCGCGTCGACGACGCCAGGACGACGCCCGCACCGAGGACGGCCTCGGCGCCGACGCGCACGCCCTCGACGACGATGCAGCGGCTGCCGATGAACGCGCCGTCTTCGATGATGACGGGCGCGGCCGAGGGCGGCTCGAGCACGCCGCCCAGCCCGTC
>SXIE01000234.1 GCA_005772945.1 Pseudomonadota bacterium
AGCCAAAGCCCGCTCTCGTGACGCCGTCGACCGGGAGGTCTTGCGTGCCATGAACGAGTTGCCCAGAGGCCACATCGTCAGTTGGTTCAAGGACGCCGGATACCGCGCTCGGTGAACTCGATCGGCGCTGTCAGACGGCGTGTTTGCGTGAGGAGCTGACGGCCATCCTGCAGGTCGGGCGTCCCGGCGACGAGGTCGTGGTGCGCCTCAAGAGCCCGGGCGGCTACGTGCACGCGTATGGCTTCGCGGCCAGCCAGCTCGAGCGCGTGAAGGACCGCGGGCTGAGGTTGACCGCGGTCGTCGATCAGGTCGCCGCCTCGGGTGGGTACATGATGGCCGTCGTCGCCGATCAGATCGTGGCGGCACCGTTTGCGGTGATCGGCTCGATCGGGGTGGTCGCGGGGATCCCGAACTTCAACCGCTTTCTGAAGAAGCACGACATCGACTTCGAGCAGCACACGGCGGGCAAGTTCAAGCGGACGCTCACGGTCTTTGGCGAGAACACCGAGGCCGGGCGCCAGAAGTTCAAAGAGGAGCTCGAGGTCGCACACGCGCTCTTCAAGAGCTTCGTCGGCAAGCACCGCCCCAAGCTCGATCTCGAGCGCGTGGCCACCGGCGAGCACTGGTTCGGGGCCGAGGCGATCGAGCTCGGGCTCGTCGACCGGCTCAAGACGAGCGACGAGTACCTGCTCGAGCGACAGGGCGACGCGGATATCTGGGCGGTGCAGTTCGCGCCCAAGCGGCGCCTGTTCGATCGGGCAGGCGCAGCGCTATCCGAGGGTGCGGCGCACGCAGCCGAGGCAGGGGTGTCGGCCGGGATCGCGCGCGGGGTCGAGCGGGCGCGCGATTCGTTGACGGGGCGCGTCGACCCTATCTAAGGCCGATCTGAAGCCCGATCGGACGCCGCTACTTCGCGCGGAGTTCATGGAGTGGGCCGAGCCGGACGAGCGCCGGGAAGCGGCGCCAGACCCAGGCGACCGCGACGAGGGCGATGAGCCCTCCGCCGACGACCGAGGCGGTGGGGCTTGTGAGCTTGGCGCTGGTGCCGGACTCGAAGCCGCCGAGCTCGTTGGAGCACCCGACGAAGACTGCGTTGACCGAGGACACGCGGCCGCGCAGCGCATCGGGGGTGAGCGACTGCTCGAGCGTCTGGCGAATGACCACGCTCACCTCGTCGAAGGCCCCTGCGATCGCCAACAAGGCGAGCGAGAGCCCGAGCTCGCGCGAGAGTCCGAAGCCGATCGTCGCGATGGCGAAGCCGACGACCGACCAGAGCATGACCCGGCCGGGGCGCTCCCACGGACGGCGACGCGTGAGGGCGAGGGCCATGAGGAGCGCTCCAATGGCGGGTGTGGCGCGCAGCCAGCCGAGGGCGGTGGGCCCGCCCTCGAGAATGTCGCGGGCGAAGACTGGGACCAACGCGACCGCGCCGGCAAAAAGGACCGCGAGCATGTCGACGAGGATCGCCGCGAAGAGGGCGCGCTCGCGACGGATGAACGAGAAGCCGGCGGTGAGGTGCGCGAACGTTCGTTTCGTGTGTGTGGCGGCGGCCGGCACGCGCGGGACCCATGCGACAAGCAGCGCCACGTAGAGGACCTGGGCGCCAGCCGCAAACCCGTAGGCGATGGGCGCCGCGCCGGTCCCCTCGATCATGAAGCCGCCGACGGCCGGCCCGATCGCGGCGGCGAGCTGGAACGCAGTCGAGGTCCAGGCGTTGGCGTTCGCGAATTGCGCCGGCGAAAGGAGCTGCGGCAGGATCGTGCCGGTCGAGGGCGCGGCGAACGCGCGCGCGGCGCCGACCAGTGCGAGCATCGCGTACATCGCGACGTTGGACCACCCGAGCGTGCTCGCGGCGAAGAGGCCGAGCGCGGCCGAGGCGAAGATGGCATGCGCGACGATCGACACGTCGCGGCGCGCGAAGCGATCGCAGATATTGCCGGCCGGGAGCATCAGGACGAGCACCGGGATGATCTCGACCAGGCCCACGAGCCCGAGGGCCAGCTCGTCGCCCGTGCGCTCGTAGAGCTCCCATCCGGCCGCCGTGTGGAGCACCTGCGAGCCGAGCACGGCGACCACGCGGCCCGCCGCGAAGGCCCTGACGAACGGTAGCCGCATGACCCCGAGCGCGTCGGGGCGCGGTTCCTCTAGCAACGCGTCACGCGCCCCGCGCGCGGGATCGCGACCCCGTCCATGACGTAGCGCACGCGCTCGCCGACCCTCAGCCGACCCTGCCCTGCCACGTCCGAGAGCGCGAAGTAGACGAGGTCGCCCGCCTGGGACCGCAGAAAGCCGCAGCCGGCCTCAACCGACACCTTCACGACCCGGCCGACCAGCCAATGCGTGGTGGTCGGTCGCGTCCGCCGCGCCGTCACCGCGCGATTGCGCTTGCCGTCGGGCCCCTGCTCGTCGCTTCGTCCATCCATCGCTATACTCCCAGCTGACTTTGGACCGAATCACCGTGAACGCGCAAGACCCCGAGCCCACGACGAGCCCCCCGAAGACACCGCCCGAGCTGACGGCGCCGCACCTCTATTTGAATCCGGAGCTGTCGCTGCTCGCGTTCCACGAGCGGGTCGTCGCCCAAGCACGCCGGCCCGGCGTGCCGCTGCTCGAGCGGCTCCGCTTCCTGTCGATCTCGTCGACGAACCTCGACGAGTTCTTCGAGGTCCGCGTGTCGGCCATCCAGCAGCAGGCGACGTACGGTGGCGGCTACACTGGGCCCGAGGGGCGCACGCCCAAGGATGTGCTGGCCGAGATCGCCACGCGCGCGCACGCGATCGTCGACGAGCAGTATCGGCTTCTCAATGATGTCCTGCTGCCGGCCCTGCGCGCCGAGGGCGTGCGCGTGCTCGAGCCCGAGGAATGGACCCCTGCGCAGCGTGCGTGGCTCAAGACCACGTTCGAGGGCGCGGTCCTTCCGCTCCTCACCGCCACCGGACTCGACCCCGCGCACCCGTTTCCGAACGTCGTCAACAAGCGCCTCAACTACATCGTCGAGCTGCGCGGGGAGGACGCCTTCGGGCGCGAGGCCGAGATCGCCATCGTGCCCGTCCCCGGCGCGCGCTCCTTGCCACGCATCCTCCGGTTGCCGCCGTCGCTCGCGGGCGGGCCCTGGGACTTCGTCCTGCTGAGCTCGCTCATCGAGGCCAATATGGGCCTCCTTTTCCCCGGGATGGACGTGCGCGGGAGCTTTCAGTTCCGCCTCACGCGCAACTCGGATCTGTGGGTCGACGAGGAAGAGGTCGAGGATCTCCTGCATGCGATCGCGGGCGAGCTGCCGCGCCGCAACTTCGGTGACGCGGTGCGCCTCGAGATCGACCGCTGGTGCCCTGAAGCGCTCGCGCGCTTTCTCCTCGAGCAATTCGAGCTGACGACGCGCGAGCTCTTCCGGACCGACGGCGCCGTCAATCTGCATCGCGTGTCCGCGCTTCACGGCGAGGTCCAGGTCCCGCACCTGAAATACCCGCCTTTTGTCCCCGGGATCCCTTCGCGCCTGCACGAGGCGGTCGATCCCTTCGCGGCGCTCCGCGCCGGCGACCTCCTTCTGCACCATCCGTTTCAGTCGTTCGCGCCGGTTCTGGATCTCCTCAGGCGCGCAGCGCGCGACCCCGACACGCGCGTCATCAAGATGACCCTCTCTCGCACGGGCGCCGACTCGCCGGTCGCCGAAGCTCTCCTCGACGCGGCCACGCGCGGCATCGCCGTGACGGGGGTCGTGGAGCTACGCGCGCGCTTCGACGAGGCCGCGAACATCGACTGGGCCCAGCGACTCCAGGCAGCAGGGGCGAGCGTGGCCTACGGGGTCGTCGGGCGCAAGACGCACGCGAAGATGCTGCTCATCGCGCGGCGAGAGAGTGACAAATTACGGACCTATCTGCATCTCGGGACTGGCAATTACCATTCGCGCACCGTCACCGCCTACACGGACTTCGGCCTACTGACCGCCGACGAGGCGCTCTGCGCCGACGCGCATGACCTCTTTCGCCAATTGACCGGACTCGGGAAATTGCCCGCACCGCGCAAGTTGGTGTCGGCGCCGTTTCACCTGACGGACATGCTCGTCCGCAAGATCGAGGCCGAGGCGAGCGCGGCGCGCGAGGGGCGCCCTGCCTGGATTCGCGCGCGCATGAACGCGCTGGCAGACCCGACGATGATGACGGCGCTCTTCAAGGCGTCGCAGGCCGGCGTGCAGATCAATCTGCTGGTGCGCGGGATCTGTGCACTGCGCCCGGGAATTCCAGGCGTCTCCG
>SXIE01000235.1 GCA_005772945.1 Pseudomonadota bacterium
CTCGCCGGTGATGAGCACCGTCGAGTCTACCTTGGCGACGCGTCGCGCGAGCTCTACGAGCGCGCGCATGGAGTCGCTGCGGGCGACCACGCCGAGCGGATCCTCGAGGTCGCGTGCCTCCAGCTGCAGCACCCGCCGCCGCGCGCGCAGCTTGCCCTCGACGCGCTTCAAGGTCTCGGAGGCCTGATGCAAGGAGGCATCGAGCCACTCGCCCAGCTTGTTCTTCTGGAAAAAGCGCAGCTCGTCGGCGTGCCCCTCGCCCCATTCCTCGCGCGTCCGTGCGACCAAGCGGCAGACCGCATCGCCTTTGCCGATGCAGAGATCCTCGAGCGCGAAGATCTCCTTGTCCAGCACGCGACTCAGGTAGCCGCTCGTCAAGCCACAGATGACCCAGCAGGTCGAGGTGTCACTGCGTCCGAGGTGGCATGTGTGCTGCTCGGCTTCATAGGACGCCACAAGCGTCGAGCCCTCTTTGGAGAGCGGACCGGGGTCGTCGGCTTCGACGTGGAACATGCCTTCGAGCATTTGAATCCGCCCGCCGGCGCGCTGTGCCTGGTCGTCGGACTCCCACTTGAACTGAGATTGCACCGCCTCGGCCATGGCCCATCCCTGGACGAAGCCGAAGCGGGTCAGGATGACGCGCGCCGCATCGAGGCCGACGTGCGCGACGAGCTCCCTGCGCAGGAGGCCAAGCGCGGTCGCATCGACGAGAACAGCGCGCTGGCCCACCACGTGGATTTCGCCAGCGGCTGCGTCGAATTCGACGAGCTCTTTGACATCCAGATCTCTGACCCGCATGAGGGTACATCATTTTGATATCGGGTTTGCTGCCGTGGACCCAGTACGCACGGAACCGTGGCCGCCGGGCAGCAAAATGCGATCCGCCCAAGAAAGAAGCCTCGCGGGCCTCCGCGCTCGATCGATTTGGTCTTGAGCTAATCATATTGATGGATGACGGACCACGGCGCCGATCGCGGCTGACGAGGCGCACGGCCGGTGCGCGCGACGTCGGGCCCGCGGCACGCACGGTGCACACGCCGCGCTCATCATGACGAGCGCATTTGACGACATCGAGAGGTTTTTGGCGCTGCGGCGCATCACTCTGATCGGTGCGAGCCTGGGCCCCAAGCACTTCAGCCGCACCCTGTTGCGCGAACTCGTCGCGGCCGGCTATGACGTCGTGCCCGTCAATCCTCGCGTCTCGCACGGTGATACGATCGATGGGCACGTCGCGTACGCGCACGTCGGCGACATCGCGCGCAGCGCGCCGCCGGTCGCGGGCGCCATTCTCATGGTGCCGTCGAATGCCGCGGCAAATGTCGTCGCCGAGTGCGCCGCGGTCGGCGTCATGCGGCTCTGGTTCTACCGCGGTACCGGCGCCGGCGTCGCGACCGACGCGTCGATTCGCGCCGCCAGCGAGCTCGGGATGAAGGCCGTCGTCGGCGAGTGCCCGCTGATGTTCCTGCCGAACGCAAAGCTCTGCCCCCGCGTGCGCGGGGTGCTGAAGAAGCTGCGCGGCGCCTGGCCCCGACGCGGCGCAACCGCGCCACGCGCCGCGATGCCGCTGGTGGTGATGCTGGCCATCCTGCAGGTCCTGGTCGCAGCCGCAGCGACGGCGGTCGGCGGGTTGCTCCTCGCCGATCCGGCGGGCACGCCCCTCGGCGCATCGATCAAGGTCCTCGGGTACGCGCCGTTCGAGACGTTTCGCGTCCCGGGCCTGGCGCTGCTGGTGCTGGGCCTCGGGCATATCGCCGGGGCGCTCATGACGCTGCGCCGTCGGCCCAACGCGGGTGCCGTGGCCGCGTGGCTCGGCTTGGTGCTGGTGCTCGTCGTCGTCGCGCAGTGGCTCTGGGTGTCGACGAGCGTGGTGCTGGCGGGAACGCAGGTGCTCGCGGTCGGGGTCGCGCTCGGCGAGATCGCGTGTGCGGTTGTCTGGCTGAGGCACCTGACGCCGCGCATCCATCCGCTCCGCGCAGCACGGTGATGGGCGCGGAGAGCGCGCACGAGGCCAGCTCGACGACGCCGGAGCGTCCCGCGCCGCTGGCGTTGACGATGGCGCGCTCGCGCGACGGCCACACGATCGCGCTGGTCGGCGAGCTCGATCGCCACACCGTGCCGCTCGTTCACGAGGAGATCCTCGACGCGCTCGCCGAGGTGAAGGGACACGGGGGGCGCGCGCTTGGCCTCGATCTCCTCGGCATCAAGAAGCTCGACAGCGCGGGCGCCGCGATGCTCGGCGCGGTCGCTCGCCGAGCCGCCGAGCTCGGCACGGGCTTCTCGGTCATCGCGCTGTCGCTCGAGGCGAAGGAGGCGCTGGCCAGCTTTCATTTCGAGCCGGTCGCGCCCGCGCCGCCGGAAGCGGCGAAGCTCCTCGCGCGGGCGGGCGAGGTGGCGATCGCGAACTGGCGCGGGCTCGTCGCGCTCTTGTCGCTGTCGGCCGACACCATGTTCCTGACCCTCGGTGGCGCCGCCCAGACGCGTCGGGTGCGCCGAGGCGCGACCTGGGCCGAGGCGGTCAAGGTCGGGGTCGATGCGCTGCCGATCGTCGGGCTCATCGCGCTGCTCATCGGCATCGTGGTGGCGCTGCAGTCGGCCGCGCAACTCAGTCAATTTGGTGCATCGATCTATGTCGCGAATCTCATCACCGCCTCGATGACGAGCGAGATGGGGCCGCTCATGACGGCGATCATCATCGCCGGGCGTAGCGGGGCGGCCATCGCGGCCGAGGTCGCGACGATGACCGTCACGCAGGAGGTCGACGCGCTGCGCACGATGGGCCTGCAGCCGGTGCGCTATATCGTCGTGCCGAAGTTCATCGCGATGACGCTCACGATGCCGTGCCTGACGCTCTTTGCCAGCGCGCTCGGGATCGTCGGCGGTTTCCTCATCGCGATCACCTACTTGGACATCGGCGCGCTCGCCTACTGGCGCGAGGTGCGTGACGCGCTCGGGGTCGAGAACCTGGTGCGGGGGTTCGTCAAGAGCATCGCCTTCGCGTGGATCATCGTCCTCTTGGCGGCGCATCGGGGCTTCCAGGCACGAGGCGGCGCCGAGAGCGTCGGGCGCGTCACGACGGCCTCGGTCGTGAGCTCGGTCTTCTGGGTCATCGTCGCGGACGCGGGCTTCAGCCTGCTCTTGGACTTCGCAGGATGACGGCCGCCGAACCACAGGGCCTCCGCCCATCCGTCATCGAGGCGGACGATCTCGCGCTCGGCTTCGGCGACCGCTTGGTGCTCGACGGCGTGACCTTCAAGGTGCCCGCAGGGCAACTCACCTGCATCATCGGCGGCAGTGGCTGCGGCAAGTCGACGCTCCTCCGGAGCTTCGTGGGTCTCGCCGTGCCGGTCCGCGGCAACGTCACGATCCTCGGCGAGCGCGTCGATCGCCTCTCCGAAGACGGTCGCGCCGCGCTCTTGGCGCGCGTCGGGCTGATGTTCCAGGACGGGGCGCTGCTCAACAGCCTGACGCTGTCCGAGAACCTCGCGATCCCGCTGCGCGCGCACACGACGCTCGCCGAGGACCTCATCGCGGATCTCGTGCGGATGAAGCTTGCGCTCGTGCACCTGGAGGGCGCCGGGGACAAGCTGCCGGGCGAACTCTCGGGCGGGATGCGCAAGCGTGCCGGGCTCGCGCGCGCGCTCATGCTCGACCCCGAGGTCGTCTTCTGCGACGAGCCATCGGCGGGGCTCGACCCGGCGACCGCGGCCGACATCGATCGACTGTTCGTGCAGCTGCGCGACAGCCTCGGGCTGACGCTCGTCATCGTCACGCACGAGACCGCGAGCATCCACCTCATCGCCGATCGGATCCTGCAGCTCGAGGGCGGCAAGATCGGCTTCGATGGGACCCTCGCGGACGCGCTCGCGTCGCGCGATCCGTCGTTGCTCGCGTTCTTCGGTCGGCATGCGCCGGACGAGGAGCGCCTGGTCCAGGACTCGGCGCTCGAAGCGCTGACGGACGTGCGAGCCGCTCAGGAAGCCGTTCCTAGCGATGATCAGGAGGTACCATGACCGATCTCACACGGGCCCAGAAGACCCGACTCGGGCTCTTCTTGGTGTTGGCCACCGGGCTCTTCGTCCTCGCGGCGGTCGTCAAGATCGGCCCGACCCTCTTCGGCAAGCACGACCCCTATTATGCCCGGATGCCCAACGGGGTCGGTGGGCTCGAGCCGGGCGCCAAGGTCACCTTCAACGGCCTGGTGGTCGGGAGCGTCGACAGCCTGCAGGTCGATCCAGACGACCTCGCGCTCGTCCGCATCGAGCTGGCGATCGACCGCGGCGTCGCGATTCCGGCCGACGCGAAGGCCACGGTGGCCATGCAGGGCATCACCGGCTCGCGTTACGTCGAGCTCGGCGGCGGCACGAACGGCGCGCGGCGGCGCGTCCCGGGCGAGGAGATCCCCGCCGGTCTGTCGCTGTTCGACGACCTCGCGGAGCGCGCGCAGGGGATCACCGAGCGCCTGACCGACCTCCTCGACACCGTGCAGCGGATCGCCGACGGGCCGGAGGGCGAGCATGTGAAGTCGATCATCGCGCACACCGATCGCATCGTGGCGTCGCTCGACCGGATGCTCGAACAGAATGAACCGCGCGTGGCCTCCATCGTCGCGCGTTTGGACGCGCTCAGCGATGCCGTCACGCCCGCCCTCGAGGCCGCCAGCGGGGACCTGGGTGCGATGATGGGCGACGCGCGTGCCGCCATCGCCAGCGTGCGCAAGGCGGCCGCGACGCTGCAGACGGCGATCGCGACGGTGGCGCGCGACGAGGTCGGGCCGCTGTTCGCGCGCGTCACCGAGGTCGCCGCCCACGCCGACGAGCTCGTCGTCAACGCGGGCCGGCTTCTCGGCCGGACGCGGTCGGACGTCAGCCACGCGCTCGAGGCGATGACGCGCGGCGTCGACAGCTTTTCCGATCTCGCCGACATGCTGCGGAGCGACCCGTCGTCGCTGGTCCTGGGTCGCTCGGCCAAGCCGCGGGAGCTCCCATGAACGCGCGAATCGCCAGGCGTGTGCTGTCCTTGTTCCTCGCGGGCGGCGTGCTCGGGGCCTGCCTCACGTCCAGCATCGAGCCGCGCTACTACGCGCTCGCCGGGGTGGGGGCGAAGGTCGGCGCCGGGCCGAGCAGTGGCGAGGGCGCGCGGGTCCCCTGGCCCGTGTCGCTGGTCGTCGCGCGCTTCGACACCCAGTTCGTGTACGACCGGCTCGAGTTCGTCTATCGACCGAGCGCACGCGAGCTGCGCTTCGACGCGTACCGGCTCTGGGCGAGCAAGCCGGGTCGCATGCTGAGCGACGCGGTCGCCGAGCACCTCCGGAATACCGGGATGTTCGCCGCGGTGAGCACGCGCGTGGGCCCCAAGCAGGTCGACTTCGAGCTGCGTGGCGAGGTGCTGGCGATCGAGGAGATCGACGTCGACAAGACCCACTGGAAGGCGCGGCTCGCGATGCGCTTCGAGCTGGTGGCGGCCTCAGGCGACGAGGTCGTGTGGCGTCACGCCTTCGCGACCGAGCAGGCGGTGCGCGCACCACAGCCGGCCGAGGTCGTCGCGTCGCTCGATGCGATCCTCGCCGACGAGCTCCTGAATCTGGAGAAGAGCCTGGGTCGCTTCTTCGGCACGCGCCCTACCGCAGAGCCATCAAAGTGATGGGCGAGCGACCAATTGGATGCGGGCGGCGCGAAAGGGGGTGCGTCAGGGCCTGCCAAGCGGCCAGTTTCAACGATGCGGAGGGCGCGTGGGGATGGCCCGATGCTTGCGAACAGGTCCGTCGCTTCGCGTGCTCGAGTGAGAGAACGCCGTGCGCCCCCGAGGAAAAATACATGGAGATTGCCATCACCCTGCATCGCGACGAGCTGGCGCGGGCCGTTCGTGACTTCCTGCCGATGCGGCTGCAGATTGGCAATTTCGCCGAGACCGACGATCCCGCGTGGGTTCAAATCGACGCGATCGAGGAAGTGGAGTTCATGCCGGGGCGCGGCGTGCGGGTGCGTTGTGCGGCACGCGTCCACTTCCCGCTACCGATCCTGCCCGATGACTTCACCGTGCAGCATACGGTCTTCGAGATCGTGCCCGCCATCCTCGCGGGACCGGATGGACCGGTGTTGGCCTTTCAGCTCGATGTGCAGGACCTCGAGCTGAAGTACCTGCCGGAGTTCGTCGATCGCGCGGTGCTCAAGCGTCTGAACGCCGCACTGGTCGAGCATGCGGGCGCGATCGCGTGGAACTTCGGGAAGCGCCTCGGCCGGATCATCGCCCTGCCGGTGCGCGTGCAACTCGTTCGCACGCTCGCCCTGAGCGCGCCGAGCGGCGCGATCGAAGTGACGACCGACCGCATCCTCGTGCGCCTGAGCTTGGAGGTTGCCTTCCAGCACGAGCCGGACGACGCGCAGCTCGACGCCGCCAGCGGCGAACATGACGTGACCGCGAATGTGCCACAGGTGACGCAAGAGTCAGCCTGAAATCGACACCGGACCTATTCGTCACCTTGGCACTTGCCATGGCATTTCGCGATCGCGAGCGCGCCCCAGTCTTGATGCAATGAAAAGGAGATCTCATGTCACTCGAATCGGTTCTCGTGACGCTGCTCGTCGGCGCCGTTTGTGGATGGCTCGCGACGGTCATCGTCTCGCGCTTTGGCTTCGGCCTGGCCTTCAACATCGTCATCGGCATCCTGGGCGGACTGCTCGGCACGTGGCTCGTCCCCAAGCTCGGGATCTCGCTGCCGGCGGGGTTGCTCGGGGCGATCATCTCCGGAACGGTGGGCGCGATCGTCATCTTGCTCGTCGTCGGCGCCCTGCAGGGAATCGGGTTCGTGCCACGGCGACGCCTCTGACGGCGTCCGCTGACCCGAGTCCCTTCCCCTACCCCCTCCATCCTTTTCGCCAACCACCGATGCCGGAGCGTGCGCGCTCCAGGAGCCATCACCATGCGTAAGATGCTCGCCGCCATGCTCGTTCCCGCCGCTTTTTCCGCGTCGATCTCGCCTGCCCACGCCGGCCACGAGCCGTTCAGGCCCGCGGTCGTGGCGCTCGGCGTCGGGCTCGGTGACCCGACGGCGCTCGATCTCAAGCTCTGGGTGACTCCGTCCTCGGGTTTCGACTTCGGCGTCGGGTTCTCGCGCTGGTCCGATCGCCTGGGAGTCTACGGTGAGTTCGAGTTCGGGCTGGTCGACTTCTGGATCGGCAACGACGTGATGGGTGTGTTCTACATCGGTGTGGGCGGGGCGCTCGGCCTGAACGGGAACGCCGTGGGGTTCAAGGACCACCACCACGATGGGGTCTCGCTCGCGCTCGTCATCCCGATTGGCCTCAACTTCCGCTTCCGGGCGCCGCTCGAGATCTTTGTCGAGGCCCGTCCGGGCTTCGAGATCCTCGATCCGGGCGGCTTCGGCGTCGGCGGTCAGGTCGGAATTCGCTATATCTTCTGATATTGCCATGAGCCAGGCCCCGCGCATTCAGGGAGAGTGACCATGAGACGTTCAATGGCGATGATTGCCGGAAGCTTGGGATTGGTCGCGTGCGGCTCGGCGACGAACGCGGTTCGCTATGACAGCCACACGGCGGGGACGACCGTGGGCGAGCGCCAGGACCGGGTCGTGATCGAGGAGCGCGTGACCGAGGCGTGCGACCTACCCAAAGGCAGCACGTACTTCGCGTATGACTCGGCCGCGGTCGACCACCTCGACGACGTACTCCTCGGGCGCGTGGCCCACTGCATGCTGCACGGGGCGCTGCGCGGCGAGGTCGTCATCGTTATCGGGTACGCCGATGCGCGCGGCTCGGCCGCGTCCAACAAGGAACTCGGGCTCACGCGCGCCGAGACGGTGGCCGACGCGCTCGTGGCGCACGGCGTTCCGAAGAGCCGCCTGTTCGTGAAGTCCTACGGCGAGGTCATGGCGCGCGACAAAGGAACGGAGGCGGACTTCGCGCGCGACCGGAAAGTGACCCTGCGCGTCGCCGATCCCTACTGAATCAATCGCGCGAGTGCGTGCCGGTTCGTGCGGTGCGCTGTCGAGGCAGAACCAAAGAAGCCCAGGCATTTGTCCCGGGCTTCTTCGTGTTGTCGCGCGCTGAGTTCAGACCCGGAGCCAGGCCGACTTCAGGTCGTTGCCGTCGGGACTGACAAAGCGGCAGCGAACGAACCAACCGTCGGCCGCGTCGAAGTCCGGCGGCAGCGAAACCTCGGCGCGGTAGGTCTCGGCCTGGCCCAGCGTCAGCTTGCAGCCGGGGCTGATTTGGCGCGACAGCGTCAGCGCCCCAGCGGCGCTCTTCTGCGCGGCGGTGGCTGCATCGCGCGCGGACTCGGCGGATGCGCCGGCCTCCTCCTGCGCCGCAAGTTCGTCGATCGCCGCGTTGCCGGCCGAGTGCACGGTGGGGCGGTTCGCAGGCACCTTCACATCGACATGCTTGGTGCCGCGGCGGAGGTCGACGAACACCCCGCCGCCGGCGTCGAGATCGGCGAGCGGCGTGACCGTGACCGTGACCGGCAGTCGTCCGTCGTGAGGGGCCGCGTGCGTGATGCTGACCGAGGAGGCTGCGAGCTTCGGCTCGCTCTGTTTGTGAGGCGTCGTGCTGAGATCGGTGCTCGTGTTCATAGGGACTCCTGGAGGGCTGGTGCTGAGGCCGGTGATCGGCCCACCGAACGGTGGGAATATGCCAAACAGGCCCGTGGCACATTAGTCACGCGGCATATTCCGACAACCACGGGTCGGTTGTTCGGTCGTTCGGCTGTTTGGTTGTTCGGCGGTGGCACATTCGCATGTGGCACATTGCTGGCGCGAATTGTGCCGTAGGGTCCTCGTTTCGATTGGTTCACGCCTGCTGGGTCGAGCGCCCGAAGCTCCATGCGCAAGGAACACCCCATGACGACGCCCATTGTGAACCCACGCCCCCGCGTTCCCCTCAAGAAACACAGGCCCAGGAACGAGCCGATGAAGAATGACAAGCGCACCAAGATCGGTGAGTCGCTCCGTTCCAAGGACGAGATGACGCGGAAGACGGAGCCCGCGGTGCCCGAGCGTGACGCTCCTGATGCCCCCGGCGCGGTCGCGGGAGTGACGTCGGGTCGCGCCGCGCCGCGAGGGTCTGCGACGGACCGGACCCCATCGCAATGACGCATCGGCGGTCAGAATGACGGCGCTACCCAGCGCGGTCGGGATGGCGAGCCGAGGGCGCTACATTGCTACACCGCAACCTCGACGCGATGATCGCGGCGGTCGTCGACGAGGGTGATCGCGTCGGCCGGCTGGGGGATGCCGTCGTGCGTGATGCGCGCGCCGCCCGAGTCGGTGTCGACCTCGAGGCCGTCGGGTGCGGCGCGGCGGGTGACGGCGATGTGATAGAGCGTGTCGCGAAAGCGGTAACGCACCGCAAAGCCGGGCCACTCGGCTGGCAACCGCGGCGCGATGCGCAGGCGGTCGACCTCGAGGTGAAGGCCGAGCAGCGATTCCAAGATGAGGCGGTACATCCAGCCGGCCGAGCCC
>SXIE01000236.1 GCA_005772945.1 Pseudomonadota bacterium
GAGGCGGTGCTGGCGCCGGCGGTGTGGCCGTTTTCGCAGGACGCGACGGTCGCGGACTACCAGACCTCGATTCCGCCGAAGTGGTGGAGTCACTCGCTGGTGCACGCGCTCATCGGATTCGGGTGGTGGCCGGGGTTCACCGAGTGGCACCTGATGGCGTGCGCGCGCTTGTCGGAGGCGGTCGCGGCGGTCCATTGGTACAACCTCGCCGAGCTCGGGCGCCTCGACGCCAAGAGTCTGCCGATCGATCTGCAGGAGCTGCGTGGCGACCACGGCATGCGCTATGCGCAGCTCGAGATGTCCGCGCGGCGGCCCGAGATGCGCGCGCGGCGCCTGGGCGATCCGGTGGCCGTGCAGATCACGCAAAACGCTCTCGATACGCTTGGTTACGAGGCGTACGCGTTCCGGCGCGCGCTCTTCGATGGGGACCTGCTCGAGCCCGAGGATGTGTACTTGGCGCTCGGCGAGGCGGCGGACTATGCGCGCGTCCACATCGGACGCCTGAACTCGCCCTCGCACGCGCGCTGGCGCGAGACGTGCCTCGTCGCGGGGCGCGACTATGCGACCGACGCGCTCGGGTTCGAGGCCCGCGCCGCGCGCGCCCTGGAGGCGCTCGTGACGCCGCGCGAAGCGGGGGTGGACCTCGGCGCGATCAGCGCGAAACGCGCCCGTCGCGTGCTGCAGGACCTCGGCTGGCGGGTCTGCCATGCGGCCGCGTTGGCGGGCGATCCGGCGGGTGCCTTCGAGGGTGCGGTCACCGCGATCGCCGACCTCGTGAAGCGCTCGGAGACCGACGGCGAGGCGGCCCTCGCACCCGCGTGTGAGGCGGTTCTCGGAGCGCTCCCGGCCGATCTCGCCAAGCAGGTCCTGACGCTCGGCTACGCGCCGACGCTCGACCCGGCGCTCGAGCCCGCGGCGCTCAAGACGATCCGCCAAGATGCCGTGAGGGCGCGCGCGTGGCGCCTCCATGCGGTCGTCGGCGCGGCCATCGAAGGCTCGCCCGCGCTCGTCCGGCGCGTCGTCGATTCGCCGCGCGGGACGCCCTTCATCGAGCCGCTGGTCCAGGCGGCCGACGACGCGGCCAAGGCCGGCGAGCTCCCGTGGGAAAACGTCGGCTATATTGGTTGGCTCATGGTGGCCGAGACGGCCTGGCTCGATCGCGACCGCGACACGCGCGAGCGGCGCTGGCACTACCGCCTGGCGACCCGCACGGTCCCGCCGGAAGAGGCGAGCTGGGGCGACTACGCCGTCACGTGGAATCCGTACGCCAAGCGTTACCCGATGTCGTTCGATGCGCGTTGGGATGAGCAGATGACGCGGACGAAGCCGGGCGAGGTCCCGCGCTTCAAGCCGCGCGGCGCGACCGCCCCGTGGTTCTGTCTGGTCGGGCCCGGGCGCGATGGTCCGATCTATGTGCCGCTGGCGACGGCCATGAACGCCTTGATCTATGCGCTCAAGCGGCCGCGCCGCCTCTCGGATCTCGTCGCCGAGTTCGGGCTCGAGCTCGTCAGCGACGCGATCAAGCGCGAGGCGGTGCTGCTCTTTCACAAGCCGCACATCGATCGGCCCGAGCGGGCTATCGACATCCTCGAGGTCGCGCTCGCGCAGGCGGCGACGATCGAGCAGCGGCGCGAGGATTTCGGACCCTGGGACGAGGCGGACCAGGCCGAGGCCTACCTCGCGTACTGCCAGCAATCGACCCTCTATAAGGATACGTCCGAGGCGCTGTGCGAGGCGGTCGGCGTTCCGCCCGATGCGTACGTGGCCGAGCTCGGCTTCGGCACCGGCGAGACGACCAAGGCGATCCTCGCGCGGCTCGGGCTCAAGGGGCGCCTCATCGCGGCGGATCCGGCCCCGCGCATGGTCGGCGGAATCATGCGCCATGTGGTCGATGAGCGGGCGCGCTTCCTTCCCGGGGCCGCGCGGGCGCTGCTCTACCTGGTCGTCGGCGAGGGCAAGGGGTGCGATCGGGTCATCGCGAATTCGTCGATCGGGCTGGCGCCGGACATGTTCGACGAGCTCGCGCATTGCGCGCGGCTCCTGGCGCAGGGCGGGCGCATCGGCCTCTCGCTGCCAGCGGAGTACCTCGGGACGACCGAGCACATGGTGACGCCCGAGGCCGTGCAGATCGCGAGCTACCTTCAGGAGGCGCGCAGCGAGCTGGCGATCGAGCCGGCGCGGCCCGAGCGCGCGATGGATCCGGCGCTCGGGTCGCTCGAGGCGATGCGTGACACGCTCGTGCGCGCGGGGTTCGGCGCGGTCCACTTCGAGCTCTACAAGCGGCCGTGGACGGTGCGCGAGTACATCGATTGGCTCGACCTTCCGGTCGTGCGCAAGGGGATGTGTGCAGCGAGCGACAAGCATCGTTCGCAGGATCTGATCGCGGCGCTGAGGCAGCGCGTGGCGGCGGCCGGATTCGCAGAGGCACCGCTCGAGAGCGTGTGGTATCTCGTCACGGCCGAACGGCGGGAGGCAGACGCGCCATGATCATCGGGCTCACCGGGAAGTTCGCAGCAGGTAAGGGGACCGTCGCGGAAACCCTGATGGCGCGCGGGTTTGCGTATCATTCGCTGTCGGACGTCATCCGCGACGAGCTGAAGCGCCGCGGCGTCGCCGAGAGCCGCGAGCACCTGACCGAGGTGGGCAACGAGCTGCGACGGAACGAAGGCCCGGCGGCGCTCGCGCGGCGCATCGTTGCGATGTTGACCGCGCCCGGGGCCGGGGCTGATCACATCGTCGACTCCATTCGTAACCCCGCGGAAGTCGACGCGTTGCGAGCGGCGCCGGGGTTCATCTTGCTGGGCGTCGATGCGGACCAGGCCGTGCGCTTCGCGCGGCTGGTCGCGCGCGCGCGGCAGGGTGACCCGACGACGTTCGAGCAGTTCGCGGCGCTCGAGGAGCGCGAGACGCACTCGACCGATCCGACGACGCAGCAGCTGCATGCGACCTGGGCCTTGGCCGACGAGGTTCTGGCCAATGATGGCTCCCGCGAGTCGCTGGCGGAGTCGGTCGCGCAACTTTTGTTGCGTCGCGGCTGGAGCCGCGACGAATTCGCTCGCGAAGAGCGCGAAGCGCTTGCCCGCGACGAATAAGGCCGCGCGGGCGGTTCGCAGGGCAGTTCGCTGGTTCGCCAGACCGAACTCGCCGTTCCGGAGCTTGCCGTTTAGGGTCGCTTTACGGCAGATTTCGCGACCATCGGCACGAGGCCTTGCTCACGACGAGCACCTCGGCCGCGCTCGAGGAGGGGACATGCTCAGCCCATCGGACCACGGTCAGCTCGACGGACTCGTGGTGAGCGCGCTGGACAGGGTCGGCATCGTGGGGCAACGCCTCCGCGAGCGGCTCGTGAAGGACCTCAAGGCCAAGGTCGTGTTCCGTGGGGGACATGATGCGGTCGAGGTCATCGGCGCACCCGGTACCGGTAAACACAAGGTCGTCGACGCAGCCCACGAGGTGGCGCGCAGCGTCCTAGGTCGCAGCGAATCGCTGCGCACGTTCCGCTGCGACGAGGAGCCGGCGACGCGCGTCGACCAGGCCCTCAACCGCGCGATTGACGAGGCGCGCGGCGGGACGCTGGTGCTCGAGCGCTTTGGGTCGCTGGCGGAAATGCAGCGCGCCGACGTCGTGCGGACCTTGCGCGACCGGGCGCCCGATGCCTTGCTCTTGGCGGTGAGCGGCCGGGAGATCGAGGGCGGCGCGCTCGACACGCGGCCGGCCACGTCGATTCGCTTGAAGCCGCTCCACGAGCGCGACGAAGACATCTGGGAGCTGGTCGATCATTTTTTCCTGGCCACGTCCGAGGATTGCCAGCTCGAGGGTTGCCAAGGGTTCTCGCGCCAGGCCAAGGCGGACCTGGCCGAGGTGGTGCGCGAGGCGAACCTGGCGAGTGTGCGCAAGATGCGGGACCTCGTGCGCGACATCGTCTTCGAGGCGATGGCCGATGGGCCGCTGCCGCTGAAGATCATGAGCGAGCACGTGCGGCCGTACCTCGAGCGGAACTTCGGCCAGACCGAGGACGCGCGCCGCAAGCACGACATCGCGCTCGTCGCGAGCCAGTTCGAGGCGCCCGAGATCACCGGCCGCATGTCGGTCCTGCAGCAGTTGGCCGACCTCCATCAGATCCCGGTCGAGCTCCTCAAGCGCGAGGTGGATGTCCTCCGCGACGTTGTCGAGGGGGTCGCGGGCGTGCCCAAGAGCTACCGCAACATCATGACCAAGGCCGAGGACGTGCAGCGTGCGGCGCTGTGGGTGCTCACCGGGGCCTCGACCCAGGCCGACTTCCGGCGCTACTTCGGCGAGGAAGGGTTCATGCGGCCGACCAAGAGCGTGGCGTGGGCTTTCTACAACCGTGTCTTCCAGCGGGACGCCTGAACCGATGACGTCGATGGCCGAGGAGAGCACGGGCCGAGGCGCCGCCGATGCGTATAGCGTCGCGCGTCACGGGGTACCCGTGCCTACGGAGCGTCCGGCGCTCGTGCGTGACGAGCTCGCGTGGGAGCTCGTGCGCGACGAGTGGGAGCTGCTGCTCGCCATCGGCTCCGGGCCGACCTCGGCCGAGGTCGCGGCCAGCTCGCTGGGCCTTGATCTCCGGGGGGTCGAGGGCCGCATCGAGGTGCTCGAGCGGCACGGCGTCGTCGCCGAGAACGACGGTGGGTACGCGCTCGTGCCGGCCCTCTACGAGCGGCGCGAGGGCATGTCGAGCTACCTGCGCGACCTCGTCTTGCGGCGGCTGCAGGCCGATTCGACGCCGCCCTTGGCGGGTGGCGTGTCGGTCGGACTCGGCGGCGCGAGCGAGCTGCGTGCGCTCATCGAGCGTGCCGAGTTGACGGTCCTGCCGCGCGTCGTCGCGTTGGCGAGCCTGCCCGAGGGCAAGCACGCCGAGCGCTTCTCGGTCTTCTTCGCGGTGGCGGACGCGCCCGAGGCGAGCGCGGCCGAGGCCGGTTTCCGCCAGCAGTTGCTCTCGGTGCTGCGCGCTTCGGCGATGCAGCGCAGCCAGGATCCGCAGACGCGCTCGGCGTATCTGTGGGTTGCCGAAATGCGAACCAACCCCGAGACCGCGGTTGCGGTAGGGGAAGCGTTCCAAGGTTTCTGTGACTCTTTGCCCCATGCCACGGTCGGCGCGGGCGCCGCGGTCTTCGCGGTCCTGCCGGCCACTGCCCCAAGCAGGCGTGCACCATGACGACGCTTCGATTCATCCTGATTCCGTTGGTTGCGGTCATGCTCCCGCTGGTCGCCAGCTCGGCCGACGCGGGGATCATCGTGACGGTGGGCCGTCCGACGCCCGTCGACATGACCAAGAAGCCCAAGGCCATGACGAACACGTTTCCGGTGGACAACGACGGCGGCGGCGACCGCATGTGCGTCGTGACGCTGGACGGGCGCACGAACTGCCCGCAGGTCTTCACGATCGATCCGCTGACGGGCCTGCCGATGGGGTGGATGTGCCGGCCGCTGGGCGCGAATCGGTTCTACTGCGATGAGCCGGGGCGCGGCGCGGGCGCCGATGGCGAGGGTGGCGCGGGCGGCTTCGAGGAGGCCGACGGCTCGGCCGAGGACGTGGACGAGGTCGATGGCGGCGAGGAGATCGAGGCGTTCGGATGCGACGCGGGCGGGGCCGGCAGCGGCTTCGGGGTGCTCGCGGCGCTCGGCGCGATCGGGGTCTTGAGCGCCAGGCGGCGGGCGGCGCGCCGCTGAGACGCATGCGCTCGCGAAGAGCGCGCAGCGCTTGCCCGCGACGAATAGCTTCGGCGTCAGGGCCGTGCGGCCGGCGGGGTCGGATCCTCGGGCGTCCCGCCGCAATGCTTGGGCGGCTCGGTGCAAGAATTCTGCGGTCCGTCGTCGGGAAACGCGCCGTGGTTGTCGAGGTAGCACTTGATCTCGTCGTTCCACGCGTCGACGACGGCGTCGTCCACGACGATGCGGTTGTAGCAGCCCCACTCGCAGCAACGCAGATCCGCGCTGACGGGGATCTCCTTGCACGCGTCGAGGTAGGCGCAGTAGCTGCGGCAGAGGTTCGCTTCGTTCGCGAACTTCGGGTTGATCGTCTTCTCCCAGTCGCACTGACTCGGGTCGACCGGCACTTTGCCGTGAAAGGACGGCGAGCCGCACACCTTGACGTTGCCGAGCGCCGGGAACACGGGATCGCCGAGCCAGCGCGGGATGTCGCACGTCTCCCAGGCGAGGTCGATGGCCTCGCAGGCGTCGCTCGCGCTGCAGCGCGGGACGCAGAAGCGCTCGAGGTCCCCTTGGAAGGCGGGCGCGTCGGGGTTCGGCAGGTCCTCGTAGGACACGCATAGCGCGGCGCCCTCTGCGGCGTCGTCGCCGGCTGGGCAGGGCTCCCAGGCGGTCGTGCACGGCCGCGAGCAGAAGGGCGTGCCGTACTGGCTCTTCAGGCAGATGCGCGTGAGGCAGTCGGCGTCCTTCGCGCACGAGGCGCCCAGCGGCTGCGGCGTCGTTTGCGTGTCGCCGCTCGCGTCGGCGCCGGTGCCGGTGCTGTCGCCGCCGCAGGCCGCGGAAAGGGTTGCGAGGACGAGGGAGATTGCGGTGCGTGCGCCCGAGATGCGAGTCATGGCGGGAGGATAGCGCGCTTTCGTTCCCCCCGCGATTCCGTTACGGTTCGGAGCGTGCACCCACGTCACACCTTCGCGTTCGTTTTCTCCGCGCTGACGGCGATCCTCTTGGCGGGCGCTTGCGGCGACTCTGTCACGACGATCGTCTGCCCGATCGGGACGCGCCCCGAGGGCAGCGCCTGCGTGCCGATCGACGGCGCCGACACTGGCCAACCGGACACGGCGGCGATCGACAGCGCGGCGCCAAGCGAGACCGGCGCGCCCGATGTGGTCGACGAGGCCACGCCCAGCGACGGGACGTCGCCCGACGACGGCGCCGAGGCGACCCCGGGACCGACGGGCGCGAGCTGCGTGAAGAACGCCGATTGCGCCGGCGGAACCTGCCTCAACTGGACGGGCGGCTACTGCACCGCGCTCGACTGTGAAGCCGACGGTTGCGGTGCGGGCGCCACGTGCGTCGCGCTTGCCGGCAACCACATCTGCCTTGCCGACTGTGCGAGCGATGCCGACTGCTCGGCGGCGAGTCAGCGCTGCAAGGCGCTCCCGGCGTCGGCGGCGGGCGCCGCGTCCGGC
>SXIE01000237.1 GCA_005772945.1 Pseudomonadota bacterium
CGTTCGGATCTCGTGGCTCATGTTCGCGAGAAACGCGCTCTTGGCCCGGTCGGCCGCCTCCGCGCGCGCGCGCTCCCGCTGCAGCGCCTGCTCGGCCTCCTTCTGCGCACGGATGTCGCGGGCGATCTTCGAGTACCCGATGGTCGCACCGGCCGCGTCCAGGATCGGCGAAACAGTGAGCGACACGGGGATCACCGAGCCGTCCTTCGCGATCCGCTCACTCTCGAAATGCCGGGTGTGCGTGCGCTTGCCCGTCCGGCTCACCTCCTGTTCGAAGCGCGCGGGCGTCATGAGCATCGCGAGCGAGCGTCCGATCGCCTCCGCGGCGGTGTAGCCGTACAAGCGGCGGGCGCCTTCGTTCCAGCTCGTGATGATGCCATCGAGGTCCGAGCTGACGATCGCGTCGTCCGAGGACTCCACGATCGCCGCCAGGCGCCGCATCGTCGCCTCCATCCGCCGCTGCTCGGTGACGCTGCGGAACAGGGCCATGGCACCCCAGACCTCGCCGTCATCGTGTCGCAGCGCGCGGCCGTAGGCGCTGATGCGTTCGCCCTGCGGCACGTTCGCGTTGCGAATGACGATCTCGAGGTCGTTGGTGTCCGCCCCGCGCAGCGCGCGCGTCAGCGGCCGGTGCTCCGTGGCAAGCGGGGTCTGGCCGTCGGGCTCGAAGATGCCATAGTGCGCTGCCATGGCGTCGAGCCCGCGGTCGCTCACGCCCTCCGCGCCCCCGCCGAGCAGGCGGCGTGCAGCCGGGTTGAGCACCTCCAAGCGCCCATCGGCGGCCGCGACGACCACGCCGTCGGGGATGTTCGCGACGACCGCATGCAGGAGCTCGCTCTGCGCGCGCAGCGCGGCGTGCGTCTTGATGCGCTCGGCCGCCGCGGCCTCGAGCTCCTCGCTTAGCGTGTTGAGCGCCGCGGCGATCGCGTCATGGGCGTCGCCGTCGTCGTTCACCGTGGCGCGCGCGGAGAAGTCCGCGGTCGCGAGCCGCGTGACGGTGTCGAGGACGTTCGCCGCCCGCTCCTCGGCCAGCCGTTGGGTCGCCACGCAGGCGTCGTGGGCCTCCTCGAGGTCGCGCATCGCCTGGCCGATGGCGCCTCGCTGCGCGTCGGGAAGTGACGCGGCTGCCTCAGCGAGCGCCGCGCGCAGTCTCGCCAGCGGCGCGTGGGCGCTCATGGCGCGAAGGAACGGAGCGAGGCGAGCGCCTCGGGCTCGGAGCCGAACAGCCGCGTTGGCGTGACGCGGCTCATGGCCTTCATGCGGCGCATGTCGACCAGCAACGGGCGTCGGACCCCGGTCATGAATTCCACCACGTTACCTCGTTCGGCGAGTGTACCCCCGATTCTGGGGCTTGCGAAGGAGCGCGCGGTGGTCGGCGGTGGTCGGCTCGAACCTCAGGCAAGAGGCTCGGGCGCGTAGAGGATCGCTTCGGCGCGCGGCACATCCCAGTACATGAGCAGCCGGCCGAGCCCGAGGCGCTCCAGTCGGCGCCCGAGCGCGGTGTGGCCGAGCGCGAGCGTGAGGCCGTCGCCGCGGTAGCGCGTGCCGGCCGCTAGGATGTGCAGTCGGACGCGCGCGCGGGTCAGGCGGCCTTCCAGGCGCGGGTAGCTCGTGAAGGTGCAGACGCTCGGGGCGGCGTCGCGATCAAATCTGCCCCAGGTGCGGTGGTAGAGCGGCTTGGCGGCGAGGCGCCTGCCGACCAGCTCGAGCTCGAGGGCGCCGGTGCTGCGGTCGCGGAGCGTGCAGGTCGTGGCGGTCGCCGACTCGGTGAACGCGAGGTCGGCGAGGGTCTTCGGGAAGTTGAAGTAGTCGAGGCCGCCCCAGAGGGCCAGGTCGGTGGTGACGGGCATCGCGATGACGACCGCATGGAATGCGCCTGTGAGGACCGATCGCGCCGCGGCGAGCGGGCCAGGGAGGCGGCTTCCGGGAGGGTGCACGGCGATCGAGACGGCGAGCTCGCCGTAGGGGCCGACGTCGGTGTCGCGGTAGTCGAAGGCGTGGATCGCGACGAGGCCGCGGCCCGGCAAGACGGCGAGAGGCACGAGGGGCGCGAGGGCCGCCAGCTGAAAGGGTGCGACGTGGTTCGCCAGCTCGGCGCGCAGGGCCGCGAGGTCGGCGCTGAAGACGCCCATGAGCATGCGCACGTCGCGATAGAAGGTCGGCGATTTCGCCGGGACGCCGCGGATCAGGATGTCGCGTTGCACCACGTCGGTGAAGAAGCGGCCGGGGGGCGAGGGGGCGCTCATAGCTCGGCCCCGCCAAGGGCGCGTGCGACGGCCAGCCCGGAGTTGACGGCGTCCTCGTGGAGGCCGTGGCCGAAATAGCTCCCGCAGAAGTAGGAGCGGTTCGCGCCGTTGAGGGTCGGCAGATCCGCCTGGCTGGCGCAGCTGGCGTGATCGAAGATGGGCGTGCGCAGGACCGTTTCGAGCTCGATCTGATCGGCGCGAATGGGGAAGTTCGGGTGCTGCGTGGACACCAGATCGCAGTCGCGCGACACGCCCGGCAAGCGCCAGAGGCAACCGGTGACGGAGGTGTCGAAGGCGCCGCCCGGGCGGTCGGTGTAGAGGAACGTGTAGGCCTCGACGAGCGCGCGCTTCGGGAAGGCGCTGAGATCGCGGTGCACGACGACGCGTCCGTCCTTGTAGCGCCAGGCGCCGAGGAGGCGCTGCTCGTCCGCGCTCGGATCGGCGAGGAGGCCGAGCGCCTGGTCGGCACCGCAGGCGAAGACGACGGCGTCGAAGGACTCGCGTTGGCCGTCGGCGCGGGTGAGCTCGACGTGATCGGCGAAGCGCCGCACCGCGCGGATCGGCGTCGCAAGGCGGATGCGCGCGGCGAACGGGGCGGCGAGCGCCTCGACGTACGAGCGGGTCGTCTTGGCCGTGGCGCAGACGGACCAGAGCGCGCGCGGCGAGAGCATGTCGCTGTGGACCTCGAGCTTGCGGACGAAGAAGTGGGCGGGCGCGTCGAGCACCTCCTCGCCGCTCATCGACGAGAGGAGACACAGCATCGAGAGGAAGACGACGCGGCTCTCACCCTTGAGATACGGGTTCTGGGCGAGCGCGTCGCGCGTCGTGAGATGCCCGAGGCGGCCGGCGGCGAGGGCGCGCCGGGCGTGACGCACGCCGAGCGCGAGGCGCGCGAGGGCGGCGAGGTTCTTCGGCGCGAGGATCGCCAGGCGCTGGGCGAGGAGGCCGCGCCACCCGGGCGTCAGGTAGAGGCCGCGCCCGCGCTCGAGATCCTTGAAGCTGACGTACGAGGTCGGGCAGCGCTTGGTCGCGATCCCGAGGCGCGCGAGCAGCCGGTAGAAGTTCGGGTAGCCGGCGTGGCCGAAGACCGCGACCGCGAGGTCCACGTCATCGCCGCCCTGCGTGCGGTACGCGTAGGCGTTGCCGCCGATGCGCGGGCTCGCCTCGAACATCGTCACCTCGTGGCAGGGCGACGCGAGATATCCGGTGGTGAGGCCGGCCATACCGGCACCGACGATGGCCACGCGCATGGGTCCTCCGAGGCGGCGGCCGCAGCGACCGCGCACGGTGACTCATGCCATCGCTCGGCGCGATCGACCTTGCGGTGCGACAAGAAAGGACCCGCGCCCGGCGCACCCATCCTTGCATGCGCACGCACGAGTCCGCGCGCGCGAACTACCAGCCGCAGGTCTGGCCCTTGTTCTGCGCGTCGAGCCACGCCGAGAGCGGCGCGAAGTAGTCGAGCATCGCGGTCGCATCCATCGCCCTCTCGCCCGTCAGCGCGAAGAGCGCCTCCTGCCAGGGCTTCGACGCCCCCTGCGCCAGCAGCGCCTCCAGCCGCGCGCCCGCTTCCTTGTTGCCGTAGATCGAGCAGGTGTGCAGCGGGCCCGCGTGGCCGGCCGCCTTGCACAGCGCACGGTGGAACTGGAACTGGAGGATCGACGCGAGGAAGTAGCGCATGTACGGCACGTTCGACGCGACGTGGTACTTGGCGCCCGGGTCGAAG
>SXIE01000238.1 GCA_005772945.1 Pseudomonadota bacterium
CGAAGAGCCAAAGCCCGCTCTCGTGACGCCGTCGACCGGGAGGTCTTGCGTGCCATGAACGAGTTGCCCAGAGGCCACATCGTCAGTTGGTTCAAGGACGCCGGATACCGCGCTCGGTGAACTCGATCGGCGCTGTGAGTCATGCGCCATATGTCGACCCCGTGTGCCTGCCTGTGCCTGGGCCTCACGTCCCTTGCGTGTGGAGGCGGCCGCGAGGCCGGAGCGCCCGACGCAACGCTGGATGCGGCAGACGCGACACCGGCGCCCGACGCAGCAGACGCACCGCCCCCGGCGGACGGCGTGGACGTGGCCCCGGACGCCGACGTGGCCGTGGGCGACCTGCCGGTGGGCAGCCCGTGCACCAGCGCCAGCGCGTGCGCGCCAGGCCTCATCTGCGTCTACCGAACCCTCGCCGATCCCGGGCCGACCTGCGTCGATCCCACGGTCGGCTGGTACGACAACGGGACCGATCCTGCCAAGCGCATGGTCCGCTCCGGCGACTGGGTCCGCAAGCGCGTGGACACCTGGGAGGCCGACGGTGCTCGCTGCAACGACGGCAGCCCCTACGCCTACTTCGTGAGCCCGGGCTCCGGGTCCGGCGCGAACCGGTGGATCATCTTCTTCAAGGGTGGCGGTGCCTGCGCCGGAGCGTCCTGCGCGTTGCGCTGGGCCGCGCAACCCCAATACATGCGCGATTGGCGGACGGCCCAACTGGCGGATGGTGAGACTCCGAACTACGGGCCCGGGTCGCGCGACGGGGTCGGCGGTGGGCTCTACTCGCGGACGGGCCGAACGGACGGGCCGGTCATCCCCAACGTCATGGGCAACTGGAACGTCGTGCATCTGCACTATTGCACCTCGGACGTGTTCGCCGGCACCACGACCGCGGCCGAAAACGAGCTGCGCCTCTGGTTCCGGGGCCGCGCCGTCGTGACGTCGGTCCTCCGCGAGCTGCTCGACGGCTTCGACACGAGCGCGCACGGCTTCAACCTCCCCTCGCTCGCCCAGGCCGAGGTCGTGCTCGTAGCGGGTGGGTCCGCCGGTGCGGCCGGGGCGCGGCACAACATGGACGCGATCGCGAGCATGATCAAAGCCCGCAACCCGGCGACCGTCGTGCGGGGCCACGCGGACGCAGCGTTCGCCCCGCCCATCCGGCCCGAGTCGTACGCGACGGACGTATCTGGCGGCGACAACTGGCGGGCGCTGTTCGACGCCGACTGCGAGGCGGCGCATCCCGACCAGCGCTATCTCTGCGCCGACGGGGTCCACCTGGTGAACGGACACGGCCTGGCGGACTTCTTCGGCGGTGTCGACAACGGGCACCTGGGTGTGGCGGCGGCGGGCGAGACCGGAGCGGTCGATGCCTTCTACATCGCCATGGCCACGCGCGACGGCAAGGCGCTGCCCGCCGCCGGGGCAATCGGGATGTGCGTCCGATCCGACGAGTGCGCGTCGAACGCCGACTGCGGTGCCGCGAGCGCTTGCATGGGCGGCAAGTGCCTCGCCATCGCACCGTGTGAGGCTGCGTACTGCACGCCCGACGACGGCGTTTGCTTCGGCCGCGACGATCCGCCGGTGTGCATCGCCGGGGTCGCCTCCCACGCGAGCGAGTGCGACCAGGGCGCGACGTGCCCCGGGGTGGGGTGCTGCCCGACGGGCGAGGTATGCGACGCCGGCTATTGCGTCCAGCCCGGGTTCGGGCCGTGCGTGTCGAGCACGGAATGCCCGGCGGGGTTCGCCTGCGCGAGTGGCCTCTGCATGGGTGCGGCGGATGGCTCCGACGATTGCCCGACCGGATACAACTACGAACCCGACACCGGGACCTGCGACCAGATCCCAGGATGCTCCGCGACCAATCCGTGCGGCGCTGGCTACGCGTGCTTGGCCCCGCATATGACGCCGTGGGGTCAGACCTTCGCGGCCGGGGTCATCCGCGAGCTGAGCGGCCTCGCGACCAAGAACGGCGCCTGGGTGGCGCTCTCGTGGACGCACACCATGACGTCAGGCGCGAAGTACTACGGCGTGAATATGGAGCGGGTGCGAGGTAAGACGCCGGCCGAGGCGATGAACGCGTGGATGCAGGATCCGAGCGGCGCGGTCGATTTTGTCGCGACGCTCGAGGACCTTCCGGTGCCGCTGTGGGCCTGGGAGGTCACGGGTATCCAACCGGTCGGCGTCGGACTCACCTCCGGGACCGGCTGCGCGAATCAGGCGGTCGTCGTCGGCTTGTGTGACGTCGCCTCCCCGTGCACCAGCCTGGCGGACCCGCTGGCCGTGCTGACGATCGGCGACAGCGCCACGCGCTTCATGGCCGGAAGCCCCCCGGCCGGCGGAGCTCCCCTCAAGCTCGTGGTCGCCGCCAACCCGACCTGCGGATCGCCCTCGTTAGAGCTCGCCGCGAACGCGCACCTGATCGTGACCTATCGATACGGACCCGACGCGGGCGCGACCCACACGGTGAAGGTGCCGCTGACCCCGCAGGGCGCCGCGCTCGAGGTGCGCTCGTTCCCGCAGACGGCCTACCTCGGCGCGGCTGGTACGAGCTTCGCCGAGCCGACGCTGGAGACGGTGCTCGGTTCGCGGCTCGAGTAGCAAGCGGCCGAAAGACACGGCGGACCTCTTATGGGACCCCGGAGTCCGATTTGGGGTCCCATAGGAGGTCCGCTCGCGGAGGGTGGCCGGTGGCCGCGTCCGCCGCGTCGTCGAGTGCAGTAGCCGACCCGCCCCCCTTGCGCCCGGGCGGCCCCCGTGACACGACTCTGAGCGAGGCTGCGCCATGGGCAACTACTTCACCGACAACGACGAGCTCCTCTTCTATATCGACCACGATCTGCCGTGGGCCGACATCGTCGCGCTGACCGAGCGCGGCCCCGACAAGAGCACGACCGCCGATGCGCGCGCGATGTATCGCGAGGTCCTCGCGCTCGTCGGCGACTTCATCGCGAACGAGGTCGCGCCGCACGTGCGCGAGCTCGACACGGCCGGCGTCGGCTTCAAGGACGGCGAGGTCATCGAGCCCAAGCGCCTCGCGTCGATCATGCGCAAGATGAACGAGCTGGAGCTCCACAAGCTCTGCCTCCCCAAGGAGCTCGGCGGCCTCGACAGTCCGTTCCTCGTCTACCTCGCGTGCTGCGAGATGTTCGCGCGCGCCGATCCGGCGATCATGACGCACTTCGGCTTCCACGGCGGGATCGCGATGGCGCTCATGCTCTTCTCGATCCGCGAGGGCACGACACGCTTCGATCCCGCGACGGGACAAATCCTCGAGACGCGCTGGCGGACGGCTATCGACGAGCTCACGACCGGCAAGGCCTGGGGCTCGATGGACATCACCGAGCCGGATTGTGGGAGTGACATGGCGGCGATCAAGACGCGCGCCGTGCTCGGCGCCGACGGCGTCTGGCGCCTGACGGGCCAGAAGATCTTCATCACGAGCGGGCACGGCAAATACCACATCGTCATCGCGCGCAGCGGGCGCGACGCCTCGCTCGGACCCGCCAAGGAAGCGGGCGCGGCGGGTAGCGGCCTCGATGACCTCGCGCTCTTCCTGGTGCCGGCCTACAGCGACGGACCGCCTGGATCGGGCGTCCGTACGCGCCACGCGAAGCTCCTCCGCGCGGAAGAGAAGCTCGGCCACCATGCCTCGGCGACGATGGTCGTCTCGTTCGAAGACACGCCCGGCGAGCTCATCGGCAAGGCCGGTGAGGGCTTCAAGCACATGCTCACGATGATGAACAACGCGCGCATCGGCGTGGCGTTCGAGGCGGTCGGGCTCGCCGAGCAGTCCTACCGCATGGCCGCGGAATATGCGGCCCAGCGCCGCTCGATGGGCAAGACCATCGACCGCCACGAGATGATCGCGGACTACCTCGACGAGATGAAATCCGATCTAGTCGGCCTGCGCGCGCTCGCGATGCGCTGCGCCGTCCACGAGGAGTTCTCGCAAAAACTCGAGCTCTGGAAGCGCATCGCGCCCGACAAGGTCCTCTCGCTCCAGCTCTCGGCCGACCACGCGCACCATCAGAAACGCGCGCGCGAGCTGACGCCGCTCCTCAAATATCTCGCCGCCGAGAAGGCCGTCGAGTCGGCGCGCCGCTGCCTGCAGATCCACGGCGGCGTCGGCTACACCAAGGACTACCTCGCCGAGAAGCTCTACCGCGACGCGGTGGTCATCCCCATCTACGAAGGCACCAGCCAAATCCAGGCGCTGATGGCGATGAAGGACCGCCTGAGCGACGCCATCCGCGCGCCCCAGGAGTTCGTGAAGCGCGAGGCCCAAGCGCGCTGGCGCTCGGTCTCCGCACGCGATGGGCTCGAGCGGCAGGTCGCGCGCCTCGAGTCCTGGGGGACGGCGGCGATGCGGCATCTGCTCGTCAAGACGGCGTCGTCGAAGCTGCGCGCGCTGCGCGGTCAGCCGGTGTCGAACTGGGCGGGCGCGCTCCGGCATGGCTGGGACCCCAAGCGCGACTTCGCGTGGGCGCTGCTGCATGCCGAGCGCCTGACGCGGATCCTGGCGGATCATGCGGTCGCGGACGCGCTCTGGCATCAGGTGAAGCGGCACCCCGAGCGCACCGATCGACGCGAGGCGCTCGCGGCGCACCTCGAGCGCGCCGAGCCACGCGCGCGCCACATGTTGGACGAGATCACGACCACGGGCGGGCGCCTCCTCGGGAAGCTCGCCGACAGCGACGCCGAGCGGCGCGAGGTCTCGTGATCGCCGTCGACCCCGCCGTCGACCGCATCGGCCGCGCACCGTTTCGGATGTCTCTTCTTCTGGCGCCGTTGGCACTCGTCGCGCTCACGGTGACCGGCTGCGGGCGCTCGCTCGAGGAGTACCTCGCCGAGCGTAAGACCGAGGTCGCCGAGAAGCTCGCCGCGCTCGAGAAGGTCCGCGCGCTGGTCCGCCAGACCACGCCGATTGCCGCCGATACGATGACGGATCCCGGGCCGATGTCGATCTGCGACCTGGTCGTGCCCCCCTTCCGCGAGGCGCCGTGCAACACATGGGTCACCGATCTCGCCCAGTTCGTGCGCCCCGACCGCTACCTCGATCCGCGCCCGGTCGTGACCTTCGGCATGGGCAACTGGTTCGTGCTGCCGACGAGCCTCGTCACGATCGGCCGCTATCCGCCGAACGAGCGCTTCCCCGACGGCGCCGAGGAGGACGGCGTGACACGCGCCGTCGAGGCCGCCTTCCGCTGGCTCGCCAACGTCGAATACGTCATCGTCGTGCGCACGCTCGAAGAGAAACTCCCGACCGTCTCGGACGACCAGAAGAGCTACAACCCGGGCACCTTCCGCGGCGAGGCGCTGCTCTTCCAGCTCGAGCCCGAGCCGACCCCGCTCGGCGGCGTCGCCTTCGAGTACACGACCGCCGGCAACCTCCAAGTCCATATGCAGAACGGGCAGATCAAGAGCTCCGCGCTCGAGGCCGCGTTCGCGCGCGGCGTGCGTGATCAGCTCGCGGCCAAGCTGGTCACGCGCCTCCAGAACCTCGAGCGCCCCGCGAAGTAGAGCGCGCGGACACATCCGTGGTACGCTCGGCGGCTCGAGGTCGGCCCCGTCGGGAATCCGGAGTTCGCATGTCGCAATCGCACGAGACAGCCCCGTCCCAGGGCCCGTCCACGCAGTCCACGCAGTCCACGCCGTCGACCTCGGCCGGCACGCCAAGCCCTGGCGGCGGCGGCGTGCGCAGCGCCCTCCGCGGCACCGACTACGCCAGTGGCTTAGCCGCGCTGGCGCTTGTGCAGATGCACGGCCACC
>SXIE01000027.1 GCA_005772945.1 Pseudomonadota bacterium
AACTCATCGAATGCGCGGGAGCACACCTGCTCCTCCTGCCGTCCTACTCGCCCGAGTTCAACCCGATCGAGACCTTCTGGGGCTGGCTCAAAGAGCGACTTCGAAGAGCCAAAGCCCGCTCTCGTGACGCCGTCGACCGGAAGGTCTTGCGTGCCATGAACGAGTTGCCCAGAGGCCACATCGTCAGTTGGTTCAAGGACGCCGGATACCGCGCTCGGTGAACTCGATCGGCGCTGTCAGAACCACCTGCGAGAAACCTATGCATGTGTGCGCAATTGTCGCGGCGGCCCTTCTTCTTGCGAACTGGGGCGGGGGCGACGGCGCGCGGGCGCAGAGCGCGCTGTGTGCCAAGGTGCGGCTCGAGATCCCGCAGACGCTGACGCTCGAGCGCGATGCGTTCGCGGCCAAGCTCGTCATCACGAACAACCTGCCCGACGTGCCGCTCGAGGACATCGCGGTGACGTTGGAGATCGAGACGGCGGCGGGCGACGACGCGAGCACGATCGTGTTCGTCGGCGAGCCGGCGCTGACGGGCGTGACGTCGATCGACGGGAGCGGGCGCGTCGCGGCGGGGACGTCGGCGACGGCGGAGTGGCTGTTCGTACCGACGCCGGGCGCGGGCGGCGTGGACCCGGCGGGGCTCGGCTATCGGGCGCGCGCGACGCTGCATTACCGGGCGGGCGTGGCCGAGGCGGATCTGGTGTCGACGTGGGCGGACTTCACGGTCATGCCGCAGCCGCTGCTCGAGCTGACGTACGCGCTGCCGCGCTGGGTCGAGTCGGACGATCCGTTCACGGTGCCGGTCGAGCCGCCGGTGCCGTTCGATCTGGCGGTGCGCGTGGCCAACGTAGGACACGGCGAGGCGCGCGCGGTGCGCATCGCGTCGGCGCAGCCGCGCATCGTGGAGAATCAGGCGGGGTTGCTCATCGACTTCGAGATCGTCGGGGGCGAGGTCGACGGGATCCCGGGCCCGGGGTCGCTGATGCTGGACTTCGGGGCCATCGCGGCGGGCGCGTGCGACACGGGTGCGTGGGTGATGAAGACGACACTCGAGGGGGTGTTCACGAGTCTCGATGTGGCCTTTTCGCATGAGGCGTCGCTGGGCGGGGCGGACACGTCGCTCATCGGCGGGGCGACGACGCGCTGGCTCTTGCATCGCGTGCACAGCGAGGCGCGCGGGGTGTTGTCGGAGGTGGATCAGCAGGACGATTTCCTGGTCGAGCCGGCGAATGCGCCGCCGCTCGCGCCGGGGCTCGCGGTGCCGGAGTCTTACGAGGTGCTGCAACTGCGGCATCATCATGGCGCAGGGCATCGGGCTCTCGAGCTTGTCGGACCTCATTAAGGGCATGGCCTTCAAGGTCGTCGGCAAGATCCGCGCGATCGGGGGTTGGCTCGCGTCCGGTCCGCACATCGGCCTCGAGGACCTCGAGGAAGAAGCCGCGAGCGTCGCCAACATGCTCGACGCGGCCGACCAGATTCTCGAAGACACCTCGCAAATGGTCGACGAGGCGCTCGCGTCGCAATGCGATGAAGAAGGCCTGGCCGACCAGATCGAAAACCGCCTCATCGACGCGGCCGCCATCATCACCGAGGAGACCGTGCGCTCGGTGCTCGAGGCGGTCACCGGCGGCGCCCTGACCTTCCAGGCGACGGCCCTGACCTTCGACAAGAACTGCCTCGCCCAGGGCGAGGAGACGTGCGCCGACACCGGCGAGCCCGACTACATCGCAGGCATGGGCGGCATGAACTTCTGCGTCAGTTGCGGCAGCTGCGAGAACCCGAGCGAACGCGGCCCCGAGTGCCCGATGACCGTGCAATTCGCCGATGTGACGGCCTACTGCGGCCCGGGGCTGGGACTCGTCATCCAGAATATCCGCGGCACGCCGCGCTACAATATCCCGTGGCTTCCGCAGTGGACGGGCGGGGTCGATCTGTCGACCGGCCACATTTGCGAGCCCGGGACGATCGTCCCGTTCTGACCGATGCCCCGAGCGCGCCGCAGGCGCGACGCACCCCGGACATGGTAACCAACGGCCGTGGCGTACGACTTCCGCAAGCCCCTCATGCACGCCCTCGCGCTGGCCTCGCGCCGAACACCGCCGTTTGCGGGCAAGACGCCTCTCGGTCGCGCTCTGGACGCGGCGATCCGTCGTGTGGGACCGCAGCTCGGACCCATCGCGGCGACGATCGACGGCCTGCGCTTCGTGCTCGAGACCCGCGACCACATCCAGCACGCGCTCTTCTATCAAGGCGCCTACGAACCCGATGTCGTGGGCTGGCTCGCGGCAGAGATCCGGGCGCGCGCGGCGCCCGTGCTCTGGGACGTCGGGGCAAATGTCGGCGCGCTGAGCGTGCCGCTGCTCGCGCGCTTCCCGCAGCTGGCGGTGGAGGCGTTCGAGCCGTCGCCCGAGATTGCCAGGCGATATGCCAACCATGTTTCTGTCAATGTCGCGGCACATTCGCAACGCGTGCGCCTCCACGTGCTGGCACTCTCGGACACCGACGGCGAGACCGCGTTCTATCCGAGCGCCGTCGCGGAGAACGCCGGTCTGGGCTCGCTTCTCCGCTCGGCGACGACCCACACGGTCCCCATGGCCGCCGCGAGCGCGCGCGGCGACACGCTCGTAGCGAAGGGCTTGGCGCGGTCCCCGGATGTCATCAAGATCGACGTCGAGGGCTTCGAACCCGAGGTCGTGCGCGGACTCGGTGCGCTGCTCGAGTCGGCGCGTCCGAGCCTGGTCGTCGAGCACAGCCCCGCGCGTCTCCTGCGCCGAGGGCTTCGCGCCGACGCCCTGATTCGCGATCTCGTCGGCGTGGGTTACGACTGCCGCAGGCTCGTGCGCGGCGTGGAGGTCGCGCTCGCCGAGGGGGATCTCCGCACGCGCTGCGACCTCGTCGCGCGACCTCGTGGAGCTTGACCTGGGCGCGCGGCGGGGCCACGGTGGCCGGGCATCGTCAAGGATGGGGATATCCGATGGGTCGCGGGGTGGGCACGTTCGTCGTCGGCATTCTCGTCGCGTCGGCGTGCTGTGGCGGTGAGCGCGCGGACACCTGGGAGCGCTTCCACCGCGCGTTCATCCGCTGGTACCCGGTCGCCTGGGGCAGCGCGCCAACCGATGACATGGTGCGCGCCAGCCAGCGGCGGTTCGACTGTGTCTGGGAGCGCCTGGAGCGCCCCGCGGACGAGTTCGCGTGCGTCATTCGCGCGACGGACGAAATGGTCCGTTGCTCCGAGGATCCGACGATGCGGGGCAAGGCGGCCGACTGCCTGAAGCTGGAACGGCAACCGTGCGCCACGTCGCAGGTGTTCAAGCGGGTGTCGTGGGAGTGCTCCGACGAACGCGACCGCCAGCTCGTGCTGCCGCCGTAGGTCGCCTCGGGGTGGGCCGAGACGCCCGCCGGCCGTTCGAGGACGCCCAGCGGCGGGGCGTGCGGAGCCTCGACGGCCGCGTTCTGCTGCGCCCTCCGTTTGGTGCCGGCCTTGCACCGGGGCGGCCTCCGCGTGCGCGTGGCGGTCGCCGGGGCGCGCGCGAGACCATCGGAGGGTCGGTTGTCGCTTCGCCCTATTCCGTTCGCCGCGCTCGTCGGTCGGCTCGTCCGCGAGCTCGGGCGCGCCAACGCGGACGGGGCGGTGTTCGAGGTGCCGGTGCGCCGCGTTTATCGGGGGGTCGGGCGCGGTCCGGGCGCCGGCGCGGCGAGACTCGATCTCAGCGTCGCGCACCATGGCGAGCGCGCGTCGAACCCGCTCGGACCGGCCGCGGGGCCGCACACGCAGCTGGCGCAGAACATCGTCGCGGCGTGGCTCGGCGGGTCGCGCATCTTCGAGTTGAAGACCGTGCAGGTGCGCGACGACCTGGTCATCCCGCGGCCGTGTATCGACATGGCGACGGTCGGCTACAACGTCGAGTGGTCGCAGGAGTTGCGGCTCGCGGAGTCGGCGACCGAGTACGTCAAGGCCGCGATGCTGGTGGCGATGCTGCGCCACGGCGGGCTGATGGCGTTCGAGCCTGGGTCCGACGCGACGCTCTTCGATCTGAGCGTCGGCTACGATCTGGCCGGGATCCGATCGCCCACCGTGACGGCTTTTCTCGACGCGATGGCGGATGCCGGTTCGATCATCGCGGCGTTGCGGTCCGAATTGCCGATTACCTACGCCAACTTGCTTGATGTCGCATTTCCGACGCGGATCTCGGGATCGGTGACGCTCTCGACGTTCCATGGATGCCCGCCGTCGGAGATCGAGGCCATCGCGCGCTACCTCCTCGTCGAGCGCGGACTCGACGTGACGGTGAAGCTGAACCCGACGCTGCTCGGGCAGGCGCGCGTGGCGACGGTCCTGCACGACGTCCTCGGCTATCACGACGTCCGCGTGCCGCCGCGCGCCTTCGCGCACGACCCGAGCTGGGACGAGATCCACGGGATCGTGACGCGCCTCGCCGCATGCGCCCGGGACGTCGGCCGCAGCTTCGGCATCAAGCTCACGAACACGCTGGTCGTCGAGAACCACCGGGCGTTCTTCCCGCCGAGCGAGCGCGAGATGTACCTCTCGGGACCGCCGCTGCATGTGCTCGCATGCGAGCTGGTGGCGCGCTTCCGCGAGGCCTTCGGGGCCGCGCTGCCGATCTCGTTTTCGGCCGGTATCGACCGCAAGAATTTCGCGGACGCGGTCGCGTGCGGGCTGGTGCCGGTCACCGTGTGCAGCGATCTCTTGCAGCCCGGCGGCTACGCCCGAACGCATGGCTACTTGAGCGAGCTCGCGGCGCGCATGGAGGCGGTCGGCGCGCACGATGTGCCGAGCTTCATCCAGCGCGCCTATGCCGCGGACGGAGCAGGCGACGTCGTCACAAACGCCCGGCACCACGCGGCCGTCGCCCTTGCCGATCCGCGCTACGCCGAGCCGACGAACGCGCGCCCGCCCCGCAAGCTCGCGCGCACACTCGCGCGCTTCGATTGCACGAACTGCGACAAGTGCATCCCGGTCTGCCCGAACGTCGCGATCTTCGCGCTCGACGTCCGCCGCGACGCTGCGAGCGACGCGAGGGCAGCCGCTTCGCGGCCTGCGCGAGACGCGACACACCAAATCGGCATCTTTGCAGATGCATGCAACGATTGCGGCAACTGCGATGTGTTTTGCCCCGAGCACGGCGGACCCAATCTCGCGAAGCCGCGCTTTCACGGCTCATACGAAGGCTACCTCGCGGCCGCACCACGCGAAGGGGTCTTCGTGCGCCGCACCGCGACCGGCTTCGAGGCCTGGGGGCGGCTCGACGGCGCCGAGCACCATGTGGTCGCGCCGAGCGACGACTCCGCCTCGGGCCCTGCCGCCGATCTCCGCGCCCTCGCCGAGGGTGCCCTCTCGAGTCCCCAAGGACGCTGGGTGTCATGACCGTGACCGGATCCCTCACCGTCCTCGCCATGGGCGGCAACTCGCTCCTCGACCCGGCGCTCCCGCCGACGGTCGCGAACCAATTCGCCGTCACGCGCCGCGCGGTCGGGCCGATCGCTGAGCTCATGACCCAGGGTCATCGCTTCGTCATCACGCACGGCAACGGCCCTCAAGTCGGCTGGATGCTGCTGCGCTCGGAGCTGGCGCGCGGCGAGATCCACGAGGTCCCGCTCGACTCGCTGGTCGCCAGTTCCCAGGGCGCCATCGGTTACATGCTGCAGCGGCTCCTCCGCGAAGAGCTCGCCCAACGCGGCGTCGACATCCCCGTCGCGACGGTCGTCACCGAGGTCGAGGTCGACCCGGCCGACCCCGCGTTTCAGAGACCGACCAAGCCGGTCGGCCTCTTCTATAGTGCGACCGAGGCCGCCACGCGCGCGTCGGAACGCGGCTGGATCGTGCGCGAGGACGCGGGGCGTGGCTGGCGCCGGGTCGTCCCCTCGCCGCGTCCGCAGCGCATCGTCGAGCTCGACGTCGTGAAGCTCTTGGTCGGCGACGGCGCGACCGTCATCGCGTGCGGCGGCGGCGGCGTGCCCGTCATGCGCGATGGCGAAGGCAAGCTGCGCGGGGTCGAGGCCGTCATCGACAAGGACCTGACGAGCGCGCTCTTGGCGACCAACCTCGGCGCGCGCCGCCTCGTCATCACGACCGGGGTCGAGCGCGTCATGCGCGGCTTCCGGGGTCCGAATCCGGTCGCCATCGATCACATCACGCATCGCGAGCTCGCCCTCTTGCACGCCGCCGGGGAGTTCCCGGCCGGCAGCATGGGCCCGAAGATCGAGGCGGCCCTCGGCTTCCTCGAGCGCGGCGGCGACTCCGTTCTCATCTGCCATCCCGAGGCCCTGGCGCTCGCCCTCGAGGGCCACGCCGGGACCCTCGTCACGAACTGAGACATCGCTTTCTTTTCTCCCAAGTCATCGCGAGGAAATGCCGTGAGCCCCTCTTTGCAAGAACCCCTTCCGACCTTCGACCACGACGTCCTGCAAGGCCTTCTCGGCCAGAGCATCCTCTGCACCCAGGACTGGAACGATGCGCAGGTGAACCAGCTGCTGGCGGTCGCGCGCGCGTTCGAGACCCTCGATCGCAGCGGGATCCGGACGCCGCTCATCCCGAACGAGCTCGCCTGGGCGCTCTTTTTCGACAACTCGACGCGCACCAAGTCCGCCTGGGCCGGGGCCGCGACGCGTCTCGGCATGCAGCCCGTCATCGTCGATGGTTCGTCGACCCAGATCGCGCACGGCGAGACGGCCGGCGAGACCGGGACGATGCTCGGCATGAACTCGCACGCGATGGGCGTCCGCCACGACCTCATCCTCGGGCAGGGCCGCAAGCTCATGCGCGAGATGAAGGAGGGCATCGATCAGTACCTCGGCGCGACCGAGCAACGGCGCAGCGTGCCGGTCGTGAACCTGCAATGCGATCTCGATCACCCGACCCAGACGCTGGCCGACCTGCAGTGGCTCAGGCAGCGTTTCGGCGACGTGCGCGGCAAGCGCATCGCGGTCTCTTGGGCCTACTCGCCGAGCTACGCCAAGCCGCTCTCGGTGCCGCAGGGGCTCATCATGCTGCTGACGCGCTGGGGGGCCGACGTGGTCCTCGCGCATCCCGAGGGCTATGACCTTCTGCCCGAGTCGCTCGAGGCGGCGCACGCGAATAGCCAGCGCTCGGGCGGGCAGTTCCGCGTGACGCGCTCGATGGACGAGGCGTTCGCGGGCGCGCACGCGGTCTATCCCAAGAGCTGGGGCCCGATGGAGCTGATGCAGGCGCGAGTCTCGGCGGCCGCGGACAAGAAGGCGCTCGGCGAGATCGAGCAGAAGGCGCTCGCGATGAACGCGACGCACAAGGACTGGATCTGCGACCGGCGTCGCATGGATCTCACGCACGATCGGAAGGCGCTCTACTTGCACTGCCTGCCCGCCGATATCGGCGCCGAGGTGTCCGCCGACGTGATGGCGGGCGCGACGATCGACGTCGCATGCGAGGCGCAGAAGAAGCTCTACGTCATCATGGCGATGCTCGCGGTGGCCAAGGTGGATGGGCTCGCGGGGCGGATCCAGGCGCTCGCGGGAGGTCGCTCATGAGTCGCGACGCACTCGAGCTCGATCGCTGCGTCATGGAGCTTGCCGCGCGCGATCTCCCGTTGGCGGCCGCCATTCTGCGCGAGGCCGTGCGTGTCCCGGCCGACTGGCTCGACAAGAAGGCCGACGACGGCGGCGACCCTAAGTGCGGCCTCTCGAACCACGAGGGCCCGCGCCTCGAAGGCTTGAAAAAGGCCATCATCGAGCACCGCGCGGTGCGCCATCCGGACGACGTCGCCATCGACGCGTTTGGCAATCTCGTGTGGACGGTGTCCGATCCGGACGACGGGATCGCGCCCGCCGACAAGAAGGTCATCTACCTCGATGGCCACTCAGACACGGTGCGCGCGCTGCGATCGGATTGGATCGCGAAGACCGGCGGCGGGCTCGATCCGTACCTCGGGATCCTCGATCCGGCGCGCCTCGATGACGCCGGGCGCGGCTTCCTGCGCCGCGAGCTCGGCTGGCTTCCGCCCGATGCCGAATGGCAGCATTTGCTGTTCGGACGCGGCTCGGCGGACCAACTGGCGGGCGTCGTGTCGCAGGTGATCGCGACGCGGATCCTGCTCGAGCTGGCGCCGATCGGCGCCTTGCGCGGCGTGATCGTACGCAGCTACGCAACCGTTGCAGAAGAAGACAACGATGGCTGTGGGCCGCGCTATTTGGTCGAGCGCGTGCTTCCGGGCGCGGCGCCCGAGGTCGTGCCGGATGTCGTCATTCTCACCGAGGGGACGGGCGACGCGAAAAAGGGCGCGCTCGGGATCTACCGCGGACAGCGCGGGCGCATGCAGATCGAGCTCAGCATCACTGGGCGCTCGTGCCACGGATCGATGCCATGGATGGGCCTCAACCCGCTCGAGTTCGGGGGCGCGATCGTGGCCGAGGCGGCGCGGGCGTACGACGCGCGGGTGGGCTTTCTCGACGATCCGTTTCTCGGACACGGGACGCGCACGGCGTCGTGGTCGGAGCTGCAGACCCCGAGTGATTGCGCCGTTCCCGAGCGCTTCGTCGTCCGCTTCGATCGGCGCCTGACCATCGGCGAGACCGCTCCGCAGGCGGTCGCGGACATCGAGCGCCTCGAATCGGTGAAGGCCGCGCGCGCGGCCGGGCTGACGGTCGAGGTGGGCATCCCCGACTACGCCGAGCCGACCTGGACTGGGTATCGCTCGAGCAACCCGCAGGTCTATCCGGGGTGGCTGACGCCCGAGGAGCATCCGGCGATCCGGGCCGCGGTCGAGACGTATCGGCGCGTGGTATCGCCGGCGGTACCGGCCGAGGCGGCACCGGGCGGCACGCTCAAGCCGGAGCCGCGCGTGGACCGTTGGATCTTCTCGACCGACGGGGTCGGGTTCCCGGTGCCGGCGGGGCAGACGGCCATCCGAGTGCCGAGCGAGAAGCGCTGGGTGACGTCGGGCGCGGTCGAGCATCCGGCGATGTTCGGCTTTGGCGCGGGGCAGGAGCAGAACACGCACAAGATCGGCGAGTGCGTCGACCTGCGCGAGCTGCAGCACGCGATCGCGCTCATCGCGCGCTTCCCGGCGGCGTACCGCGCGCTGACAATGGCCGAGTAGGGCCGAGTAGGAGAGAGCATGGCCCCCGAAGCGCCCAGCGTCACGTTCGAGCTCAACGGTGAGATGGTCACCGTGAGCCCGCGCGAGAACGAGAACCTGCTCGAGACGCTGCGCGAGCGGCTCGGCGTGAAGTCGTTGAAGGACGGCTGCTCGCCGCAGGGGCAATGCGGGGCGTGTCTCGCGCTGATCGATGGGGACGCGAAGACGACGTGCTCGCGCCCGACGAGCAAGATCGCGGGGCACAAGGTGCGGACGTTGGAGGGCACGAGCGCGCTCGAGAAGGAGCGCCTCGCGCGTTGCTTCGCGAAGGCGGGCGGGGTGCAGTGCGGGTATTGCCTGCCGGCGATCGCGTTGCACACGACCGCGTTCGTCGCGAAGTACCCACATCCGACGCGCGACGAGATCACGAGCCACTTCGATCAGAACCTGTGTCGCTGCACGGGGTATCAGAAGATCTTCGACGCGATCGCGCTCTACGCGGCCGTCACGCGCGGCGACGCGGCGCTGCCCGAGCCGTGCGCCGACGGGCACGTTGGTAAGCCAGTGGCGCACGTCACGGCGCGCGCGTCGACGATCGGCGAGCGGCAGTACGTGGCGGACATCGTGGCGCCGGGGATGCTGTGCGGGGCGCTCGTCCTCTCGCCGCATGCACGCGCGAAGGTGGTTCGGATCGACGCGACGCGGGCGCTGGCGCTGCCGGGCGTCGTCGCGGTCGTGACGGCGCGCGATGTGCCGGGCGAGCGCTGGACGGGACTCATCTATCCCGACTGGCCGACGTTCGTGGCCGAGGGCGAGGAGGTTCGCTACGTCGGCGATGTGCTCGCGGCGGTCGCGGCCGAGAGCGAGCACGTGGCGCGTGCCGCGGCGAAGCTGATCGACGTCGAGTTTGAGGTGCTCGCGCCGACGCTCGATACCCCGACGTCGCTCGCGCCCGGTGCGCGGCAGGTCAACCCGCGGCACGCGAACGAGCTGGCGCGGACGGTCCTCGTGCGCGGCGATGCCGAGCGCGCACGTGCCGAGAGCGCGCACGTCGTGGCCGGGCGCTGGAAGACCCAGCGCATCGAGCACGCGTTTCTGGAACTCGAGAGCTGCCTCGCGGTGCCCTCGGGCGAGGGCGCCGAGCGCCGACTGCACGTCTACAGTCAGGGCCAGGGAATCTTCGACGATCAGCGCGCGATCGCATCCGTCCTCGGCGTGCCGATCGATCGGATCCACGTCGAACTCGTCCCGACTGGCGGCGCCTTCGGCGGCAAGGAGGACCTCTCGGTGCAGGCGCAGGCGGCGCTCCTGGCCTGGACGACCGGGCGTCCGGTGCGGCTCTCGCTCAACCGCGAGGAATCCGTGCGCGTCCATCCCAAGCGCCACCCGTTGACACTCGACTACGAAGTCGGTTGCGACGCCGAAGGGCACCTCACGTTCGTGCACGCGCGCATCGTCGGCGACTCGGGCGCCTACGCGTCGGTCGGCGGCAAGGTCCTCGAGCGCGCCGCCGGCCACGCCTGCGGCCCGTATCGCGTGCCGGTCGTCGACATCCAGAGCGTCGCCGCCTACACGAACAACCCGCCGTGCGGCGCCATGCGCGGCTTTGGCGTGTGCCAAACGGCATTCGCGATTGAGGCCTGCGTCGACCTCCTCGCCGAGAAGGTCGGCCTCGATCACTACGAGATGCGCTACCTGAATGCGCTCCGTGTCGGCGACCTCTACTCGACCGGCCAGGTGCTCGATAAGTCCGTCGGGCTCGTCAAGACGCTCGAGGCCGTCAAGCCCTTCTGGGACCAGGCGCGCGCCACCGGCCGGGCCGTCGGGATCGCCTGCGGCCTCAAGAACAGCGGCCTCGGCAATGGCGCCGTCGAGTTCGGGCGTGTGCGGCTCGTGGTCGAAACGCCCGAGCGGATCGCCCTCTACTGTTGCTTCACGGAGATGGGTCAGGGGCTCCTCACAATTCTCGCGCAATGTGCCTCGGAAGTGACAAAACTCCCCGCGCACGTCTTCGCGCCGCGTGTCGATACGACCTTCGCGCTCGGCTCGGGCCAGACGACCGGCTCGCGCGGGACCTTGCTCGCTGGGCACGCGGTCCGCGATGCGGCCGAGAAGCTCGCGGCCGATCTGACGGCCGGCCACCGCATCGCCGATCTGGTCGGTCGCGAATATGGCGGCGAGATTCGCATCGAGGATACCACTGCCCCCGGCAAACCCGGGCCCGACGGACGCGTCAAGACCCACACGAGCTTCGGCTACGCGACGCAGCTCGTCATGCTCGATTCCGAGGGGCACCTCGATCGGGTCGTCGCCGCGCACGACGTCGGGCGCGCGCTCAACCCGATGAACTGCGCCGGCCAGATCCAGGGCGCCGTCGTGATGGGGCTCGGCTACGCGCTGAGCGAGTCGCTCGAGGTCGAGAACGGCCACCCACTCACCGCCAAGCTGCGTGACCTGGGCCCGCTCCGCGGCAGCGACGTGCCCCCGATCGACGTCATCCTGATCGAGGAGCACGAGCCCGAGGGGCCCTTCGGCGCCAAGGGCGTCGGCGAGCTCGGCCTCGTCCCGACCGCCGCCGCGGTCGCTGGGGCGCTGCGTTCGTTCGATGGCATTCTCCGTACCGAATTGCCGATGCGCGACTCGCCCGCTGCGCGCGCGCTCAAGGTCGGGCACCGTCCGCGCGGCAGCGGCAGCCACAAGGCCTCGACCGCGCCGGCTTCGCCCGCACCAGCCGAAGAAGGCGCGCGTTGACCGACGCGCACCGGATCCTGCTCGGGCCCGATCGCCGCGGGCACTCGGCCTTCGTCGAGGGCGGCGTCGTCGCGTGGCACGGCCTTGGCGCGCCCCCGCCCGCGCTCATGAAGGGCCGCCGCAAGGTCGAGCACCTCCCCTGCCCCGACGCGATCCTGCGCCCCGGATGGGTCAACGCCCATACCCACCTCTATAGTGGGCTCGTCCCGTTTGGCGTGCCGATGCCGCACCCCTGGCCGACCACGTTCGTCGCGATCCTCGAGCAGCTCTGGTGGCGCCTCGATCGCGCGCTCGACCCGAACGCCCTGCGCGCTGCGGCGCGCGTGGCCATCGCCGAGGCGCTCCTCGCGGGCACGACGACGCTCATCGACCACCACGAGTCGCCGAGCGCCATCGCCGGCTCCCTCGACGTTCTCGCCGCCGAGGCCGAGGCGCTTGGGATCCGCGCGGTCCTCTGCTACGGCGCGACCGAGCGCAATGGCGGCCCCGACGAGGCCGCCGCCGGCCTCGCCGAATGTGAACGCTTTTCACGCTCGATCGGCGCGGAGCATCCGACGCTGCGCGCGATGGTCGGTTTGCACGCCGGCTTCACCGTCTCGGATCCGACCATCACGCGCGCCGCCGCACTCGCGCGCACGCTCCGGATCCCGCTTCACGTCCACGTCGCCGAGGATGCGACCGACGTCGCCGACGCGCGCCAACGCGGCTACGCGGGGTCCCTCGCGCGCCTGCTTTCCCTCGGCGCCGTCAGACCGGGGACCATCCTCGCGCACGGGATCCACGTCGCCCCGTCGGAGCTCGCCGAGCTCGCCGCGAGCGCCAAAAGCAAGGCTCACCAGGCCTTCTTCGTCCAGAACCCGCGCTCGAATCGCGGCAATGGCGTCGGCTACCCGAGCGCCCTCATCGCCTCGCGCCGCGTCGCCCTCGGCACCGACGGCTACCCCGCCCACATGGAAGCCGAGCTGGCTGCGGCCCGCGAAGAAGGCGCCCGCTTCGGCGAGCCCGCGACCTTGGCCGCCGCGCGTTTGCGTCAGGGTTGGCGCGTCGCCGCCCTCCACTTCGGCCAGCAGTTCGGGCCTCTGCGCATGGCCTCCTCCGCATTCGCCACCGCCACCAAACCGGTCGCCGCCGATCTCGTCGCGATGGGCCCGGAAAGCGCAGTTCACGTCCTCGTCGGCGGCCGCGTCGTCGTTCGCAACGGCCACCTCGTCGGCGCCGACCTCGTCACGCTCCAAGAGGAAGCGCGCGTCGCCGCGCGCCGCCTCGCGAAAAAAATGTCGCTCACGAGGGCAGCCGCTGCGCGGCCTTCGCGAGTGTGATGCATCAGCTCGGCTAGGGAGAAACCCCCATGACCTCGTTCGATTTGCCGCTCGCCATCCAAGACACCAACACGCGCCGCCGCACCGCGAAGCGCTTCCGCGACCAGGGCATCGTACTCCCGACCTTCGCCGAGCTCGCGGATCCAACGACCATCCCGGCCGCGATCACCGACCGCCTCGCGGGCATCGACCCCGACCAGCCGCACCCGCTCAACCTCTTCCGCGTGCACTGGTACAACGCCGCGGATCGCCGCGGGCGCGTCGCCGTCCCCGGCCACCTCGAGTTGCCGACGTCGCTCACCGGCGTGCGCGCGCCCATTTTCGTCGCGCTCGGCGAGCGCTTCCCGATGATCGGCGC
>SXIE01000239.1 GCA_005772945.1 Pseudomonadota bacterium
GCGCCGCCGGATTGGTAGAAGCCGCTGCGGGCCCAGAGGCGCGCGGCGATCGTCTGATAGACGAGCCAGCCGTTGGCCATGACGTCGAGGGCGGGATCCGGGGTCTCGACGTGGACGGCGCCCAAGGTCCGATTCCAGTGGGCACAGACGCCTTCGAGCGCGGCGTGTGCGGGGCCGATGCCGCGGAAACGGAGCGCCAGGATGCGGGCGTCGGCGAGGTCGCGACCGGAGCCGAACGTGAAGGCGATTTCGCGTTCTTGGCCGTCGACCAGATCGAATGTCACTTGCATGGCGAGGCAAGGATCGAGCGCGGCGCCGACGCGACCGGAGAGCTTCGGGCGGCGCATGCACGCGGGACGTGCCGGGTCGCCGTTACGTCCGAGGATCTCGCGGCGGTCGCCGGCGACGGAGCGCTCGAGCTCGCTCGCGTCGAGGAAGGCGACGCGCGCGGCGAAGTCGCCATTGTAGGCGTTGCGCGCGAAGAGAGCGTGGGTCTTGGGGTCGAGCTCGGTGACGACGTGGGGCATCGTGCTGGCGCGCAGATCGCCGAGCACCAGCTCGAAGAAGGCGGTGAGCGAGAGGCGCCGGTGGCGGCCCGAGTGATTGCGGATCTTGAGCACGAGAAATTTCACGGGGGCGTCGGTCGCGACGTAGGTCGTGAGCTTGGTGGCGATGTCGCGGTCACCCTGGTCGAAGCCTGATTCGAAGACGCTGTAGCCAAAGCCGTGGCGCGTGACGTGGGTCGTCGGGGCCCCGGCCGGGAGCGGAGTCGGCGTCCAGAAATGGCCGTCTTCCTCGTCGCGGAGGTAGAGAATCTCGCCGCTCGGATCGGTGACGGCGTCGTTGCTCCACGGGGTCAGACGGTAGCTGTGTGCGTTTTCGCACCAGGTGTAGGCGCTGCCGCTCTCGCTGACGATCGTGCCGAACCAGGGGTTCGCGAGGACGTTGACCCAGGGGGCGCCGGTGCGGTGGTGGCGCGTGGTCGTGATGACGTATTCCTTGCCGTCTTGGGTGAAGCCGCCGAGGCCGTTGAAGGCGCGGAGGTCGTCGCGAACGGCGGGTGCGACGGGAGTGCGCGAGCGGGAGGGGCGCTGAAGCGGGCGTGCGACGAGGGGCCAGCGACTGGCGCCGCGCTCGTCATCGGCAGCGCGCGGGCGGCGCTCGAGCTGCTCGGCGAGAGTGCCCGCGGTGTCGGTCAGAATGACGCGCGCGATGGTCTGGACCAGGACTTTGTCGGGCTCGGAGATCTGCTCGCTGCGGCGAATGAAGATCCCGCCGGGTGTATCGAGAAGGCTCGGCTCGGCGATCGAGGCGACGACCACCATGATCTCGTCCATGAGGACCTGGCGATAGCCCGAGGGGTCCTCGATCCAGATCACGAGATCGACGGAGAGGCCCTTGAGGCGCCAGAAGGCGTGGGCCTTGACGAGCTGACGGACGAGCTCGAGCCCGCCGAGCTCGGCGATGCGCAGCAAGACCAGCGGCAGGTCGCCCGAGATCCCGTAGGCCCAGAGGCCCGATTGGCCGGTGCGATTCTGGGCGATGAGGCCGCGGGGTGCGCGCAGGGTCGGGTTCGAATAGAGGACGTTGCTGGCGAGGCGCTCGTAGCGCTGGATGTCGAGGTTGCTCGCGTCGAGCCGGCGCTGCACGACCTGGCTGTGGGTCCACGAGAGCTCGAAGACGCGGTCGGCGGCGTGGCGATCGCGGTACTTCTCGATGAGGGCCATCGCGTCGGCGCGCGTTTCGGCGATGCCGGTGACGAGATGGAGGTGCGCGGTGGCGTGGGGCTCGAGGATGACCGCTTGGCGGATGGCGACGATCGGATCGAGGACGGCGCCTTCGCTGTCGCCGAGCGTGGGGCGCTCGAGCGCGACCGGCGCGATGGGGGAACGTCCGCGGCCGAGGAAGTCGCACCGCGCCGTTTCGTATGAGGTCTCGCCGGCCGTCGTGCCAAGGACGGTCATATGATGGAACATCCAGGGCGGGCGTTCCTCGCCCGAGCGAGGGCGGCGCGTGACGACGATGGCGCGCTGATCGCGGACGAGCTCGGTCTGCACGAAGAGGTTGCTGAACGCCGGATGCGCGTCGTCGGCGGCGGCGCGCGCGAGGACGACCTCGGCGTAGCTCGTGAGCTCGATCGTGCGGGGTGTCTTGCCGCGGTTCGTGAGCGTGACGCGCCGTAGCTCGACGTCGTCCTCGGGCGAGACGCTGATCTCGACGTGCGTTTCGATCTCGGCGTCGACGCGGCGGAACTCGGCGCGACCTTGCGAAAAGATGGCTTCGTAGCGCGTCGCGGCGCGCAACGTCGGCTGATGACCGAGCGACCAGAAGGCGTTCGAGTCGAGGTCGCGCAGATAGCCGAACGAGCCCCAGGCGTCGCGCGTCGGGTCCTCGCGCCAGCGGGTGACGGCGAGATCGCGCCAGCGGCTGTAACCGCTGCCGGCGTTCGTCACGACGACGTGGTAACGGCCGTTCGACAGCATGTGCACTTCGGGCGCGGGGGTCGTCGGGGTCGTGAAGACACGCAGCGCGTGCTCTTGGTCGCTGGTGGTCGCGGTCGTCAGGGCGAGCTCGGGCGGGTGCGGGTAGATGGCGGTCGCGCGCGGCACGCGCTCTTGAAGGAGGAGATCGGTCGAGCGCAGCGCGAGGTCGGCCTCGAAGCGGCGCTGCATCGGGCGGTCGCCGAGGACGTGCACGAGCGCGAGCAGCGTCATGCCCTGATGGTGGGCCATGAATGATCGAATCGTGACGTGGGTCGTGCCGGCGGGGAGGCGCGCCGGGGTGTAGTCGATGGCTTCGTAGAAGCCGTACGCGCCGAGCTGCCCCTCGCGCGCGAGGCGCTGCAGGTTCGCGCAGGCCGCCTCGGGGGCGACCATCAGGGCCAGCGCGCTGGCGTACGGAGCGACGACGCGATCGATGCCGAGGCCGCGCTTGAAGCCGAGGCCCGGGACGCCGAAGGCGCGGTACTGGTAGCTCTGATTCGCGTCGAATTTATAGTAGCCGGACTCGGAGACGCCCCAGGGGAGGTTGCGCTCGCGACCGTAGGCGATCTGGCGCGCGATGACGGCGGCGTAGGTCTCGTCGAGGAGCGTGTGCGCGTAGGTCGGCATGACGAGAAGCGGCCTGAGGTACTCGAACATCGAGCCGCTCCACGAGAGGAGCGTCGGGTGGCCGCCGGTCGCGGTGAGCTGGCGTCCGAGGCTGAACCAATGCTCTTGCGGGAGCTTGCCTTGGGCGATGGCGACGAAGCTGGCGAGGCGAGCTTCGGAGGCGAGGAGGTCGTAGTTGCTGGCGTCGACGCGATGGTCGGTGACGCTGTAGCCCACCGCGAGGAGGTGGCGCGTCGGATCGTAGAGGAAGGCGTAGTCGAACTCGGCGAGCGCGCGCGCGTGGGCGGCGAGGCGACGGGCGGCGATGCGAAGATCGGCAACGCGTGGTGCGGTCGGGAGGCTCGGAGCGACCTGCGCGTCGGCGTCTTGGATGGCGCGCGCGAACGTCTCGGCCCACGCGTGGGACTCGGGGATCGTGGCGGCCGCGAGGAGTGCGGCGGCATCGGATGCGAGCCCGGTGAGGAGGCGGTGCCAGTCGGCGGCGGCGGCGGCGGCGGCGCTCGGGATGAAGGCGGCGAGGGCGGCGCGCGCATGTGTGAGGGGCGCTTGGAGGGCGGGTGTCGGGTCCGCGGCGAGCTCGTCGGCGAGGACGGCGAGGGTGTCGGTGAGGCCGTGGGCGATCTGCGGGCCGAGCATCGGGAAGTCGGCCCGAGCCGCTCGCTCGGCGAGCTCGTCGAGGCCGCTCGCGAGGGTGAGGAGATGGGCGGCGAGGTTCCCGCTGTCGACGGTCGAGATGTACATGGGGTGGAGCGGCTCGAGGGTGGCCGTGTCGTACCAGTTGAGAAAGTGGCCGCGGTGGCGGCGCAGGCGGTCCATCGTGGCGAAGGTGAGGTCCGTGCGCGCGACGAGGGCGGCGGCCGTGAGGTAGCCGAGATCGAACGCGGCGAGGTGGCTGGTGAGCGAGACGCCGATGTTCGTCGGCGAGGTTCGGTGCGCGGTGCCGACGGGCGGATCCTCTTGGACGTTGTCGGGTGGCAGGTGGTGGTCGTCGGGGCCGACGAAGGTCTCGAAGTAGCGCCAGGTGCGGCGCGCGACGGTGCGTAGGAACGTGACATCGTCGGCGGTGAGGCGCGATTCAGGGCGGCGGAGCGGACGCGAGAGCCACCAGGCGAGGGCTGGGGCGAGCAGCCAGAGCGCGAGGAACGGCGCGGCCCAGAGCAGCGCGCGCGGCTCGAGGAGGGCCGTGAGCGTCGACAGCGCGAGCGCGAAGGTCGGCGCGAACCACATCGCGGCGAAGCTCCCCGCGAGGCCGGTGCGGGCGGCGCGCTGGGCATCGCTCGCGGTCCGCCAGACGAGGAGTTTGCGGTGGGTCACGTACAGGCGAACCATCGTCGTCGCGATCGCCTGGGTGGCGAGGTAGGCGTCGTAGGGCAGCGTCGCCAGGCCGAACGCCTCGCGCCCGAGCTGGCGCAGGAAGCTGCGCCCGACGTCGTGCAGATGGGCGCGGAGGCGCTGTTCGCGCGGGCGGCGCCCGAGTGCGGTCGCGGCGGCCATCAAGCCGGGAAGGACGAGCACGCCGAGGACGGCGATCGTCACGGTGGCGGCGGCGCCGGGGAGGACCCAGCCGAGGGCGAGCAGTGCGGCGAGCGCGCACGGAACGAGGCTGCGGCGCAGGTTGTCGAGGATCTTCCACTTCGAGAGGCGGGCGATCGGGTTGCGGACGCGGGCCTTGGGGCCAGGGCCGGGGTTGGCGCTGGCGCTGGGGACGCGCCGTCCGAGCCAGGCGGCGATCTGCCAGTCGCCGCGGATCCAGCGGGTGCGGCGCGCGACCTCGGCGGCGTGGGCGGCGGGAAAATCCTCGACCAGGACGACGTCGCTGACGAGGCCGCAGCCCGCGTAGGCGCCTTCGAGGAGGTCGTGACTGAGGACGCGATTCTCGGGAAGTCGACCCGCGAGGGCTAGGGCGAGCGCGTCGACATCGTAGATGCCCTTGCCGATGAAGGAGCCGGCGTCGAAGACATCTTGGAAGACGTCGGAGACGGCGCGCGTGTAGGGATCGATGCCGGGCTCGCCCGCAAAGAGGCGGGCAAAGCGGGTGCGCGAGGCGCTCGTCATGCTGACGCCGACGCGCGGTTGCAGGATCGCGTAGCCGGAGCTGACGCGCCCGAGAGCGGGGTCGTAGACGGCGCGGTTGAGGGGGTGGGCGAGGGTGCCGGCCATGAGGCGCGCGGCGTCGCGCGGCAGGGCCGTGTCGGCGTCGAGGGCGATGACGTAGCGGATGCCTTCGAGGGCGGCGACGGGGCCGACGATGGTCGCGAAGCGGGCGTCGGGCGCGTCGCCGGGGAGGGCGCGGAGCTCGGCGTTGAACTCCTCGAGCTTGCCGCGCTTGCGCTCCCAGCCCATCCACATGCGCTCGCTGGGGTTCCAGCGGCGGGCGCGATGCAGGAGGATGAAGTGCGCATCCGGGCTCGCTGAATACTTGTCGTTGAGTGCAAGGATGGCGCGGCTGGCGTGCGTGAGAAGAGCGTCGTCGGCGGGGGTCGTCTCGGTCGGCGCGTCGCGGAAATCGCCGAGGAGCGCATAGGCGAGGTGGCGGTCGCGGTTCGCGAGGAAGCGGACTTCGAGGGCCTCGACGAGCTCGTCGATCTCGGTCGGGCTCGTGAGCATCGCCGGGACGGCGACGACCGTGCGGTACGCGGGCGGGATACCGGCGGTGAAGTCGAGGCGCGGGAGGATCTTGGGGCCGACGAGGAGCGTCGCGCCGGTGTGGACGAGGCCGATGCCCACCTGGAGGGCGACGAAGGCGGCGAGCGTCCACCAGAGGACGGCGAGCGCGGGGCTCGTGGTCGAAGCGCCGAGAAACGCGGGGGCCGCGAGCGCGAAGAGGCAGACGATCAGCGTGCTCGTCGCAAGGACCGCGCCGGCGTAGACGGCTCGGCGCCGCGCATGGAAGAAGGCGCGGATCGCGAGAGCAGGCGCATTTCGGACCCCTGCGGCGCGCTCGAGGGCGCGGCGTCCTGGGGTCGGTAGAAGAAACTGGCCGAGGTGCTGTCCCCCGGCCTCGCGCGCAAGGCGAATGGCGTGCGCCGCGACCTCGTGCTCGGAGACCGCGCTGCGCTTGGCGATCGCCTCGATGACGTGGCGGTAGCGGTCGCGCGTCGTGAAGTCCATCGTCGGGTAATCGCCGCTCGGATCGGTCCGGAGCGTCCGCTCGACGACGCTCATCGCCTCGACGAACAGGCGCCAGTCGGTGGTGCCGAGAAAGCGGA
>SXIE01000240.1 GCA_005772945.1 Pseudomonadota bacterium
AGGCTTCATGCGACACCTCCAACACCGACCGGAACGCCCGGTCGGGTGCCAGAGGATCACAGCGGGGAACCGCTGTCGATCGACGCAGCGAGCAATGGCGGCTCCCCCGCGCGTCTCGCTTCATGATCGGCGTCCTAGGCGTACGCCCAGGCGACGCCGTCATGGTCCACGCGTCGCTGAGGCGAATCGGGCCTGTCGCCGGCGGGGCCGACGGTATCATCGACGCGCTCGACCTCGCCGTCGGGGAGCGCGGGACATTGGTCATGCTGCTCGGGGCCGAGGCCGGGGTGGTCTTCGACGCCCTCGCGAGCCCCGCGAGCGCCGAGGTCGGCGCGCTCGCCGAAGTCTTCCGCGAGCGACAAGGAACGCTGGTCACCACCAACCCCGAGGGGCGCTTCGCGGCCAGGGGAGTCGCGGCCGAGGAGGTCGTGCGCGACCAGCCCTGGGACGACTACTTCGGGCCGGGCTCGCCGCTCGAGTGGCTGATCGAGCGCAACGGTCGCGTGCTCCGGCTCGGCGCGAATGACGACACGACGACGCTCATGCACTACGCAGAGTACCTGGTGCCACTCCCCGAGAAGCGGAGGGTGACGCGTGCGCGCGAGGTCCTGATCGACGGCCGCGTCGAACGACGGCTGGTCCGCTGCCTCGACGACGAGAACGGCATCGTCGACTGGGACGGCGAGGACTACTTCGCGCTCGCGCTGCGAGCCTATCGGGCGGCCGGGCGGACGCGCCGCGGCCCGTTCGGGCGCGCCGAGGCCGAGGTCCTCGAGGCAGCCGACGTGGTGGCCTTCGCGGTCGATTGGATGTCGACCCACCTCTCTGCGACGTGAGCCGAGACGCGCCGCGAGCACTCGATCAGCGCCGTCCAGGGTGCAACACGTCCGGCCGCAGGTGCTGCGGCACGATGACCGTGGTGGCCGGAGCACACGCGCGGACCTCGTCGACGAAGCGCTCGAGGCTCGCGCGCGCGCCCGGCGAGATGTCCATTTGCCGCGGGCCAAGCGGTGCCGCCCTCGGCGTACGCGGACGCAGGCAGCGGGAGGCTGACGTGCGCCGGGATCTCGGCGGCGGGCTGGCCGGTGAGCGAATGAAGGCCGCGCAAGACGCGCACGGTGAACGGGCCGACCGTGACGACCTCGCCGACCTGGACCGCGCGGATATACGATTCGGGGATCCCCGCGGCGGCCAGAACATGGCGGGTGCTGGCGGTTCCAACGACGAGCGCCTTGGTGCGAGCGGCGATGGTGGGAACGTCGAGCAGGTGGTCATAGTGCGAGTGGCTGACGAGGATGAGGTCCGCGCGCGGCGGGGCGTGCGCGTCGATCGCGGCGAGGTCGGGGACGAGCGGCGTCTCGAGGTCGTCGCCCACGTTGCGCCGCGAGACATAGGGATCGATGAGGAGGGTGTGGCCGCCGGCGTCGAGGCGCCAGCCCGCGACCCCGAGGTAGGTCAGGACCGGGCCGACCGCGGGATGCGGGGCGGTCGCGCAGCTCGCGGCGAGGCAGGCGGCCAGAGCGGCGCGGACGAAGGCGGTGAGGTCGTGGTGCATGGCGGCCGCAATCCTGGTCGTTCCGACGGGTTCTCGCACACAGGCGCGCCTTGACGTGAGGTGCGCGAACCGAAACAATCGCGCGCTCTGGAGGTCGCGATGGACGTGCACGTGGTGGGGCTCGCAGGCCTCGTGTCGATGTGGGGCCTCGCCGGGTGCGGGTTCGAGCGGGGGGCGAGCGACGCGGCGACCTCCCCAACGGCCGAGGTCGCGGTCGATTCCATGGACGAGGTCGAGGTCGAGGTCGAGTCCGAGGTCGAGGTCGCGGTCGATTCCATGGACGAGGTCGACTCCGAGGTCGACTCCGAGGTCGAGGCCGAGGTCGAGGCCGACACCGGGTGGCCCGAGGTCACCTTCGCGGACCCGCTTCCGAACGCCCCCGAGTTCGATCCGCTCTACGACGACGTCGGTGATCAGGTCGTCACGACGCTCACGGAGACCTACAAGCCACGCGTTGGCTTCGTCCGCGTACAGGACGCCTCGGGCGCCTTCCGCATCCCGCTCGAAGAGGTCGGCCGCCTCGTACCGCAGCCCGGCGAGCCGCACCTGCTCCGGCACCAGCTCGCCTTCGACGCCGCCCACGAGGCGCCCGCGCTGGCCCTCTCCGCGGGCGCGCTCCCCGCGGGCACCCACTCGGCCTTCTACGGCGCCGTCATCGCGGACCCCCAGCTCGTCGACAGCGACAGCCCCGCGCAGGTCGCCAAGAACGCCGTCATCAAGCTCGGGGACCTCTCGCTGCCCGCTTACACCCCCGAGGGCGAGTGGGCGCCGGTGCTCAACGACGCGATGATCCGTAGCCTCTCGCGGTTCTCGTCGCCGCGCGCGTTCGAGACCGTCATGGTCTGCGGCGACCTCGTCGAGAACACCCAGAAGAACGAGCTCGGCTGGCTCCACGCGCTCCTCGTCGGAGGCCCGCTGACCCCCGATTCAGGCGCCCGCGACGACGTCGTGCCCGGACCCGGCAACGACGCCTACGATCCGTTCGTGGCCGGTGGACTGCCCGCCGACGTTCCGTGGGTCGCGGCCGTCGGCAACCACGATCTCCTCCTCAACGGCAACTTCCCGGTCGGCCTCATGAGCGCCATCTTCGCCGAGCCGACGTACGTCACCAAGCTCGCCGAGGTCCTTGCCCCGCTCGAGCTGACCCCCCCCGGCGACCCGCTCGGGGCGCTGCACCCGGCCCTCTTCCCGACGTTCATGCGCGCCGCGTTCCGCGTCGATCCCGATGACTTCCATCCGCTCCAATATCCGACGCCGGACGAGCTCCTCGCGCTCGCGCCCGGCATCACCCCGCCCGATCCCGGCCGCGAGATGCTCGGCCTCTGCGGCTTCATCCGCGCGCACCGCGCCCTGCCCGGCTTGCCCGCGGGCCACGGCTTCACCGAGGAGGACGCCGAGGACTGCACCGGCTGGTACGCCTACGACATCCCGCAGAAGCCGCTCCGCGTCCTCGCGCTCAACCTCGGGCCCGTCGAAGGCTACGCGCAAGGGATCCTCGGACACCCCGCGGACCCGAGCAAGGTCGGCGATCCGCGCTTCGATCAGATCGCGTTCCTCGAGGCCGAGCTCGCGCGCGCCGAAACCGACGGCGTCGGCCTCTTCGTCATCAGCCATCAGCGCTCGGGCGACCTCGTCACGACCGCGCTGCTCCTCAACATCGCGCCGTTCTTCGGCGACGCGCCCGAGCTCGAGGCGCTCCTCGAACGGGAGATCCGCGACCCCGCCGACGCGCTCGACACCGCGGCCTTTCGCAAGCTCCTGGCCGCCTCGCCGAACGTCCTCGCGCACTTCGCCGGCCACACGCATCGCCACGGGATCCTCGCGATCTGCGCCGACGGCACCGCGCGCAGCGCCGACGAGGGCGCCTGCCCGCGCCCTGCCACGGGCGACGCCACCGGCTACTGGGAGGTCACGACCGGCAGCGGCATCAACTGGCCGCACCAGAGCCGCATCATCGAACTCGTGCAGGTCGCCGGCCGGCTCGGCGCGTTTTACTCGACCACCGTCGACGCGCGGATCCCGCGCGGCAGCCTCGCCGAGCGCGGCGCCTTCGTCGCCATCGCCGGCGACCAGCTCGGGGTCGGCAGCTGGGGCGGCGGCGCCGGACGGCGCGAGGACCGCAACGTGCTCTTGCCCGTGATGCTCCCGGAGGCGCTTGCGACGCGGCTCGGCGCGATGGAGCTCCCGACAACCCTGGCGTCCGAGACGACGCTCCTCGAAGCGCGCCCGGCCCTGCCGCCGCTGCCGGTCCAACCCTGAGGCCACGAACAAGCCGCGAGTCGGAACCCGCGAGCGCGACCCGAGGAGAACCCACCATGCCGACCGAGAATACGCTCGTCACGATCGCCTTCAGCCACTACTGCGAGAAGGCCCGCTGGGCGCTGGATCTCGCCGGGATCCCGTACCGCGAGGACAAGCACCTGCCGCTCATGCACCTCGCGTTCACCAGGCCGCGCGGGGGGCGCTCGACGCCGCTCTTGGCGCTGACCGACGGCACGGTCCTCACGGACTCGACCGACATCCTCGACTGGGTGGACGCCGCGAGCACGGCGAACGGCGCTTCGCCGATCTGGCCGACGGACCGCGAGACCGCCGCCACCGCGCGCACCGTCGAGACCCAGCTCGACGAACGCTTTGGACCGCACGCCCGCCGCCTCGGGTATTGGCACCTGCTCGGCGCACCGCCGCAGCTTCTCCTCGACTTCGCGAGGGTCGCGCCGCGCGCCGAGCAGATGGTGCTGCGCGTCTTTCGCCCGCTGGTGGTCGCTTTCATCAGGCGCAGCCTGAAGATCGACGAGGCGGGCGCGCGACGCTCGGAGTCGATCGTGCGCGAGACCTTCGCGGCGATGTCGGACCGCCTTGCGAGGGGCGCCGGCTACCTCGTTGGCACGCATTTCTCGGCGGCGGATCTGACCTTCGCGTCGCTCGCCGCGCCGCTCATCTTCCCGGACCACCACCCGATTTCTTGGCCGTCGCTCGACCGCATTCCGCCCGCGATGCGCACGCTCGTCGAGGAGCTGCGCGCAACCCCGGCCGGTCGTCACGTGCAACGGATGTACGCCGAGCACCGGCCGCCCCACCCGCTCTCGTGACCCTCACGGCCCGCCAACCCAAGGGCGCTCAGAACCCGCTCGCGCTCCCCTCGCCGCGCGGATCGGCGGCCCCCTCGAGCACCCCGTCGGCCCGGCGCACGATCACCATCGCGTTGCCCATACCGCCGATGTCCTTCACCGCGTGCCCGAGCTTCGCGAGCGCCGCGCGCGTCTCCGGCGCCAGCGCGAACGGCTCGGCCTCGAGCTGATCCGGGTACCATTGATGATGCACGCGCGGCGCGCTCACCGCCTGCGACGCATTCATCCCGTCGTCGACGACCCGCAGGATGCACTGCAGCGTGGTCGAGATGATGCGCGATCCCCCCGGGCTCCCGAACGCCCCCACCACGCGCCCGCCCTCGAGCATGAGCGTCGGCGTCATGCTCGACAGCGGACGCTTGCCGGGCGCCACTGCGTTCGCTGCATCACCGATGAGCCCGAACGCATTCGGCACCCCGGGCGCCGCCGCAAAGTCATCCATCTCGTCGTTGAGCACGACGCCGGTCGACCCCGCGATCCGCCCGTTTCCAAAGCGCAAATTGATGGTCTGCGTCATGGCGACGCCATCGCCCTCGGCCGTCACGATCGCGAAGTGCGTCGTATTCGGACGGTCGGGCGCCTTGACCTTCACGAGCCCGATCGTCTTCGCGGACGTGGCGCGCTTGGCCGCCGTGACCTCGCGCGCGAGACGGTCGATGACCGGCGTGCCGATGAAGCGCGCGCGGTCGACCGTCGCGAAGTCCGGATCGGCGAGCCCGCTCGCGCGCAGCGCAAACGCGCGCTTCATGACCTCGGCGAGGCGATGCAGCATGGTGACGCCGTTCCAGGGCGCGGGTGGGAAGCGCTCGAGCACCGCCAGCATCTCGACGACGAGCAGGCCGCCCGAGCTGGGCGGACCCATGCTGACCAAGTCATGCCCGCGATACCGCCCGAGCACCGGCGGGCGCTCCTTCGGCGCGTACGTCGCAAGGTCTTCGGCGCTCCAGATCCCGCCGTCGGCGCGCACGGCACGCACCAGCTCGGCCGCGGTCGTGCCGGTGTAGAAATCCTCGCCGTGGGTCGCGGCGATGCGCTCGAGGGTTCCGGCCAGGTCCGCCTGAACGATGCGCTCGCCCGCCTCGACCGCCCTCCCCCGCCCGAGCCCGAAGACCCGCTGCGCCGCCGCGTTCATGCGCCCGAAGCCATCGGCGCTGGCCTGCGCCAGGCGCTCGCTGGCCTGAAAACCGTCGCGCGCCAGCGTGAGCGCGGGCTGGACCACCTGGGCCCAGCCGAGCTTGCCGTAGCGCGCGTGGAGGACCGCGAGCCCGCGAACCAGCCCGGGGATCGCCGCTGCGCGCGGCCCGGAGGTGCTCTCGCCGTCCACGACCTTGCCGTTCACCAGAAACATGTCCGCCGTCGCGGCCGCCGGCGCCGCCTCGCGCATGTCCCAGGTCGTCGTCACGTCGCCGCGATGGACCACCGCGAACCCGCCGCCGCCAAGCCCCGACGACCACGGCTCGACCACCGACAACGCGAGCGACACGGCCACCGCGGCGTCGACGGCGTTGCCACCCGCATGCAGGATCTGGATCCCCGCGGCCGTCGCCAGCGGATGCGCCGTGACCACCATCGCGTGCTCGCCGCGCGCCGGCTGCGGCCACGCCGCGCGAGCCCCGGAGGGCGTCGCAAGCACCAGCGCGAGCGCCACGACGCGCGCCACGACGCGCGACTGCCGCGCGCGTCCCGGACCGATCGACAGCGAAGGATTGGAGACGTCAACACGCGCCATGGCGAAGGTCCTCCGGGGTCCGCGCGACGGTGGCACCGTCGGGATTGCTTTACAACCCTCCCCACCGCCCTATATTCGGCCGCCAAGGCGCGGGGCACAGCGCGGCGCGTTCAGGGGCGAGGCTCGGCACGATGGCGACGATCGAAATCCGGCACCCGCACAGGACCACGCTCGCAGACGCGAAGGCCCGAACGCATCGCATGGTGGCCGCATTTGCCGAGGAGAAGCGCGAGCTGATCCGCAGCGTCGAGTGGCACAGCGACGTCAGCGCGACCGCCATCGGGCGCGGCTTCGTCGGGCGCTTCACCGTGAGCGACACGCACGTCAACGTGGCGATCGACCTATCGTTCCTGGTGCGCCCGCTCAAGGGCAAGGTCGAGACGCGCCTCATGCAGCGCATCGTGGCGGAGTTCGGTGAAGCCGGTGCATGAACCCGCCCGCCTGGCGCTCCTCGCCGTCGTCGCTCTCGGGGCCTGCTCCGATCGCGGGGGCGGCCTGGTCTGTCCGCTCCTCGCGCCCGGCGCCACGGCGTTCCTGACCCCGGGCGCTCCGCTGCAGGTCTCCGAAACGCCGACCGAGGTCAGCGGCGCGGTCGGCCCCGGCGGGCTCGAGACGCACGCGCTGTGGCTGCGCGCCGGCGAGACGGTGCGCGTCACGGCGACGCTGCACAGCGGCGTGGCGGCGGCCAAGGCCCTCATCGCCGCGTACGGACCGCGCGACCCATTCGGCGGCTACCCGCACTGTGTGAACCTAGTTCACGGAAGCGTCGACCTGGTCGCGAAGATCGACGGCGAGTGGCTCGTTCTGGTCGGTGGCGACCCGGGCAGCGAGGCCGGGACGACGAGCGTGACCGCCGTCTGCCGCGCCGGCTGCACGCTTCCCGAGGGCGCGCCAGCCCCCGCCGCCATCCGGTGTCCGACCTTGGCGGACCGCGGCTGCGGCGACGTACGCTGCGACGGCGAGCTCGCGCGCGACGACGCGGGCTGCCTCACGTGCGCCTGCGACGAGGGCGCGCTCTGTCCGCCCGATCGCAGCGCGGGCCCCTGGGGAAGCTGTGTGCTGCCCGCGTGCGACTGCGCCGACGCCCCGCCCGCGGCGGTCTG
>SXIE01000241.1 GCA_005772945.1 Pseudomonadota bacterium
CGCGCTTGCTCAGCGGCGGTGGCGGCATCCAAACGGAGAGACGTGATGGCTGATTTGAGTTGGACATGGACGGACTCGATCAGAGTATCCGTCGTCTGTCGATCCCCCGCCGATAGGAATCCTGATCGGTGTTCTAGCCGCTGGTCGCGAGGTCGCTCTGCCGCCGCCGCGCCCACGCCAGCAGCTCCTCGCTCCGGCTCTCGTGCACGACCAGGATCTCATGCGGCACCGAGATCCCGTTGCGGTCGACGGCCGGTTCCCAGGGCGCGACGCTCTCGCCCGCGACCGCAAAGAACTTGAACCCCAGGCGCCACGATAGCCCGAGGATCGGGTAGAGGTCCCACGGCGTCCCGCGCCCGAACGGCCCGAAGATCGCCCCGCCGACCTCGCTCTTCCAGAGGCGCGCGAGGCTGATGCCGATCGACCCCGTCGCCGTCTCGGCCCCGGCGAAGAGCGCCCCGCCATCGGCCACGAGCCTGGCCACGAACGGCGACCGCGGCCGATACCGCTCGCCGACCAAGAGCCACTGCGAGCCAAGCGGCCGCTGCGGATCGATGACGAGCCGCTCGGCCACGCCGAACTCGCTGATGCGATGGACGTGCTCGCCTTCGGGGCGCGCGGCGTAGACCTCGGACGTCATCACGTCTCCGATGCAGGCCGCCACGATGCGCCCGTCACACACCAAGGCGAGCATCGTCCCGATGCCATGCGACTGCCGCCGCATGAACGCGCGCGTCCCGTCGAGCGCGTCGACCGTGAACCACACGTCGTGGCTCGGATGCGTGCAGGGCACGCGCAAGTCGTCCTCTTCGGCCACGATGCCAAAGCTCGGAAACCAGCTCTGGAGCAGCGTGACGAAGACCTTCTGAGCCGCCTGATCCGCGGTCGTGACGAAGTCCGGCCCGCCATCGTACGCCTCCTTCGCCCGCGTCTCGAAGCTGAAGCGGTGTCCGCGAATCGCCACGATCGCGCGCCGGACCGCTTCCTTCATCAGCGTTCCGACCGCGTTCGGCGTCAAGGCTCCGAACTGGTAACCCACGACTCCTCCGACCCGACCCTACCATATCGCCCCCGGTGTAGGGGGCCGGCGTTGGCGTGCGGGTCGCGCGGGGCGATCGCATCCGGAAGGAGGCGCCCCTCGTGCCGGTTTTTGGGGACGCGACGCTGGTGGGTCGGCTGGCATGACTCTTGATGTAGGTATCCGCGCCCACCTGAGTGTCTTCCCTCCAAAACGTGGCCTTCACGGCTTCTTTCCTTACCATCCCACCATCCGATCCTCTCGGTCTTGCGCCCCGAACCGGTTCCCGGAACGGGGCGTTTCTCTTTTTGAGCCACGCACCCCGACGCAATCGTCTCACGCTGACACGGCAAGACTCAAGATGCGACACACGGGTGAGCGGCTTGATAACAGCGCCCCAGGCGGCTAGAGCGATGCCCATGCGGGTCCTTGCCGTCCTCTGCGCGAGTGTCGTGGCCTGTCACAGCGGCGCTCAGCCGGCGACGGACGACCCCGGCGTGGAAACCCTGACCTCGGGCGAGACGAGCGCGATCGCCGCGGACGCGGCGCCGAGCCCGAGCGGTCCCGAGACAGAACCCGAGACGTTTCCGGAGACGACCGAACCAGGCGTGGATGTCGCGGTGGGGTCCATGGACACCGCCGCCTCGTCGTCCCCGTTCCCTTCCTTCGCCGGCCCCTTCGCCGGCCCCTTCGATCGGTCACGCCTCGCCCTGCAGATCGCGATCGGCGAGGGCGGGCGCGCCGCACTGGCCACCGCTCCCACGGTCCCCGTCGCCGCCACGCTCTTCGTCGACGCGAGCGCCGCGATCCCGGTCGAGGTCTCGCTCGCGGCCAGCGATGACAAGCCGCCGGTCCTCTCGGCGGACACCCCGCTCGTCATCCGCGTTCTCGAAGGGCCCGCGGCGGCGGCCGGCCTTCCAACCAGCTTCTGGCTCGACCCGTCGGCAGGCGATCCGTCCTACCTGCGCGCGCCCCTCGCCACGCTCTTCTATCGACAGGTCGGGACGCCGGTCGCGCGGACGAGCTACGCGCGCGTCAGCGTCGATGGCACCGACTACGGGCTGTTCATCGCCCGCGAGAGCACCGCCGACGCGGGATTCCTCGCGCGCGTCTTCGGCCGCGGCGGCTCGCTCTTCGCGCCGACGACGCGCGCCGACTTCTGGCCGTGGCAGCTCGCGGGCTTCGGGCTGCTCGTCGGCGACGAAGCCGATCGCAGCGCGCTCGACCTGCTGGTGACGCACCTCGCACTCTACGAGACCGCGATGCGCGACGGGAATCCGTTCCCCTTCGCCGACGCGCTCGCGGACTTGCTCGAGGTCGACGCCTTCCTCGATTTCATGGCGGTTGGGCTGGTGGTCGGACATTACGGCGGCTACGGCGGGCAGCAGTCGGACTTTGCAGTCTATGTGGAGGGCGCCGGGATCACCTTCGTTCCGTTGCGCCTCGAGCGCACGTACCCGACTGGCGACGCGCCCGATCCGACCTGGTCGTCGAGCCGCATCCTGCGCATCTGCATCGACGACGCGGCGTGCCGCGCGCGCTGGTCGCAGGCGCTCGAGCGCGCGCTCGATCGCGCCGAGAGTGCGGTCTTTCGGGCCGAGGCGTCTGCGCTGCGCGGGATCGTGCAGCTCGAGCTGGCCAGCGATCCGAAACCGGCCGCTAGCGAGTCGGCTGTGGTCGAGAGTCAGGAAGCGGTGCTGACGGCCATCACCGGGCGCGCCGGCTGGCTCCGCGCCAACGCGGTCTGCCTCGTCCCCGAGAGCGTCGACCACGACGGCGATGGATTCTCGCCGTGCACCGACGACTGCGACGACGACGATCCGGGGATCCATCCGGGCGCCGTCGACGTGTGCGGCAACCTCAAAGACGACGACTGCGATTGGCGGGTCGACAACGGACACGGATGCCCGCCGTGCACGCGCGTACCCGCGTATGACCCGCGCTGGGAGTGGGAGATCTGCCCGATCTCGCAGACCTGGGGCGCGGCGCGCGCGGACTGCCAGAGCCGCGGCGGGGAGCTGGCGTCGATCGGGACGTTTGCCGAGAACGAGGCGCTCGTGCGCGCGGTCCTCCAGTTCGACTGGAGCGATTGGTGGTTCGGCATCTCGGATCGCGAGGTCGAGGGCGCGTTCGCATGGAGCGACGGACGCCCGCTCAGCTTCCGCGACTGGGATGCGGGCGAACCGAACGACGCGGGCAACGGCGAGGACTGCGGCCACATCGCGGGCTGGGCCGGTGGCCGCTGGAACGATGCGCCGTGCGACTGGTGGAAGTTCTACGTGTGCGAGCGACCGCGCGAGCCGTCGGCGATTAGGCCGTGACTTCGGCGCGGCGCGCGCGGTGGAGAACGGTCCACAGATAGAGATTGCCGGGGATGATCGTCAGCGCGAAGTACGCCAGGTAGATGGCGGGCGAGACGGGCATCAGCATGCCGGCGATGGCGATCGCGACGAGGTGGTGGCTGGGGCCGACGAGGGCGACCTGGCGGAAGACGGGATAGCCGCCGGGACGTCCGTGGCCGCTGAGGCGCGCGGCCGTCTGGACGTAGCGGACGAGGGCCGCGTAGAGGATGCGCTCGAACCAGGTCTTCTCCTGGTCAGCGTAGCGGGCGAGGTCGTTGTCGACCGAGCGGGGCTTGAGGCGCTGCTTGACGTCGTCGAGCACCGAGGACTTCCACGAGAAGGAGGCGAAACCGAGGACCGCAATCACGACGTACTCGAAGACCGACACGGTGTGGGAGCCGATCTGGAAGCCCGAATGCGAGAGCGCGATGATCATGCCGATGTGGACCGAGAGGACCGTTCCGAGGTCCGCGAAGCCATCGAACATGCGGCCGCGCCAAGGCTTGTCCGACGGAGGTCCGAGCCGCGCGACCTCACCATCGGCGCAGTCGGTGACGACCATCCCGATCAGGAGGAGGCCGCCGATCATGGGCCACAGACCCGGGCTCGCGAGGCACAGGCCGGCCGTCACGCCGAACCCGAGCGCCATGAGCGACACCTGGTCCGCCGAGAACCCCCAGCGGTGGAGCGGCCGGGCCATCCATTTGGCGACGGGGCGGCTCACGGAAGCATCAAAGCGCTCGTCGAGGACCATCGTGCGTGCGGCAGTCATAAGAGGGTCTTGGCCGGCAATATCGGTGCCACGCGCTTATTCTTGAAATGATTGGAGATATTTGCGTGGGCGGGCCGCGATCGCGTAACCGTTTTCGCAGCGAACTGCATACGCAGTTTCCCGCCGGATGAGATCGCACGCGCGCGAGGGGCATCGCCTTGCGGCCGTCGCGCCCATCATGCGCGCGGATCGCGACGCATCCCGCGGATCAGGCGGCCCGGCATCGCGCCGGTGGGCTGGCCCCGCTCGACGATGAGCGCGCCGCTCACGATCGTCGCGACGTACCCGTCGGCATCCTGCACGAGGCGACGTCCCTGGGCGGGCAGGTCGTAGACCATGCGCGGCTGATGGAAGCGCAGGTGGTCGAAGTCGATGACGTTGAGGTCGGCCTTCATCCCGGGTGCGACGAGGCCGCGGTCGAAGAGGCCGTAGGTCGCGGCGGTCTCGCGGGTCTGGCGGCGGATGATGTGCTCGAGCGGTAGGGTCGGTCCGCGGCGGCGGTCGCGCGCCCAGTGCGTGAGCATGAAGGTCGGCATGCCGCCATCGCAGACGGCGCCGCAATGCGCGCCGCCATCCGAAAGACCCATGCGGGTGCGCGCGTGGGCATGCAGCGCGTGGAGGTGGTCGAGCGACTTGTTCGCGTAGTTGAAGAGCGGGAAGTAGAGCATGCCGAGGCCGTCATCGGCCATAAGGGCGTCGTAGGCGATCTCCTGCGGACGGCGGCCGGTGGCCTTGGCGAGCGCGGCGATGGACGTGGACGGCTCGGGCTCGTAGTCGATGCCGTCCTGCATCAGGTACATCTTGTCGAAGCTGCGCGTGACGAAGCTCGCGAAGAAGCCGAGGTCCAGCGGCTGCTCGGCCAGCATGCGCTCGCGGAAGGCCGGGTCGCGAAGGCGAGCGAGGCGCTCGGCGGCCGGGAGCGGCTCGATCTCGCGCCAGCTCGGGTACGTCGCGAAGGGGTGCGCCGTTCCCTGCCAGCACATGAGGATGCCGATGGCGCGACCGGCGACCTGGCCGAAGATCGGGATCCCGGCCTGGCCCGCGTCGTCGAGAAGTTTGAGGAGGTCCTTCCAGAGGTCGGGGGCCATGTCGTTCTGCGAAAGCGAGAAGAGAACCGGGCGCTGGATCTCGGCGGCGAGCGCGCGCAACCATCCGAACTCTTTGCCCATTTGCGTGTGTTCGCCGGCGATCTGGAAGACCGCGTGCGGGACCTCCGCCAGCGTGCGGCCGATCGCGAATAGCTCCTCGTGCTCGGCGAAGGTGCCGGGGACGAACTCCCCGTCGGCCGATTTGTGCAGCAGCGTCCGCGAGGTCGAAAAGCCGAGCGCGCCGGCCTTCAGGCCCTGGCGCACGATCGCCGCCATCTTGGCGATGTCGTCGGCAGTCGCGGCCTGGTTCGCGGCCCCGCGCTCGCCCATCACATAGGCGCGTAGCGGCCCGTGCGGGACCTGCGTCCCGAAGTCGAGCGCGTGCGGCGAGGTCTCGAGCACGTCGAGGTACTCGGGGAAACTCTCCCAGCCCCAGCGAATGCCTTCGTGCAACGCCGCGCCCGGGATGTCCTCGACGCCCTCCATCAGGCGGATGAGCCAATCGTGTTTGTCGGGCGCGGCCGGCGCGAAACCGACACCGCAGTTGCCCATGACGACGCTCGTCACGCCGTGCCACGACGACGGCGTGAGGTACGGATCCCACGTGACCTGCGCGTCGTAGTGCGTGTGCATGTCGACGAAACCCGGGGTCACGATGCAGCCCTGGGCATCGAGGGTCCGTCGCGCGAGGGCGCCGCGGAGGTCGCCCACGGCCACGATGCGACCGCCCTCGACCGCGACGTCGGCATGACGCATCGGCGCGCCGGTCCCATCGACGAGCTTGCCACCCAGCACCACGAGGTCGTACATCCGTTTTCTCCCACGAAGATTCGCGTTGGCCAGGTGGCTCGGCGACGGCGACGCCCCGGTGGGCGGAGGGTAGTCGACCCTTGTTTCGAGCCGCAAGAACTAAGCAAGCGAGACGGCCGCATGTTGTCGAATGACGAGCCCAGACGTCGCTACGCCCTCTCACCCAAGCGCGCGGCGCGGCGCGAGTCGAGGCGCTCCGAGTTGCTTCAGGAGGCGATGGCGCTGACGGTCGAGGGCGGCCTCGACGCCCTCACGATCGCGGGGCTGGCCGCGCGGGTCGGGGCGTCGGTCGGCGCGTTGTACCGGTACTTCCCGAGCAAGGAGGCGATCCTGATCGGGCTCCAGGAGCTGGCGGTGGCGGACTATCAGGCGTTCGCCGCAGAGCGACTCGCGTCGTTCGATCGGCGGGTGGCGCCGGCGACGGCCGACGCGGTGGCATTGGCGCGGGTCATGGTCGTCCTGCGGTCGTACCTCGAGCACGCCGAGGCGAGCCCTGAGAGCCATCGACTCGTGGATGCGGTCGTGTCGGATCCGGAGCCGCTGCTCAAGCTCGAGGACGCCATCGACGTCGACCGGCGCGTGGTCGCGCCGATCGTGACCGCGATCGCCGCGCTGTTCGAGGCGGCTGTGGGCGCGGGGGCGTTGGCGCCGGGCGACGCGACCGAGCGTACCTACCTCGCGTGGGCCCTGCAGCATGGGCTCGATCACTTTCGCAAGCGGGATCGGATCGTCCGGGCGAACCTCCGGACGCCGACGCTGCAGCCGTTGGCACTGCGGATGTTGCTCGCGGGCCTGGGTGCGTCGCGAGGCGCGCTCGATGCGGCGGAGAGGCTGGTCGAGACGGTCGCGACCGAGCCGCGCTGAGCGATCTCAGTGGCGCATCATTGGCCGCCCGGCAGATCGAGGGCCTTCAGGCCTTTGAGATCGGCGAGCGCCGTCACGTCGATCAGGTTCGAGGCGACGCAGGGCGGCGCATCGACCGAGGTCGGCGCGGCGTGACGCCAGGCGGCCTTCCAGGCACGAAGCCGCGCGCGAGCGCTCGCGAGGATGTCGGGATGCTGCGGCAGCTTCTGCTGCAGGCGGCCGCGGGCGCGGGCCAAGAGCGCGTTGGCGTGGCGAACGAGGTTGGCGGTCTGCGGGTCCCACGCGTCCGGGAGCGTCTCGAGGCGCGAGGCGAGCGCGTGGATGTCGATTTCGAGCTCGGCGATCGATACGCCCTGCGAGCGCGCCAGCGGCGCGTCGAGCGGCCCGAGCGCATCCAAATAGCGCTGGGCAAGGCTGATCAAGCGTTCGAGACAGACCCGGGACATAGCGGCATCATACGCGAGTGGGGGTGGCGATGCCACGGATGGATTCGCGAGTGGATTGATCGACGGCCGCCACGAGGGCTCGGACCCGGGCGAGGTCGACGGGGTTTCGCCAGTCGCCGTCGCGCTTGAGCGAGCTGCCGACGATGAGCGCGTCCGCTTGGACAAAGGCCGCGGCGTTGCTGGCCGTGACGCCCGAGCCGACGACCACCGGCAGGCCCGCGCGGGCGCGATCGAGGTCGGCGGGATCGGCGGCGTGACCGGTCGTCATGCCCGTGACGATGAGGGCGTCGGCCCCCAGGAAGGCGGTCCCGTGGGCGATGTCGGCGAGCGTGAGGTCGGCGGTGACCGCGTGGGCCGCGTGCTTTTTGCGAATGTCGGCCCAGACGCGAACATCGGCGCCGAGCGCGGCGCGGGCGCGGAGTAGCGGGCCGGCGGAGGCGTCGAGCCAACCCTCGTCGGCCACGTGCGCGTAGGCGAAGGCCTCCACCCGGATGAAGGAGGCGCCGGTGGCGATGGCGATGCCGAGCGCCTCGCGGTTGGCGGCGGCCAGGACCTGGACGCCGGTGGGTGCCCCGAGCCGCACGACCTCGGCGGTCGCGACGGCCATGGCCGCCACCGTTTCGGGGGGAACCGAGCCGCGGAGGTAGGGCGCGTCGTGCATGTTCTCGACGAGGAGGGCGTCGCAACCGCCTTCGAGCAGGACCTCCGCATCGGCGCGCGCGGCGGCCACGAGCGCCGGGAGCGAGCCCGGCCGCCAAGCGTGGGAGCCGGGCAGCGGCCGGAGGTGAACCATGCCGACGACGGCGGGACGGTGGGGCGCGGGGCGGGTTCGAAGGTCCATGGCGCGGGAGTATGGCGCTCTCGGCGGACGCATGCCAGGCTCGCCGACATGCGCGGCGAACGACCCTTCCGAATCCTTGGTGTACAACAGATTGCCGTCGGCGGCCCGGACAAGGCGCGGTTGCGCCACCTGTGGGTCGACACGTTCGGGCTCACCGTGACGGGCACGTTTCGCAGCGAGCGGGAGAACGTCGACGAGGACATCCTCACGGTCGGGCGCGGTGCGGCCGTCGTCGAGATCGACCTGATGCAGCCGATCGATCCCGACGGCAAGCCCAAGGTCCACGACCCGGCCCTCAACCACGTCGGCCTGTGGGTCGACGACCTGCGGGCCGCCGTCGCGTGGCTCGAGGGCCAGGGCGTGCGCTTCACGCCGGGCGGGATCCGTCGCGGCGCCTCGGGTCACGACGTGTGTTTCGTGCACCCCAAGGGCAACGACGCGTTCCCGGTCGGCGGCGAGGGGGTCTTGATCGAGCTCGTGCAGGCGCCCGCCGAGGTCATCGCCGCGGCGATGTGACCGGGGCGCGGAGCTTCACCGAAAGACGCAGAGGCCCTCGCGCGCGCCGCAATTCAAGCAGCAGCGGGCCCCCCGGCAGCAGTCGTCATCGGAGTCGCAGTAGTTCGCGAAGTCCATCGGCGGAAGGCACGTGGTCTGGCAACTCGCGGGCTCGAAGACACCTTGCTTGGTGGCGCTGCCGTAGCAGAGACCGGTCGAGCAGTCGCTGTTCTGGCTGCACTGGTGGCCCGGGTAGATGATCTCGATGTCGGGGCCGGTGTCACCCTCGGTCTCGGTCGTGGCCGACGCGTCGGCCAGGGCGCCCGTCGCCTGATCGAGCGCGTCGCTCGTCGGATCGACGGCCGGAGCGCTGGCCGCATCGCAGGCCACCATGGCCCACAGGGGGACCAGCGATGTCAGAGCGACGGAGAGCAGCGAACGAACCATTCGAGACCTCGCGGACCGAAATCGAGTTGGCGCTATCTAACCCAACCGTGGCCCATCGAAAAGACCCAAGCCACTTCCGGCGCGGGGGTGTTCGCCGAAACGAACGCGGCGCGCCGGGCGACCGAAGATTGTCGCCTGCTTTTGTGGAGTTACAGGCGGCTGTGCGGTGGGTCCGCCGCCGGCGCGCGGTGGGACCCTCAGAGTGCCGTGCAGACGTTCGAGACGCCGATGCCGGGGTTGGCGCACGCGGTCCACTCGGGCGAGATCGCCTGGCACTGGGCCACATTCGTGCACTGGATGACGATGTGCCGGTGGTGCTGGGCGGGCGTGGTGGGGTACAGGCACTCGAGGTCCTCTTTCTCGTCGGCGGGTATCTTCGCGTTCTCATCGTTCCCACAGTCGCAGGCCCGCGTGCAGAAGCCGAACTTGGTATTCGTGATGTTGCCCGTGGCGCCCGGCATGATGCAGGCACCGTACTCGCACTCCGCGCTGGTGGTGCAGGCCTCGCCGTAGGCCTTGCCGCTGGCGTTGGTCACGGCGACCGAGAACTTGCACGTGGTCAACGGGCCGCCGTCGCCGTCGTCGTCGCTGTTCTGGTCGCATCCGGCGGCGAGCGTGGCCAAGGTTCCGGAGAGAGCGAGGAGGAGTCGAAAATCGAGCATGGAGGTCTCCGTGGCGGCGAGTGCGCGCGAGCTGGTTCCGGGCGTGACGCGCGAATGGGACGCAGCTTAGCGAAGCCACGCGTCAGGTCAATCGCAGTCGACCACGACGACGTCGTAGGCGATCGGGTGGCCGGCGCCGGCGAGCTCGACGTGGTAGGTGTGGCCGGGCTCGGTGCGCCAGCCATCGGGCATGATCTTGATCGCGCTGCTCGAGCCGTAACCGCCGAGCAGAACGTCGGTCGTGACCGGAAGGGCCTCGCCGTCGCGCGTCACGGTGGCCTCCATCCGGTCGAGGCCGAAGCTGTCCGACTGAATCGACCAACCGGTGACATCGACCGACATCTGGCCGCCGTTGCCGCCTTGGACCAGCGCACCATAGGGGACGATGCCCTCGGGCGGCCAGGCTGTCCACGCGCGCCCGGCGTGGCCCTTGCCGCCGATGACGGAGAGGCACGAATAGCGCGAGGTCGAGCCGATGCCGATTGGCCCGAGCGAGTTCGAGAGGATCCAGCGGCGGTGGCCCAAGGTCTGTTCGTTGCCGGGATCCGCCATGTAGAGATCGATGGCGTAGACGGCGGCCGTCGTCGCGATGTTGGAGACCTTGGCGGCGGCCGCGCCGAGTGCGCTGTAGCAGCTCCACGACTCAGGAACGTAATGCGTGATCGTCTGATTGGCGTGCATGGCGAGCGAGCAGGCTTGTGCGCCGACATTGAGATCCGCGGCGGCCTCGACCGCCGGGAGCCCGGCGAGCCAACGATAGAGATTCACCTGCCGGAGGGTGTTCGCGGGCCCGGGTTCGAGCAGCGTCCCGGGCGCGCAGCTGGCTGCCGATCCGGTCCAGGAACCCTCGCGCAGATCGGCGCGATCAGCGTTCCAGCGCTCGCACACGGCGCTCGTGGCGGTGAGCGTCTCGGGGGTGGTGACCGTGTCCGCGAGGGTGTCGGCGGCGGTCGCGCTTGGGGCGTCGGACGCGACGCTGGAGTCAGGCGCGGTCGCGTCCACGGTCGGTGCTGTGAGCGCCATCGTGTCGGGCCCGGCCAGCTCCGCGGTGGCCGCATCGTGTCGCTGGCCGACGGCGATCGAGCCCGATTTGTCGGGGGCGCAGGCCTCGAGCAGTAGGGCCGCGAGGAGACTGCCACGCACGCCGACGGCGGTGAGTTCACGTCCTAACACGTCGCGTAACCTAGGCGCGCCTCGGGCCCGGGGTCAATGTGCATAGCGGTTCGCCGAAACGGACGCGGTCACGGACTCGCGGGGCGCGGTACTCAGAGCGAACAGGTCGTGACGCGCCACTTGTTCTCTTGGGCCGTGTCGCGGCGCACCTCGCAGGGCGTCGGCATCGAGCCCTTGTTGTGGACGAAGAGGCGCACGGAATCGGGGCCCTCGAGCACGCGATCGACCTGATAGTAGGGCTTGGTCTCGTCCTCGATGAGGAAGAGCTTCACCTTGCGGCGCATCGCAGGGAAGTTCATCGAACGCCGCGAGTAGAGCGCGTTGGGGAGCTTCTCGTCCGTGTGGAGCAGCGCCGCGAACTGCTCCCACGCCTTCGGTTCGTCGGGCTCCATCGCGCTCGCGATCGCGCGCTGGATGACGCCTTCGGGCGTCTCCGGATCGGGCGTGCGGACGATCGACCCCGGCTGGACGAATGTGCCGAGCTTCGTCTCGCCGCCCGCATCCGCCGCGGCCGGGTCGCCACCGCCCGCGGTCGCGGAATCGCTCGGGCCGTTCGCGCCGCCGTCGCCGCTCCCCTCGGGCGCGCCACCGACGGCGGCGTCCGGAAACGCGGCGTCCGGGGACGCGGCCCCCGCGTCGTCGGCATGCGCGACCGGGGCCTTGGTGGGCTCGGCCTGCTTGGTCGGATCGGCGCCGTGGGTCTTGGTGGGGTCGTGAGCCGTCGCCGGATCGGTCCCCACCGGGTCGGCCTTCTTGCTGCCACAACCCACGACCATGCAGACGGCGAAGACGCCGGACACGACGGAAACCGACCACACACGCGACATGACGCCTCCGAGTCCCTCGAGGGAGTCGGGGTTGTAACACGGCCGCGCCAAACGCGTCACCCCGCCTCAGGCTACGATCTGGGCAGCTGCCCCGGCCCGATTGGCGTCATTGGCTTGGAACGCACACCATACCCGGATAGGATACGCGTCCGCGCGCCCCCACGTCCGATCACCGTGCGAGAAAGGCGCCTTTCCCGGAGCTCCCCATGTTGACGATGCCTCGAATCCTGGCGCTGGCACTCGGCTCGCTCGCGTTCCTGTCTGGCTGTCCATCGGACACCAAGCAGATCGGCGGGCCCGATACGAGCGCCCTCGACGACGCGCTCGACACGCAGACGGGCGACGACGCAGACGACTCGGGCGCGACCGCGACGGACGCCGACGCCGACGACAGCACCGTCGACATCGACGATGTGGACGTGGACGACGCGGACGCGATCGCCTGCCTGGTTCCGGCGGTGTTCGGTTGCCCCTGCACCGGCAATGCGGACTGCCTCGACGAGATGTGCATCGAGGGGCCCGACGGGAACGTGTGCACGCGCAGCTGCTCGGAGAGCTGCCCGGTCGGATCGGACTGCCTGAATGTGTCGATCGGTGGGCCGGATCCGGTGTCGATCTGCGTGCCACGCCACACGCGCCTCTGCCGTCCCTGCGATGCCGATCAGGACTGCCAGAACGCGCTCGATCCGGCGCCGGCGGTGTGCCTCGAGTTCCCGGCGCCCGAGGACGGCCACTTTTGCGCGACGGCGTGCGCGGGGGTCGATTGCCCGGACGGATATGCCTGCACCGACGTGGAGCTCGGCACTGATCGTGGCACCGCAAGATTGTGCTTGCCGAATGGCGGAACGTGCGAGTGTCGCCCATCCTGGAGTGAGCTCGCGCTCGAGACCAGCTGCATGGTCGAGAACGCGTTCGGCGGCTGCGACGGGGTGCGCGTGTGCGGCGCGGCGGGCCTGACCGCGTGCTCGGGCGCCACGCCGGCGCTCGAGTCGTGCAACGCCATCGACGACGACTGCGACGGGGTCACCGACAATGTCGCCGCCGAAGATTGCACGAATCAGAACGAGTACGGGCGCTGCGCTGGCACTTACGCATGTGACAAAGAAGGCACTTTGACCTGCGCCGGGCCCGTCCCCGGAGCCGAGCGCTGCAACAACATCGACGACAACTGCAACGGGCAGACGGACGAGGCGTGGACGGACTGCCTCGCGGCCGGCTGCAACGCGACCGAGGGCGGCTTCATCGAGACGGGCGCCGCGTCCTGCGCGAACGCGCAATGCGTGTACGCGAGCCCCAAGCCGTGTGGCCTCTACACCTGCGATGGCGGCGGCGACGCCGGCGACGAATGTGCCAGCGCCTGCAACGATGACTCGACCTGCGTCGAGAGCGCGCACTGCGACGAGCTCGGCAAGGTGTGCGTGCCGGATGTGGCCAACGGCGGCGTGTGTGCGGACGCGTCCGACTGCGCCAGCGGGCACTGCCAGAACGGCTTCTGCTGCGGCGACGGTGACTGCTGTAGCCAGCCGACGGATTGCCCGGCGAGCTATGCCTCGGCGGCCACGTGCGAGCACGTCGCGATCTGCCAGGGCACGCGGCGCGACGCGCGCTGCACCGACTCGCAGTGTGTCGCTTCGGAGCCTATCGCCGACGACTCCGGCTGCGGCGTGGAGGTGCTCGCGATCGACTGCTCGCCCTATTTGCCGAGGTATTGCACCGGCGCCGGGAATCAGCGACCGCCGACGTGCTCGACGACCTGCGCGTCGGATGGGGCCTGCGCGGCCGGCTACCACTGCGACGGCACCTGCGTGCTGGACGTTGCCGACGGCACGCAGTGCGACGAGGACACCGACTGCATCAGCGATCACTGCGAGAACAACTTCTGCTGCAAAAACGGCGACTGCTGCGCCGTCGGATCGGATTGCCCGGCGCTCTATCGTGTGGCGGCGCACTGTCTCGACGGCCAGAGCTGTCAGGGTGAGCGCACCGACGCCGTGTGCACCGGATTCGAGTGCAAAGCCCAGGTGGTGCAAGACGATTCGGGCTGCGGCGCCAGCACGGTCGCGAACGAGTGCGGCCCCTACGCCCCGGCCAAGTGCACCGGCGCGCCGACCCAGAGCGCACCGCAGTGCGCGTTCACGTGCCAAGCCGACAGCGAATGTGACAGCGGCTTCCATTGCGACTTCGTGTGTGTCCCGAATCTGCCAGATGGCAATTACTGCGACGAGAACAGCGACTGCGCGAACGCACATTGCACCAGCAACATCTGCTGCGTGGGCGGCGACTGCTGCAACACGGCGCGCGACTGTCCGGCCTCGTACAGCGGTACGCCGGCCTGCGACTTCCCGCAGACCTGCCAGGGCAGCAAGGACTCGGCGGTCTGCGTGAATCACGTGTGCGGCACGACGGCGGGCGCCGCGGACGACTCGGCGTGCTCGGCGGCGACGATCGCGAATAACTGTGGCGCTTATCCGGCGGTGCGCTGCAACGGCGGGGTCGAGCAGACGTCGCCGACCTGTGCCGCCTCGTGCGACAGCAACTCGGCGTGCGACTCGGACGCGTTCTGCGATCGCGGCACTTGCAGGCCGAAGCAAGACAATGGTGGGGCGTGCAGCGACCCGTCGCAGTGCACGAGCGGCCACTGCCAGAACGGGTTCTGCTGTGGGAGCGGCGACTGCTGCGCCGTGGCGGGCAACTGCAGCGCGGCGACGTACGGGACGCCGGCCGCGTGCGACAGCCAGACGAGCTGCCAGGGGACGCGCAAGAACCCGATCTGCGAGAGCAATCAATGCAAGCTCGGGCCGGTGGTCGGGGACGACTCGGCGTGCGCCGGGCTCGAGGCGAGCAAGTGCGGCTACTTCGACTCGGTCTTCTGCTCGGCGGCGCAGGAGCAAAGCGCGCCGGCGTGCGCGCTCAGCTGCAGCGGCAACTCGGTGTGCGACGACGGTGCGCACTGCGAGTCGAGCACGTGCATGCCCGACCAGGGCGTCGGCGGGTTGTGTCCGGGCGGGCAGACCCAGTGCGGGTCTGGGCTGACGTGCGTCGACGGGGTGTGCTGCCAGACGGCGTGCGGCGGGACGTGCAGGCGCTGCGATGTCGGTGGCAATCTCGGTATTTGCCAGAATTCGGGGTCCGGGACGGATCCCGACAGCGAGTGCGCGGGCGTGACCTGCACCGGGTACTACTGGGGCTTTGACGGCAAGACGTGCTACGGGCGCGTGGCGATTGCCGACACGGGCGTGCAGTGCAATGGCACGGGCGTTTGCCAGACGGCGGGCGATGTGTGCCCGGCGGCGGGCAAGGGTGCGGGGACGCTGACGTGCCACGCGCAGTGCCAGTCGCCGACGGCCGCGACGTGCAGCGGGACGACGCCGGGTGGGTGTACGAACATCACGGGCGGCAGCCAGACGTGCGGGGTCGGCGCGTGCCAGCGGACGGTGGACCTGTGCGCGAACGGGGCGGTCCAGGCGTGTACGGCGGGGGTCGCGAGCGCCGAGGTGTGCGATGGGATCGACAACGACTGCGACGGGTTCACGGACGCGGACGACTCGAACCTGGTGCTGGTCACCTGCGAGAACCAGAACGGTGTATGCAACGGGTCGATGCGGCCCAAGACGCTGTGCTACGGCGGGCTGTGGCACGCGTGCGCGGACGCGGACTACACGCGGCACAACGCGAGCTATCAGAGCGGACGCGAGACGGCGTGCGAGACGACCGCGACGGTTGCAGGCAAAGACAACGATTGCGACGGCCAGACGGACGAGGACTTCAGCTACACGAGCCCGGCCGGGACGGTCGTCAACGGGGCGGGCAAGGCGTGCGGCGTGGGGGTGTGCGCGGGCGGGACGACGGTGTGCGCGACGGCGTCGACGTTGACCTGCTCGAAGGACACGCTGATCGTGTCGGAGACGTGCGACGGCAAGGACAATGACTGCGACGGCGTGTCGGACGCGAGCGATGGGTCGCTGGTTCTGGACCAGAACTGCGCGAATCAGACGGGCGTGTGCGCCGGGTCGAAGAAGCCGGCGACGTTGTGCTCGGCGGGGGCGTGGCAGGCGTGTACCACCACGACGTACGACGACTACAGCGCGTACTACGAGGTCACCGAGACGCTGTGTGATGGGAAGGACAATGACTGCGTGGGGGGCGTGGACAATGGATTGACGGCACCGCTCAACGACAATCAGACGGGGGTGTGCGCGGGGAGCACTAAGACTTGTTCTGGCGCGGGCGGATGGGCTAACGGCTATTCTGGCGTGCCAAACTACAACGCCTCCGAAGCAACCCCGGACGCCAACTACCTCGACGAGAACTGCGACGGGATCGATGGGAAGGTGACAAGTGGCATCTTCGTGGTGCCGCGGTCGTGTTTCTGGCTGTTTGGCACTCTCTATTGTTTTGGGGGCCAGGACTCCGCCTCGTGTGGAACGAGCAAAGACGCCGACTGGTGTGCGACCGTCGCCTACGCGATCGGCAGGACGGACGCCTCACGCCCACACATCTACGTTCAGGTCGGTAACTACAACGGGATCGTCGACATCACGAAGAGCAACGTGAAGATCTGGGGCGGCTACAACACGAATTGGACCCGCGCCTCGCGCGGGACGTCGGGCAACGAGGTCCACCTCCAGAACAGCTCGGGCACTACCAGCGAAAGCCAGTTCATGACGGTGCGAGCGGTCGGCATCAGTGGTGTTGGGATATACGATCTGTACATCGATGGGCCGACCGTGAGCGGTCAGGATGGCAACGGACGCGGTCTGAGTTCATACGCGGTCTATGCGCGGTCGGCCACGCTCGAACTACAGCGCGTGACGGTTACGGCCGGAAACGGCGCGCCTGGGCAAACCGGGTCGAGCGGGTCCAGCGCCTCTCAAAGCAAGGCTCCAACAGGCGGTACGGCGTCGAGCGGATCGGAACCATGTGATGGCGGATGCGACACAGGCCACCCTGCCGGGGGGCCTGCTGTCAGCAACGCCTGTTCTGGCTCGACGAGCACGACAAGCGGTTCCGGTGGAACGGGGGGTAGTCGCGATTCCTCGTGCGGGTGGTGTGGATGTACGTGCGGCAGTTGTTCGGAGACTGGCGGTTCGTGGGGCGCCAACGCTGCCGTCACGAGCGGGCTCTCCGGTACCGCGGGACCAGGGGCCGGAACCTGTGCCTCGCCGTCTTACGGCGGCTACGGTGGGCGGGTGTTCGACGGGGCCGGGGGTAGCGGAGCGACCTACGGACGTGGGTACATCGAGTCATACTATTGGTACGCGTTCGACGGCGCCGATGGCACTCTCGGAGAGAATGGCGGAGGCGGCGGAGGCGGAGGCGGCGGCGGCGGGTGCGACAGCGGCGGGTGTGACGCGAGCGGCGGTGCCGGCGGCGGTGGCGGCGCCGGCGGTTGCCGCGCGGGGGTTGCCGGCAAAAAGGGCAACGGAGGCGGTGGGAGTTTTGGCCTGTTTGGCTACCTCGCAACTTTCACGGTATCGAATTCGACCCTTGTCCGGGGAAGCGCCGGGAGCGGTGGCGGGGGTGGTTCCGGGGGCACTGGGCAACCAGGCGGCGACCCCGGAGCCGCTGGGTCTGGTGGCAACCCGGGCGATGGAAATGGCGGGAAGAGCGGCGGCTATGGCGCTCGTGGGGGTCACGCGGGGGGCGGAGGCGGCGGCGCCGGAGGTGCTTCGTTCGGTATCTTCCGCTACGGTGGCGGACTCACCGAATCCGGAGACTCGCACGGCGGCGGCGCCGCTGGCGCCGCAGGTGCCGCCGGTGGTGGTTCAATTGGCGGCACAATCGGAGTGATTGGCGAAGTCGGCGGGGCGATCACGTGCAACGCGATCGCGCGGTGCAATCCGTAGACGCGAGCGAGACGCGCCGCGGGTTCATCTCCCAATCGCGCGCACTACGGGTCCGCGCTGCACCCGAACACGTGCGCCGGGCTGTAGTGAACCAGCACGCCAGACTTGGCCGTCGTCTCTGCATACACGAAGTCAGGACCGAGCGGCGCGCCGGAAGACGTCGTCACCATGAAGACCCCGCCGTCCCCGGCCACTGACACGTTCTTGCGTCCGAGCCAGGCACCCCAGCCTAGCTCCTTGGGAACAGCGCCCATGCCGACGAAGCCAGGTAGGCTCTAACTTCCAGCCAGGACACCAGCCTCGCTCCACACGCCGAAGAGAGTATTCGCGTCGCCCGGCGGGATTGCCACGGGCCAGCCCGCGATGCTCGCCGCCTGCTGAGTCAGTGACCAGACAACCAGCGTCTTGCCATATGGGAGTGCCAGCGCGATCGGGCCGGGGAATACAGCGGACGGGGAGGGCGCAAAGTTCACCGACCATCGCGGCGCGGCGCCGTCTGGAAAGAACCGACCCAAATAGACCGCTGCGCCGGGGTTCGCACCTGCACGGTCCTTTCCCGGCGTCATCATGGTGGCAATGACGTCCCCCGGCGGGACAGCATATCCGCTCAGCAGCAGCGCGTCCGGAAAGCCCGGAACCGTCGACAACGATGATGGCGCGCCGTCTTTGTGCACCTTGAAGAGGGCCGGAATCCGATCAGCCCCGACAAGAAGCCCATCGAAATGTCCGCTCTGGGCGGGCTGATCTTCATCCAGCAGCAAGCCCAGTCCAATCAGCAGGTCGCCGTCGAGCGGGACGAGCGCCGGTGCGACATCCACGGCCGCGGAGCTCCAGGACTTCACCCAGACCGCCTCCCCCTCACTCGTCACGCGAGCGACGTACAGGTCAGACTTGCCGCTGGCGTGAAACGACAGGCTCCCGGCCCCAACAGCAGCGAACGAGATATCGTCGACGAAAACGCCGACGACGAAAACCTCGTGGGAACCTGCCGCAAGCGCCTTGACGATCCCGCCTGGAAGCGGCGGCGTTGTCCAGAGGACGCCCCCGTCGTATTTGAGACGTTGCAGCGCGCTCATGGGCAGACTTCCGCCAAGCGGGTCTTCAAGCGCACCGACGATGACGGCCTCCTCGCCGTCAGCGACGAGTGTGTGAGCAATGCCGCCATCGCCCCCGGAGGCGAGAGGCCGTCGGGCGCCCTCCAAGATCGTCCCGTTGGCCGAGAGCCGAAGGTAGACCGGTGCTTCCTCGAAGGTCTCAAGGTCGCGACCGTGACCGATGTCGATGAGTCCCCGCAGACTACCGACGACGCTCACCTCTCCGGAGGGGTGCACGGCGACGTCGTTGAAGTACAGCAATGCGTCATCCGGGCCCGTCGGCGTCAGGACCAGCGCCCAGTTCTTGGCTTCTTCGGCCGTGAACGCCCTCCCCTTGCATGTGCCAGCCGCGCACCGATCCGCCGTCGTGCACGGGTCCCCGTCGTCGCACGTCACTGCCACTTGCGCCGCGACGCACTTGCCCGCCTCGCAGCGACCGACGACGCATGGCGCGACCGCGAGTCCGCCGCATTGCTCGTCGCCGCTGCACTGCGCCGGCACGTCGCCACTCACGGGCGTGTCGGTCGCCTCCGACGACGTGTCCCCTCCGGTCGTCGCGCCCCCGGTCGCGTCCGCCTTGAAATGCGGGGGCGGGAAACACCCCGCGACGCCCGTGCACAGCACCAGGCCCAGCCGCTTCGTCGCTTGCTTCATCGCTCGCCTCCCGCACGTCGCGGAGAGTCTACACCGAACCCGTCAGGGCCCGCACGTCGGGCGTGACAGCGGTCCGCGACCTCGCTAAGGTCCGCCTCCCGGAAGGGGAGGGATCCGATGCTCGCACAGCTCGACGCACTTTCTGACGAGGCCCGCGCGGCCATCGGCGCGGCCGCCGATGAGGCCGTTCTGCGCGACCTCGAGGTGCGCTATCTCGGCAAGAAGGGCGCCGTTACCGAGCTCCTGAAGGGCATGAAGGACGTCGCGCCCGCGGACCGACCGCGCGTCGGCGCCAAGGTCAACGACGTGCGCGCGCTCGTCGAGAGTGCCATCGCCGCACGCCGCGACGGGCTCGAGGCCGAGCGCATTCGCGCGCTCTGCGCCGATCCCCATTTCGACGCCACACTCCCGGTCGCGCTCCCGAACGTCGGCGCGCTCCACCCGCTGACCCTCGTCACCGCGCACATCGAAGAGGTGTTTCGCGCCATGGGATTCATGCTGCTCGACTACCCCGAGGTCGAGAGCGAATTTCACAATTTCGACGCGCTCAATATCCCGGCGACGCACCCTGCGCGCGATATGCAGGACACCTTTTGGCTCGATACGCCGGGGCAGCTCCTGCGCACGCACACGTCGACCGGCCAGGTGCGCACGATGCGCACGTTCGCGCCGCCGTTGCGCGCCATCTTCCCGGGGCGCGTGTTCCGCTACGAGTCGGTCGATGCCTCGCACGAACACACGTTCCATCAGGTCGAAGGGCTCATGGTCGATCGCCATGTGTCGGTCGCCAATCTCATCTATTCGATGAAGACGCTGCTGTCGGAGATCTTCGAGCGCGACGTGACGGTGCGACTCCGGCCGGGCTATTTCCCGTTCGTCGAGCCCGGCTTCGAGCTCGACATTCAGTGCCAGGTCTGCGGCGGGACGCCCGGTGGACAGGGGTGCTCGGTGTGCAAACATTCGGGCTGGGTCGAGCTGCTCCCGTGCGGCTTGGTGCACCCGAACGTGCTGCGTCACGGCGGCCTGGATCCTGCCGAATGGCAGGGTTGGGCCTTCGGGCTCGGGCTCTCGCGGCTCGTCATGATGAAGTATCAGATCGAGGATATTCGGCATCTCTTGGGCGGCGACCTCCGCTTCGTCCAGCAATTTCGTCGGGGCTGATCCATGCGCGTTTCATGTCAATGGCTCTCTCGGCACGTCGACCTGAGTGGCGTCGATCTCGTGGCACTCGGACGTCGTTTCACGATGGCCGTCGCCGAGCTGGACGGCATCGAGGAGATCGGCGGCGGCCTCGACCGCGTGGTCGTCGGACACGTGCGCGAGGTCCAGGCCCTCGACGGCAAGAAGGTGCGTCTCACCCAGGTGGATTGCGGTCCACACGGGCTTCGCACCATCATCTGCGGCGCCCCGAACGTGGCGGCCGGCCAGCACGTGGCGGTGGCCCTCCCCGGTCAGCGCCTCGGCGATATCGAGATCCAAACTGCCACTGTCGCGGGCTTCGTGTCGCATGGCATGATCTGCTCCGAGGAAGAACTCGGACTCTCGGATCATCACGATGGCATTCTCGTGCTCGAGGGCGACGCGGCGCCTGGCACATTGCTGAGTGACGCCTTTCCCATCGCCGACACGATCTTCGTCATCGACAATAAATCCCTCACCCATCGCCCCGACTGCTGGGGTCACCGCGGGATCGCGCGCGAGATCGCGGCGCTCCTCGGACGCCCGCTCAAGCCGCTCGCGGCCGATGTCGCGGACATGCGCTGGGGCACGGGCCACCCGCTCCAAATCCACGTCCGCGACGACGCCGCGTGCCCGCGCTACTCGGCGACGACGCTCGCCGGCATTTGCGTCGCCCCGTCGCCACTCTGGTTGCGACTCCTGCTCGGGCGGGTCGGCACGCGCGCCATCAACAACGTCGTCGACGCGACGAATTTCGTCATGCTCGATCTCGGCAATCCGCTGCACGCGTTCGATCGGCGGCACATCGCGGGCCGCACGATCGTCGTGCGCCATGCCGTGGACGGCGAGCGCTTCACGACGCTGGATGGGGTCGCGCGCACGCTGCAAGCGACCGATCTCCTAATCGCCGACGAGCACGGCGGGATCGCGCTCGCGGGCGTGATGGGCGGACGCGACTCGGAGATCAAGGAGGACACGCGCGAGGTCGTGCTGGAGGCCGCCAACTTCGATCCGGCGCGGGTGCGCGTCACCGCTCAGCGCCATGGCCTTCGCACCGATTCGTCGGCCCGTTTCGAGAAGTCGCTCGATCCGAGACTGGTCGGCGAGGCCGCAAAGAGTTTCTGTCATTTGGTGTGCGAGCTGTCGCCCGGCGCGCACGTCACCTCCGCGTTCATGGATGTCGCGCGCCCCTACGCGCCGGAGCCGGTCATCGCGGTCGAGGTGGGATACATCGAGCGGCGCCTCGGGCACGCGCTGGGCGCGGAGCGTATCATCGAGATCCTGCGCGGACTGTCGTTTGGGGTCGACGCGCATCCGGGTGGCAAATTGGACGTGACGGTGCCGTCGTGGCGCGCGACGAAGGACATCGCGATCGCCGACGATCTGGTCGAAGAGGTCGGGCGCATCTTCGGCTACGATCATATTCCGCCGGCCGCGCCGACGATCGCGTTGGCGCGCCCGGAGCGCAACGCGAAGAAGAAATTCGAGACGGCCGTGCGGCGCCATCTCTCACTGGCGGCAGGGCTCGACGAGCTGCAGACGTACTCGTTCGACGACGACGCGTTCCTGGCGCGCATCGGCGTCGAGCCGGGCGAGCGCATGCGGCTTCGCAATCCGATTTCGTCCGATGAGCCGTGCATGCGGACCTCGCTCGTGCCGCACCTCCTGAAGGTGCTCGAGAGGAACGCGCGCGCGTTCGAGACGATCGGGGTCTACGAGGTGGGACGCGTGTTCGTGCCGGATCCGGGCGATCTGCCGTTTCAACCGACGATGCTCGGGGTGCTGGCGGCGCGCTCGCCGGCGGAGAGCAAGGGCGAGGCAGTCTGGTTCCAGTGGGCCAAGCGGACCCTCTGCGGACTCGCACGGGCGGTCGAGCGGGCGACGCCCGTGCTGAGCGCGGGCGGCGTCTCGCAGGCGTGGGCGCATCCGGTGCGTCAGGCGACGCTCAGCATCAACGACCAGGTCGTGGGGCACATCGCGGAGCTCCATCCGCTGGTGCTCAAGCGTCTCGACGTGACGCACGTGGGCGCGGTGATCGAGCTCGAACTGGACGCGCTGCGCGACGGGCCGACGGCGCCGACGCGCTACCAAGCGCTCGCGCGCTTTCCCGCGATGTATCGGGACTTTGCGGTGCTGGTGGCGCTCGCGGTGCCGGCCGGGCGCGTGGCCGACGCCATCCGCGAGGCGGCGCCCGAGCTCGTGGAGGACGTCGCCTTTCAGAGTCATTACGTCGGCGCCGGCGTCCCGGACGGCGACAAGAGTCTCGCCTGGTCGGTCACCTTCCGGCGCGCGGATCGGACGCTGACCGACGCCGAGATCCGCAGCGCCGAGGAGCGCATCTGGAGCGCGATCGGCGCGATCGGCGGGCGACCGCGCGCGTGAGGCGGACGCGACGGGCGCGGCTCAGGCTTGCGCGCGCTCGAGGAAGCGCTCGAACTTGCCCTTGGTCTGCGGGACAAACGCGATCTTGAGCGACTTCAGGAGCTGCTCGATGTGCTCGCGCGCGATGTCGGGCGCGACAGTCTCGCACTCGAGCTCGAGGTCGATCGAGTCGTCGGGGAATTTCGTGCGATCGATTTCGAGGATGAACGGGCCGCTACGCACCTGGTAGCGGACGTTGATCGTCTGCCCCAGAATCCTGAGTGGCCCGTATGGGACCACGTTCGCGGCCCACGCCAGCGCGGCGCCCTTGAGATCCATCTCGCCGCGGCCGAGCTCGAAGTCGCGCCAATCGTCGAGGCGCATGACCTGCTCGCGCTCTTCCGAGATGAACAGACCATTGCGCGCCGACACGCGGCGCTTGGCGGTGATGGTGACCGGCGGCTTGCCGAGCCCGAGCGCAGCGCCGACGGGGAAGCTGATCTCGCGCGCGCGCACCATGATCTGCGCGCCGACGAGCGTCTTCTGCGCGTCGTCGAGGTAGTTGTTGTACTGCGTGAAGGCAGCCTCGGGCGCGCTCACGGCGCGCAGGAGCGCATCGAGCTGGCGGTGATTCTCGAGGGCGTACTTGAGCTCGATCTCGGCGGGGGATGCGACCATGGGCGGGTCTCCGCAGCATTTGGGGGGATGGGACGTCGTCGTCGGAGCCATGCGGCGGTCCGGCGCGAGGGGTGCGTGTCACTCGTTCTGGTCGTTCGCCACGAGCGTCTTGGCTTGATCGATCCACGGGCGGATCTTGTCGATCGAGACCTTCGTGATGTCCGCGACGGTCGGGATCTCGTTCGGCGCAAAGGCCGCCACCTGCGCCCAGGTCGAGACGCCGACCTCGTTCAGGCGCTTTTCGGTCGCGGGCCCGATACCGCGAATGCGCTTGAGATCATCGGGCGGCCCGAGGGCGCGCGTCGGCCTGAAGGGCTGGAGCCCCGACGACGACGCATAGGGCGCCGCGTCGAACGACGGCCTGGGCGCCGCAAGCGCCGGCATCGATGACGTGGACGGGCGGCGGATGGGCGGCGGGCTCGGCTCGGCGCGCGACGTGTAACCGGGCGCTAGCCCGCCTAGGACGGAGCTGATGGGGCGCCGCACCGCGGGAGGCGACGCGTCTGGCGCGGCGGGATCCGCCACGACGCTGCGTGAACCGACCACGGCCTGCATCGCGGGCGAGGTCGGCCGCCGCATGAATCCTCCGGCGCCGGTGACCGCGGGAGCGTCGCTCGGCAACCCGTGGAACGGAGGCGGCACGTCGATGGCCGGCATCGACGGCAGCGTCACCGGGCGCGGCGCGGGCGGGGCGGACGGGCGCGCGGCGGGCGGGCCCGGGAGCGGCGTGACCGGCGTCATCAGCGCCCCGACCGGGACCGGCGACGACGGCGTGAGCGGGCGCGACACCCCGGCGCGCGCTTCGGCCTGGGACAGCTTCTGTTGGCTCTGCACGATGTCGCGCGTGAGCTTGTCGATCGCCGCGTCCTGCTCTTCGAGGGCCTGCTCGGCCGCATCGTAGGCGGCGCGGAGACCCGTGACCTCCTCGGTGAGGCGGGCGATCGTCTGGTCCTTCTCGACATCGGTCGCGGGCGCGACACCCGCGGTGGCCACGAGCGTCGCGCGCAGCTCGACGATCTCGGCCTGCAGATCCGCCAACTTGGGCGCATCGGGCGACGAGCGCGCGCGCAGGGCCTCGAGCTCGCCGCGCAGGCGCTCGATGGTGCGCTCGCGGTCGCCGATCTGGGTCTTCAACTCGGCCTCGGTCGCGGCCGCCAGTTGCCCGCCACCCGCGAGCCGCGTGACCTCGGCGTCGCGTAGCCTGAGCTGGGCCTCCAGCGCGGCGATGCGTTGATCGCGGCTCTCGACCTCGTCACCCGAGGACGCCGACTTTAGCTTGCCCCGCAGCTCTTCGAGCTGCTTGGTCACTTCGGCCACGTGGCGCGCGGCCTCCGCGACCCGCGTCTCGCTGTGCTGGAAACGCCCCTGGAAGACGGCCACGCGCGCATCGGCCTCGGCGACCCGCAGATCCCCGGCCTTGCGCGCTTCGCTCTGGGCCTTCAGCTCGGCCTCGAGCTTGACCTTCTCCGCGCGCAGCTGGCTCGTGGCGGCATCGACGGCGCGCCGCCGCCCGCCGAAGATGGCCCAGCCGAGCACGACGCCCAACGCCGCAGCGGCCGCGAGCAGACCGAGGATCTCGGTCACGACGTGGCTCATGGCGCCCCCAAGACGATATCGAATTCGATGCGCTGGTTCAGAACGCGTGACCCCTGTGTGCGGGTGGAATAGCGCATGTTCGCATAGCCGCGGCCGCGCCACTTGAGGCGCGCCTTGTCGATGCCGAGCTCGATGAGGCGCTTGAACACCGCGTTCGCGCGCATCCCGGTGATCGCGTTGATATGGTCGGGCTCGCCATAATCGTCATGGTACCCCGAGACGGTCGTCTTGGCATCCGGACAGCGGGCCAGAAGTGCGGCGATCTGCTGAACTTTCGCGTCGGCGTCCGGGGTGAGCTCCTTGGCGCCCTTGAAGGCGATGCGCTTCTCGCCCGCGATCATCTGATCGATGAGGCCCTTGCACTGCGCGGGGGTGAGGGTTCCCCCGGGGTCCGTCATGCCCGCATCGGCTGGGGCGATCGGGCCGCCGTCGCCCGTAGGGCCGGCCTCGACGTCGGTCCCTGCATCGGCGACCGTTGCCGGGACCGCGGCATCGGCGGCGGCGAGGACCTCACCGGCGATCGCGTCGGCGTCCTCGGCCGGCTGCGCCTCGGCCACCTCGGCGTCCCCCGTCGCGTCGGCTGACTCCGCAGCCACGTCGGGCTCCGCAGCGGCGTCGGCCGCGGCGAGCGGGCCGGCCTCCACGCGCGTCACGAGCGTCGTGCGCAGGACGACCCCGACGCGCTCGGTCACGAGGGCACGGGCGGAGCTCTCGGTCTCCGGGCTGCCGTAGACGGCGTCCAACGTGAACGTACCGTCGCGCAGCTCGACCTTGCCGCGCCGGGCGACCGACAGCGCGCGCACGGCCGAGTCGAGGACGGGCCCGAGCTCGGGCGGGGCAACGCCAGGAAGCGGCAGGATGTCGGTCGTCAGGACGGCGCTGGGAAACTGCGTCGCGAGCGCGCGCGGGATGGTGGTCGCGACGTCGCTTGGGAGCTTGCCGCTGGCCGCGACGTGCCCGCCGTCCCAGGTCAGGAAGAACGTGACGGCCTTGAGCCGGGGGTCCGACACGGGATTGATCGGGGGACCGCGCGGATCGGGGATGACGCCACCAACGCCCACGACGAGCTGGTTGTCGACGCCGGCGATCCCGGTCACCTCGGAGACGGCGCGCGCGGCCTCGTCTCTCTCGCCGAGACTCTGGACGCGGCCCGTCAGGATCGCACGGCGCGCGTCGTCCACTTCGACCGGTTGGACGCCGACGAAACGGCCTTCGAGCGCGTGATCGGCGCGCTCGGCAAGACCAGTCAGGATGCTGGGGGCCACCTTGACCGCCCCGATGTACCCGAGCAGAGCGAGGCAAACCGTGACGAGGCCCGCGACGATCGCGCGCATACCCCTCCTCGTCGGTGTTTGGAGCGCGACGACGTGGCCCGGGACTGCCCAGGAAGCCACGCCAGATGCTTATTTGGACCGCGTTTCGCCGCTTTGTCCACTTCTCGCCCCGGGACCGCGCCGATGGCCGCCCTGGTAGAGCACCCACGCGACGCCCGACGCGTCGTCGGCGGCGATCGCGGTGGCTCCGTCCGGCGGCGCCGGGGTGTCGGGGGAGGCGTCGCCATCGGTCGCGACGAGGGCCCAGCCCGAGATATCCTTGCCGCCACTTGCATGAATCGGGAGCTCGAGGTGATCGCGTGCGGCGTCGAGGGCGGCGTCGAGATCGCGGCTCGCGCCCGGGTCGCGGCGACCGCGGTGGCGTTTGGACGGAACCAGGAAGCGGACGCGCGCGCCCGGGTCGCGCTCGGCGATGGTCGCAAGGAGCGCGATGGGGACGGGAAAGCGGGCGTCGGCGCCGGTCGCGAGGGGGAGATCGAGATCCGATCGCGCGATGGCTTGCGCGATCGGCGCAGCCCAGATCGCGGCTACGAGAGCGAGCACGCGCGGACCTCGAAGGCGCTCTGCGAGCGCGTGTGCGACGGCGACAAGCCCCTCGGCGGCGACGACAGCCGTCGGCACCCAGAGGAGCGCGAGCAGCGCCGCGCGCGCGCCGAAGAGGCCCCCGTCGAGCGCGCCGAACAGCATGAGCGCACCCCAAGCGCAGAGCGCGAACGATCCGCGCGGGGACGGACGCCGCGCGATGTGCCAGGCGCCGACGGCAAAGAGCGCCACGAACGGCAGCGGGGTCCAGGCGACCCACTGGAGGAGCGCCGTCCATGCCTGCGGCGAGCGCCCCGCATCGGGGTGAAAGAGGAGGCCGGCGACGTCTTGCGCGGGCCCGCCGACGGTGCCGAAATCGAGCAGCCAGGCGGCCAGGCGCTTGCCGGTCTGGGACCAGAGCGCCGGCCAGAGCCCGATGAGGGTCGCGATCCCCAGGATCGGCGCGGCAAGGAGCGCGAACGGCACGCGCGGGAGAGGGAGCTGGCCGGGGTGGTGCGGGTCGGGCGCCGGCGCGTCGGGCGCGGGTGCGGACCCCGGACGTCGCGCCAGCGCCCAGGCCGCGTAGAGGGCGATCATAAGGAAGAGCGCGCCGGGGTGAAC
>SXIE01000242.1 GCA_005772945.1 Pseudomonadota bacterium
GGTGTAGATGAAGCCGCAGACATCCTCGGGCGCGGGCTTGACGCTCGGCACCGGAGACTTGCGTCCAGCTGCAAGGCAGCCGCGGTAGCTCGTCAGTTCTGCGTCATCGCCGGCAAGGTTGACGACGTGCTCGAGGGTCGGGACCTGATCGATGAGCGGCCGCGTCTTCTCCTCGATCTTCTTGTTGGCGACGAGCAGCACCTTGGCGCCCGAATCGCGCAGGATGAACTCCCACTCCTTGACGAGCTGGGCCTCGTACATCGGGACGTATTGCGCGCCGAGGCCATAGGTCGCGTACGCGCCGACGGCCCACTCGGGCTTGTTGTCGGCGATGATCGCGACGCGGTCGCCCGGCTTGACGCCCAGCTGCGCGAGGCCCGCGCGGAACTCGTCGGCGGCCTTGCGGACCTCGCCGTAGGTCATCCATTTGTAGACGCCGCCCTCTTTGACACCGAACAGCGGGCTGGCGGCGTGGGTGTCGGTGGCGCGCTCGAACATATCGACGAGATTGACGAAGGTTTCCATGAGGCCTCTCCCGAATAGATGGGCGAATCAGTCGAAGGCGGTTGTCCGGAGTGCGCCGAGCAGGCGCTGCCAGTCGGTGCGATGTGAGAGCCAGCGGTGAAAGCGCGGGCCTTGGTAGATACCGTCGGCGCCCTTGAGGCGGAAGCTGGTGCCGGTCGGGGTGACCTCGAACTGCGCGAGCGACTCGTAGGTCAGGTTGCGCATCGTCATGCCGAAGAGATTCTTGACCAAGAGCGTGTCGCCGGTGACGACGAAGTAGGGCTGGACGAGGTAGAGGACCCCGAGAACGGTGTTCATGAGGCCCATCGCGACCGAGAGGCCGTTGTGGGTCATCAGGCCGAGGCCTACGAGCAAGAGCCCCAAGGCGATGAAGAGCACACCGAGGATCTTGTTGTAGCCCACACGCAGAGCTGAGTCAGTTAGCATGGCAGCGTTTGGATATGCCGCCGAAAGGGGCGCGTCAAGGCGCCACAAGCGGTCGGGACGGAGTTGGGCACGATGGGCGAGAGCGGGTTCGGGCGGGTCGGGGTGTTCGGGATGGGGCTCGTCGGGGGCTCGATCGCACGTGGCTTGCGCGACCGTGGGCTCGTGTCCGAGCTGCATGCGTACGACCCGGACCCGGGTGCGCTCGAGGCGGCGACGGCGCTGGGGGCGGCCGACGTGGCGCATGCGACGATCGGCCCGTGGGTGGCCGAGTTGGATTGGGGCGTCTTGGCGGCGCCGGTTCGGGTGCTCGAGGGGCTGGCCGCGGCGATTGCGCCATTCGCGCGTCCGGGGTCGCGTTGGCTCGATGTCGGCAGCGTCAAGGGGCCAGTCGTGCGCGCGCTGGGGCCGCTGCTCCCGAACTTCGTCGGCACGCATCCGATGGCGGGGCGCGAGACGCCGGGCGTGCAGCACGCGGATCCGGCGCTCCTGCAGAGCGCGGTGTGGTGCGTGACGCCGACGGCGTCGACGGATGTTCGCGGGCAGCCCGCCTTCGGGGTCCGAGGCGAACCCACGCCGGGCCTTCGCGAGGAAGTTGACACTGTCAATATCGTTTCGTCGTTCATCGAGGCGCTCGGGGCGCATCCCTTCCTGATCGACCCGGACGTACACGATCGGCTGGTCGCACGGATCTCGCACGTGCCCTACTTCCTGGCGGTCGCGCTGAACCTCTGGCTGGCGCGCGACCCCGAGCGCGATCGGCTGCTCTTTCTCGCGGCGGGTGGGTTTCGCGACCTGACGCGCGTGGCCTCCGGGGCGCCCGAGATGAGCCGCGACATGGTGCTGGCGAATGCGCCGGCGGTGCGTGAGGCGCTGGCGGATCTGAGCGGCGTTCTGGCGTCGCTCGCGGACACGCTCGATGATCCTACGGCGTTTCTGGCGCAGGCGACCGAGGCCAAGCGGACGCGCGACCTCTTGCCGATCGTGCGCCGCTCGATGTTGCCACGTGTCTATGACGTCATCCTGACGATCCCCGATCGGCCCTTGGCCCTGGCGCGGCTCACGACCGTGCTCGGCGAGGCCAACATCAATATCCGCGACATCGAGATCCTCAAGGTGCGCGACACCGGCGGCGAGGCGATCCGCGTCGGGGTCGGCAGCGCCGACGACCAGACGCGCGCACGCGAGGTTCTCGCGGCGTCCGGGTATCGAGTTCGCTGACGCAACGATGTGCGACTTCGTGCGGCGCGAAGAAAGCCGCCGAGAAATTGGCGCAGAGCGGGAAACGCCGATAACCAGCGGACATGACGCGTGTTGTCGGTATCCGTGGCGCGACCACGGTCGAAGCAGACGCGCTCGAGGAGATCCTGGAGGCGACTCAGGATCTGCTCGTGCGCCTTCAGGAATTGAACGGCTTCGACCCGGATGATCTTGCGTCGATCCTGTTCTCGACCACGCAGGACTTGCGCTCGACCTTCCCGGCGCGCGCGGCGCGACGCCTCGGCTGGGTGCAGGTCCCGATGCTGTGCACGCACGAGGTCGACGCGCCCGCGAGCGTCGCGCGCTGTATCCGCGTCCTCATCCATTGGAACACCGACAAGCCTGCGCGCGAGGCCCGTCATGCGTACCTGCGGGGGTCGCGTGTCTTGCGTCCCGACTGGGCCATCCCGCCGCTCGCGGGTCCCGCGGGGGCGGTGACCGCACCCGAAGATCCCTTGCGCGAAGTTGCAAATGCTGCCGGCCCAGGAGCGGTGCCCGAGCCGGTCGTGGCCGTGAGCGATACGCGCGTCGAGGTGCGGCCGCAGGTGTTGCCGCTCGTCGTCGAGCCGGTCGCGTTTCAAGGCGAGCCCGGCGCATACTCGCAGGAAGCGATCTTCGGAACGTTTGGTGTGCAAACGATTTGCGCGCCGTGCCCGGGGTTCCGCGGCGCGTTCGAGGCGGTTCACCACGGCCGCGCCAAGAGCGCGCTGTTGCCGGTCGAGAACTCGACGACGGGCAGCGTGCACGAGGTCTGGGACCTCCTCCTGCAGCACGATCTGGTCGTCGCCGGCGAGGTGATCCTGCCCGTGCGGCATGCTCTTCTGGGGGTCCACGGCGCGACGCTGTCGGACATCAAGACCGTCGTCTCGCACCCGCAGGCCCTCTTCCAATGTGAGGGTTGGATCGGCACCCACGGCTGGGCGATGGAGCCGGGCACCGACACCGCCGGCTCCGCGCGCCGCGTGGCCGAGGCGGGCGACAAGACGCGCGCGGCGATTGCCAGTGCGGTCGCGGGCGAGCTCTACGGGCTCGACGTCCTGGCGAAGAACATCCAGGACGTGGCCGAGAATTACACGCGCTTCTTCCTGCTCGTGCCGCGCGCGGCGTTCGTCGCGGGCGCGGTGGCGCCTGGATTCGGGGCAGGCGAAGAGCGTTCCGCGCTCGTCACGAATGAAATGAGTCGACCTGGCACCAAGCTCAAGACGTCGATCGTCTTTGCGACCCGTCACACGCCCGGAAGTCTCTACGGATGCCTCGCCGAGTTCGCCGTGCGCGACCTGTCACTGACGAAGATCGAGTCGCGTCCCGATCGCCGCACACCCTGGAACTATATCTTCTTCGTCGACTTCGAAGGCGACCCGAGCGAGCCGCGCACCGCGCAGGCCCTCGCTGGCGTCGCGCGGCACGCGAGCTTCGTGCGCGTGCTGGGGACCTATCCGTCGCGCTCACTCGCATAATTGCGGAGATCTGACCCCATGACGTGGACCCGCGAGACTCGCACCCAGATCGTCGTTCCCGTGTTGCCGCTGGACGGACACGTGCTCCTGCCTGCGGCGTCGACGCCGTACCGCGTGAGCGACCCCTTGCACCGCCAGTTGGTGCAGGATCTCTTGGCCAAGCCGGCGGATCAGCGTTGGCTCGCTGTGCCGCCGCGCCTGCCGCTGCACGTCGGCGCGACGGCCGAGGGCGCCGAGAGCACCGACGGCGAGCATGCCGTGCTCGGAATGTTGACAGTGGCAACATCGCTCGACGGCGGCGAGTACATCATCGTCGTCGAGGGACGCATGGTGTGTCGACTCGAGGCGCCCGCGACGCTCGGGCATGCCTCTTATAGGATGGCGCACGTCCGACCGCTGAGCGACCGTCCAGAGTCGCTGGCCGAGGCGCGCGTCGCCACGACGGCGCTCGTGCAGTCGCTGTTCTCGCTCTACGATTGCTTCGGGCTGGCGGCCGCCGATCTGCCGGTCGGCGACGGGACGCCGCTCGACGATGCGGCGCTCGTCTATCGCGTGGCCCATGCGGTCATCCACGATCCGGCCCAGCGCGCCGCGATGCTCGTCGAGCGCTGCCCGGCGCGCCGGCGTGCGGTCGTTCTCGAGGTCATCGCGGATCAGCTCGCGTTCGCGTTCCGCGAGCGGCTCCTCGGTCGTCCGCCGGTGGGGGCCTGATGTCCGTTCGCCCCGTCCTGAGTGGCCTCGTTTCCGCTGCGGGCACGGCCATCGCCCCGGCCCGCCATGCGCTCATCGGCATGGTCCACCTCGGGCCGATCCTCGCTGCCGGCCGCGCTCGCGTGAGCTCGCTGGCCGAGGTGGAGGATGCCGCCTGTCGCGACGCTGAGGTGCTGGCGGCGGCCGGTTTCGACGCGCTGATGATCGAGAATTTCGGCGACATCCCGTTCTTTCCCGAGACCGTCCCGGCCCACACGATAGCGGGGATGACGCGCTGCATCCTCGCTGTTCGGCGCGTGAGCGCGCTTCCGGTCGGGGTCAATGTCCTGCGCAACGACGCGCGCTCCGCGCTCGCGATCGCCGCTGCCGTCGATGCCGAGGTGGTGCGCGTCAACGTCCATGCGGGCGTCGCGGCGACCGATCAGGGGCTCATCTCGGGGCGCGCCTACGAGACGGTTCGCTACCGCGACGCGCTCGATGTTGCCACTGGTAACATGACGCGGATCTGGGCCGACATTCGCGTGAAGCACGCTGCGCCGATCGCGCCGCGCGGGCTCGCCGAAGAGGCGGAGGAGCTGCACTTCCGAGCGGCGGCAGACGCGCTGATCGTCTCGGGCGCCAAGACCGGCGGGCAGACCGATCCGGCCGACTTGCGCGCGGTCCGTGCGGCGGTGCCGTGTCCGATCGTGGTCGGCAGTGGGGCCTCGCCAGCGACGTTGCCGGTGCTCATGCCGGTGTGCGATGCGCTCATTGTTGGAACGTGGATCAAGGTCGCGGGGTCGACGCGCGCGGCCGTGGATCCGCGCCGTGCGGTCGAGTTCGTGGAGACGGCGCGGGCGCTCGGGGCGGGCATGGCGTCTGACGCGGGAGCCTGATACGGTCCTGGGCGCAAGCGAATCGGAGGTGCCCCATGACCGAGTTCAAGCGTGTCCTGGCAGTCGTGGCAGCGTGCGGGGCCGTGGCCCTGGGAGGCGCGTCCCACGCGGCTTCGCCGGGCGAGATCGAGAGCGAAATCGTTACCGGCATGAAGAACGATCTGACGGCACTCAGTGTGAATTTGCCCGTATTCCTGTCGCAGCATTTGCCGGCGTTGATGGCGCCGGTCGGGATCGGGGCGGGCGCGGGGATCGGGGACGAGGCCGGCGGCTTCTCGTTCGGCCTGCTCGCGCGCGTCGGATTGTTCAATAACTTCGACGATGTCGGGGCCGGGCTGTCGATCATGGATGTGCAACCGGCGCTGCCGTCGCTGCTTCCCTGGCCGCAGCTCGGAGTGGTTCTCGGCGTCAACCTCGGCAGCGGGTTCGAGCTCGGTGCCGACATCCAGTTCATTCCGCCGATGGATGTCTCGGGCGAAGGGATCGATCTTCATGCCGAGCTCTTCGGCGCGGCGTTGACGGCGCGCTGGCGCGTCAATCAAGCGAGCGGCGCGATCCCCGCGTTCATCATCGGGGTCGGCGGATCCTATTACGGAGGCAGGTTCGAGATCGGCAAGGGGTACACCGCGCCGTACGCCGAGACGATGGACGATGGCACACAGGTCGCCGGCCACGTCGCGATCACCTCGGCACCGGGTGTCGGGTGGTCGCTGTTCCAGATCTCGCCCGAGCTGCGGGTCGCGTGGGATATCGGCGGGATCTTCAGGCCCTACATCGGCTGTGGGGTCGGCTTCGGTTTCGGTACCGTGTCCGACCACGTCAACTTGCGCGCCACGGCGACGGTCGACACGGTGAATGGGCAAGCGGTGAGCCAGGCGCCGGTCGCGTACGACGAGGCGGTCGCGTCGTTCGAGACGAAGCCCGCGCTCTATGCGCTGCGCCCTCACGTCGGGTTCGATCTCGTCGTCGGCATCTTCGCGTTCACGGCGCAGCTCGACCTCGCCATCATGGGCAAGGACAAGATCGACTCGAACATGGACGCGGCCGTCGAGAACTTCCTGAACGACGACCCGAACTTCCTCTACAGCCAGAACGCGCGCAACTCGCAGACGCAAGCGGCGGCGATCCTCACGTTCGCGACGCGGCTCCAATTCTGAGGAAGGCGTTTCGGATCTCGTGCTCGACACGGGTGTCGGGCGGCGCTAAGGACCTCGGGCATGACAGCGAACATCGCGCAACCGACGTCCCGAAGTGTTCCTGGCCATGGCGTGCGCAAGGGCGTGCTCGATCTCGCCGCGCTGGGCGACGCGCTCACGAGCGTGTCGGAGGCCGAGCGCGTGCGCATGACGCGCCTTTGGACCAAGGGCGACATGGTGCGGATCTGGGAGGCGACCCAAGGGCGCGAGGTGACGGCCGACGCGTTCGTGCCGCCGGGCGTGCGCGTCGGGGCCGAGATCATCCACGAAGGCAAGAACTCGCTGCCGGTCTTCAACCACTTCCAGAAGCGCTTCACGACGGCCGACGGCAAGCCCGGCACGGTGTACGGCTACAACCACAGCTGGCACAACTTCGCCTCGACCGGACCCGGCTATTTCGTCGGGCATCATGACGCAAGCGTGCAAGCGTTCGGGCTCGACTACTACCAGGTGCCGCCGGGCGGAGCGCGCCTGCCGCCGCATTGGCCGCGGGTGCGCGCGAACGAAATCGGGCTTCAGCGCTTCATCTTCGCGAAGATGATCGACTACATGCGGCAGGTCTGCGACGGCGTGACGATCGGTCGCGCGTGGCGCCACGGGAAAGTGACCGACAATTACTTCGTGTTGGTCCGCACCGGGATCTAGCGGGGCAACGAGCCGGACGCGGTCAGTCCTCGGTGCAGCCGAGGTCGACCAGCGCGCGGTGAAAGCTCGGGAAGCTCGTCGCGATCGTTTGTGCACCAATCAATTCGGTGCCGCGTGGGGCGATGAGCGCGAGCAGACTTCCGCACATCGCGATGCGGTGATCGCCGTCGGCGTCGACGCGCCCAGCGGTGAGCGCGCGGGCGGGGTCGCCGTGGATGGTCATGCCGTCGGGGTGCTCGTCGACCGGGACGCCGAAGCTGCGCAACATGGCGGCGGTCTGGGCGATGCGGTCGGACTCTTTGACGCGCAGTTCCTCCGCGTCGCGGATCTCGGTCGGGCCGTCGGCGCGCGCCGCGAGCGTGGCCAATAGGGGCAATTCGTCGAGCGCGCGCAGGGCCAGCTCGCCGCGGATCATGGCGCCCCGGAGAGAACTGTGACGCACGTTCACATCGGCGACCGGCTCGCCGCCGGAGGCGTGGGCGTGCGTGTGGGTGACGGTCGCGCCCATGGCGGCGAGCGCGTCGAGAAAGCCGGTGCGCGTCGGGTTCGTGCCGACGCTGGCGACGGTGACGTCGCTGCCGGGGACCAGGAGGGCTGCGCCCCAGAGGAAGGCGGCGCTCGAGAGGTCGCCCGGGACGTGGATGGGGCAGGCGTGGGGCGGACGGCCGAGGGCGGCCAGCATGCGCTCGGTGTGGTCGCGGCTGGTCATGCCGGCGGGCTCGGTGACGGTCGTTTCGCCGTCGGCCCAGAGGCCGGCGAGGAGAACGGCGCTCTTGACCTGGGCGGAGGCGATGGGCGAGGCGTAGTGTATCGCCAAGAGGGGCCGGCGGCCGCGGACGGTGAGAGGCGCGTAGTTCTGATCGCGCGCGCTGAGGACCGTGAGGCCCATCTGACGCAGGGGATCGAGCACGCGGCGCATCGGGCGGCGCGAAAGGGAGTGGTCGCCGATGAGGGTGGCCTCGAAGGTCTGGCCGGCGAGGATCCCGAGGATGAGGCGCATCGTCGTGCCGGAGTTGCCGCAGTCGAGCGGCTCGCTCGGGGGGCGCAGGCCATCGAGCCCGACGCCATGGACGATCGCATGGCCCGGCTGGGACGCGTCACGTTCGATGCGGACGCCCATCTGGCCGAGGATCCGCGCGGATGAGCGGTTGTCTTCGCCGTCGGAGAGGCCGGTCACCGCGACCGGTCCGTCGCACAGGGCGCCGATGAGGAGCGCGCGATGGCCGATGCTCTTATCGCCCGGAACGCGCACGGTGCCGCGCAGAGGGGAGGGGGCGCGCAGGGTCGGGGTGCTGGTCGACATCGGTGCGATTCCGGTGGAAAGGGGCTAGGATGGCGGGCATGGCCGACGTGCTGCTCATCCTTCCCCACTTGCCGCAACGGATGGGGGCGCCCTATCTGGGGCAGCAGTACGTCGCGGCGAGTCTACTCGCGGCCGGTCACCGCGTGAAGTGTCTCGATTTGGCGGCGATCCTGTGGCGCGGGTCGGACGAGGATGCGCTCGCGGAGGCGGCGCGCTTCGGGCCGGACATCGTCGGCATGACGCTCTTCACGTCGAATGCGCGACGCGGGTATCTCCTCGCGGAGGGGCTGAGGGCGCGAGGGATCGGGCGGCTCCTGGTCGCGGGCGGGCCGCATGCGACGGTCCTGCCCGACGAGCCGATCGCGCACGGTTTCGACGTGAGCGTGGTCGGCGAGGGCGAGAATGTCCTGCGAAAGATCGCCGATCTGTTCGATCGGCCGCGGGACCTCTTGGGGAGTGTGATGGAGCGGGTGCGCGCGCTGCCGTGGGTACATACCCGCGAGGGCAACGGGCCGCCGGGGACCTTCATCGACGACCTGGACGCGTTGCCGTTTCCCCATCGTTCGTACCCGAGCTTCGATGCCGCGCAGTACTCGCCGCTCGGCGTTATCGGGGCGGGCGGGATGATGACGAGCCGGGGGTGCCCGGCGCGGTGCACGTTCTGCGCGAATTATGTGACGGGCCGCAACTATCGGTGGCGCTCGACCGAGAGTGTCATTGCCGAGATGGTGGCACTCTCGGATATGACACAGATTCGCAATTTCCCGTTCTGGGATGACGCGTTCACGGCGCGGCGACCGCGCTTGGAGGCGCTCTGCAAGGGGATCTTGGCGACACCAGAGTTGGAAGGCGTGACCTGGACCTGCATCACGCCTGGCAATATGGTGAAGCCGTTCGATCTGGACAATATGCGCGCGGCCGGATGTGTCGCGGTCAACTTCGGGATCGAGTCGGGCGACTACAATATCCTCCAGCAGATCCAAAAAGGCACCCGCCCCGAGCAGGTGCGGATGGCCGTGAAGGCCGCGAAAGAAGCGGGGATGCTGACCGTCGTGAACTTCATGTTCGGCTTCCCCGGCGAAGGGGTCGAGGAGCTGCAGCGAACGCTCGCGCTGATGGTCGAGCTGTCGCCGTGGACCGACTTCTTCAACAATCGGGGGGTGCTCTTGCCATTTCCGGGGACGCCGATCTTCGACGAACACGCGGCGACGTACGGCTTCGATGGATGGTGGCTCGACGCGGCGCGGGTGCCGGACGAGCCGGATTTGTTCGGGATGGACGCGGCGGGCGCGCAGACGGCGCTCGAGGAAGACCCGACCTTGGCGCTCGACTTCTTCCGGTACTCGGAGCCGGTGCGTGCGATGATCGCCGAGTGCGTGCGTTTCAAGGCGCGCCACAACCAGGCGACGATCGCGAAGATGACCCGGGGGCATGTCCCGGAAGCGGCGTAGAACGGGCGGGGACGAGCAGCGGCGATGCGCGGGCGACGGAGAGCAGGGCGATGGCCAAGAAAGGCGATTGGAACGACCACGCGGAGAAAGCCGAGGGTGGGGCGTTCGATCGGCTCGCAGCGCTGCGGGCCAGCTTGCCGCCGGGTCCCGCGGAGCCTGCGAAGGGCGCGGCGGATGCGCGCGGCGCCGCGTCCGGCAAGGCGGCGCGCGGGCCCGAGCGGGCGGTCGTGCGGATCGAGCGGAAGGGTCGGGGCGGGAAAGACGCGACGATCATCGAGCAGCTGGGGCTGCCTGAGGCCGAGCGCGAGCGCTGGCTCAAGGAGCTGAAGGCGCGCCTTGGATGCGGCGGGGCGGTCGAGGGCGAGGCGCTCGTGCTACAAGGGGATCTGCGGCAGCGGGTCGAGCCGCTCCTGCGCGAGCGCGGGGTGCGGCGCGTGACGGTCGCCTGAGCGTCCGGTTGCATGACCGTTCATTCTAATGAGGGGGGCCCGTGAGTATCGGTCTGGAGTTCGTGGGCTCGGCCGAGATGGCGTTGGCGGGGGCGAGCGAGATCGTGGTCGTGGGGCCCAAGAGCGCATTGGCGCGGGCCGCGACGGTGGCGCTTCTGCCGGCTGAGCTCGGCGCGATCTGGCCGGCGATGCTCGATGCGCTCTCGCCCGGGGATTCGTCGGCGTCGACGTCGACGTGGATCGCGGCTGTCGGCGAGGGGAAGCCGCGGCGGGTGGTCGTCCTCGCGATCTCCGAGCGTGCGTCGCGTCACAACAGCCCGGCGCGCCCCGATGTCGTCGCGCATGCGCTGCGCGGGCGGGCGAGCAAGGGGCGGATCGCCTTGCTGGTGGCGCTCGAGCGGGCCGAGGATGTGGGGGCGCTGGCCGTCGCCGTCGCGCGCGCGTTCCCGACGTACCACCGTAAGAAGAAGGGCGATGTCGGCGCGGTCGCGGTTGCGTTCCTTTTGCCCGAAGGCGCTGACGCGCCCGCGCTGGGCCGCCTCGCGATCCTCGCCGAGGCCGTGCGGGACGCGGCGCGGCTCGTCGACATGCCGCCGGCGGAGCTGACCGCGGACCAGCTCGTCGTCGAGGCGGAGGCCGTGGCGACCGCGGTCGGCGCGA
>SXIE01000243.1 GCA_005772945.1 Pseudomonadota bacterium
AGACGGCCGAGCTCGCGCGCGTGTCGAAGTCGCGGCCAGTCAGCCCGTCGACGCTGTCGAGCGCGTAGATGCGCGTCGTCTTGTCGCTCGCGGTCACGTCGGTCGCCTCGAAGTAGAGGCGCACGAGGTCCTCACCGTGACGGTGTAGGTGGTCCCAACGCGGAGGCCGGTCAGGATCGTGTGTCGGCTTCGGCGCCCGCGACCTGCACGGCGAGCCGCATCTACGAGGCGAACGAGGTCGTGCCGACGCTCGTCGCGCCGAGGGGCGTGACGGTCACCGACAAGGCGAGCATCGATTATCCCCTCGAGAGTGGCACCCGCGCATCGCTACGCCGGAATCGAAAAGCGAGTTCGCATTCTACCCGATGGTACGCGGGCTCGCGACCCCACCAGCCACCACGAACCCGGCCATCGCTGGCCTGCGGGCGTTGGACGGGCCTGCGCCGCCCGTGCTAGGTGCACGACAAGCGGTCGTTCGCCACGCCGAGGAGCCCCATGTCCAGCTGCATCGACATTCTTCGTCTGTCCGCGCTCGCGCTCGCCTTCGGTATCGTCGGCGGCGGTTGCTCCAAGAACCCCTGCGCCATCAGCACGTCCTTCATGACCGCTGGCGATGACATGCGCGTCGACGAACGGCCGCTCGAGGCGGGACTCAAGGAGGTCGGCGTCCCCAGCACGGGGACCGTATGTGCGACCAAGGGCGAGATGCGGCGCGCGCGACTCCCGGACGACGAGGTCACGGTCGTGTTCGCGAGCCCGACGACCGCCCTCGAGCTGGAGGCGCTCTGGGCCGCGCACCTCGCGAAGGGCGGATGGACGGCCGGCGACACCAAGCCCACCGCCAAGGGTCTCGAGCTCACGTTCACGCAGGGGGCGTCGGACGCGCGCGGACCGCGCCTGCGCGTGCGCGTCTTCGACGGCGTCCGCAACGACCAAGATGCGCCGATCGGCTACGCGCTCGCCCAGCTACAGGGTGCGGGCCGACCGCGCTGAGACCACCCGCGCCGACGCCGCGCGCCGGTTACAGCTTGCGTAGGCGGGCCGGCTTGGTGGACCAGCTCGTGTCCTCGCACGAGACGCAGCCGAGCGCGTCGTAGATGTCGAACGTCTCGGGCAGCGGCTGGGTCGCGGGGGTCACCAGACTCGCGACGGGCTTGCCGGCGTAGGTCGACGCATAGGCCAGCGCCAAGGCGTAGAGCGCCTGAGCCGCATTCAGCGTCTTGCCGCCGACGGTGTACTGCGAGGGCACGAGGTTCGGCGGGGTCGGCGTCCAGGCGCTCGGGGCGTTCGGGTCTGGCGGCACCGTGGCCGCCGCCTTCGCGGCAATGGCCGACGCGAGGGTGCGAACCTCAGCCTGCGTGAGGGTCACCGGGCCGGTCGCCGCCACCGCGTCCTCGGGACCATAGAAGCGCCCCATCGTCTGCGTCACGGGCAGCGCGTCGGCCGCCAGCGCGCGCGCGAGCAGGCCGAGCGCGTCCCGAAGCGAGTAGAACTCGACGCCGTCCGACAGGAAGCTCGGCGGCCGCGCGCCCCAATGCGTGAGCGCCCAGCGCGCGATGCGATCGAGCTCGGCGCCCGTGACCTCGAACAGGTCCGCGGGCGCGGCGATGGCGCGCAGCTCGTCGGTGCCGATGAAGCGGCTGCCCGGGTGGGCCGCGAAATACGTGCCCGCGAGGTACTCGAGGCCCGCGGCGGTCGCCTGGTACTTGGCCTCGATCTGGGCGGCGGTCGCGACCTGCTCGGCCGGGAGCGCGGGCGCTGTGGGGTGCGCGTAGCCGTGCTGCGTCGGGCTCTGCTTGGCGTAGATCCACTTCGAGGCGATGCCGTTGTTGAGGATCTGGATGCGGTGCGTGTCGAGCCCGACGAGGCGCGCGGCCACGGCGCCGGCGCCGCTCTCGAGCGTCGCCATGTGGGTGTCGCCGAGCCACTCGCCGTCGTTGACGCGCAGGACATCCTCCGCCCAGAACACGCCGCCGGCCGTCTCGCCGCTCGGCGCGAGGAGCGTGAAGAGCTCGGCCATCAACGCCTCGTAGTTCGGCACCTCGGGCGCGTGATCCGAGAAGCCGAAGGCGAGCCGCACGTCGGGCAGGCGACGCCGGAGCGCCCACTGCCCGCCGCCGTCCTCGAAGGGGCCTGTGCCGTCGTCGCCCGAGGCGAGTCCCGAGCAGATCTCGACCGGCCCGAAGGTCGTGCCGATCTCGACCACGCCGCCGACGCCGGGCGTGACGCAATCGCCGGTGCCGAGGTTCCGTTCGCAGCTCACCCAGTCGTCGAACGCGTTCGCGACGTCGGCGAAGGTCGAGTCGGCCGTGAGCGCTTTCTGCGGGCGGTTCAGGTAGGTCGGGTCGTGCTGGCCGTGGTAGCCGAAGTGGACCACCCCGCGCGCCGCGAGGCCCCGTAGATACGCGACGACGCCCCCCGTGCCATGGCGGTCGCCGATGGTCTTGGCGTCCGATCCCTGGAACTGGATCGTCCACTCGGGATGGCTGTCGGGGTGCGCGGCCGCGACGGCGTCGAGCATGTCGCCGGTCTTCTGATAGCGGGCCTCGGAGAGCGCGTGGTTGAAGGGGTCCTCGGTGTGCGTGAAGAGGAAGACGTAGACCGGCTGCTCGGTCGTGCCGACAGGCGCGAGGTCGCCGACCGGCTCGGGGACGAACGGGGTGTCGCTCGTCTCGCCCGGGGTCGTGTCGCCGACTGTGGTCTCGGTCGCCACGGTCGTGTCGTGCGGGGTCGTTTCGTGCGGGGTCGTGTCGTGCGGGGTCGTTTCGGGGGTCACGACGTGGGTGTCGGTCGCGGTCGTCTCGGTGGCGACCACGTGCGTGTCGTTGCCGGTCGCCTCGGTCGTGACCACGCTCGAGTCGCCGGCCGTCGTCTCGGCGGCGACCACGCTCGTATCCGCTTGGCGCGCGGTCGTCTCGTCGTCGCAGGCCGCGGTGGTCGTGACGACCACACCCCCGACGAAGGCACACACGGCGAGACGCAAGATGGGCGACGGCAGGCTTGCGAACATCGACACTCCCCTTTTCGATCGCCGATGATGGACGGCGAAGCAGCGGAGGGCAACCGCAACGTCCGTGCCGCCCGCGTCGGCCCGCACCTCGCTGTTACGTAACGTCGTACGTCAACCGCCGGACTCACCGCCGACGCGGGCGCGTCGCGCCGCGTTGACAGCGTGGCACCCGCGCGCCAGCACCCACGCGAGCCGTCTCACGGAAGCCGGAGCGCGCGCTTGATCTTGGCCTCGACCCCCGCGAACTCCTCGGCGCTCGGGAACGTGTCGAGGATGAGCTGCCACTTGGCGATGGCCTCGCTCGGGCGCCCGAGGCGCATCAGGCAATCCCCGTAGAGCTCGAGCGTGCGCAGCATCTCGCGGTCGGCGGTCTGGCGCGGCGGGCGGGTTCGGAGGTCGGCCACCGCCTCGTCGAGAAAGGCGAGGGCCCTGGGCACGTACTGCGGATCGACCTCCGCCAGGCTCGGCGTCGTATGAACCCGGAGGTCCAAGAAGATCGTGGGCCGCCCAAGGACGATGAGCCCGCCGAGGTGACGCGCGACGGAATGCACCGCCGCGAAGGCCCACACGCCAGGCCACTCGCCGAGCCCGACGGCCTTCGCGCGCGCGAGGTCCTCGTCGGGCAGCGCGCCGCGACCGGTCTCCCAGGGCTCGAGCTTGCCATCCGGCGTGCGGACGGCCTTCATGTCATCGATAAGGGCGCGCGCCTGAGCGAGGTGCTCTTCGGCGAGTAGCACGAAGCGCGCGCGGTCCGCCGCGGCAAGCGAGGCCGGAACGGCGTGGTTGGCGGCGCCCACGAGTCGCGTGATGCCGACCAGCGGAAGCTTCGCGAGGACGATGCGATAGGCGAAGTAGCGCCGCTGGTCGTCGGCGCTCGCCCGCGCCAGCCCGGAGGGGGTCACGCGCGCGATGAAGGCACGCGCCGAGGTCGCGAGCTCTGTTTCGGCGCTCGTGATGAGCGCCTGGCGCCGGTCCTTGGCGTCGTGGAGCTGCTTCACCAACGCCTGATAGCGCGCCTCCGCGAGCTTGAAGCCCGGGTTCTGCGCGACGACCTCGCCGAGCGCCTTGCGGGCGGCTTCGGGGTCCCCGCGATCGGCGAGGTCGAGGCCGCGCGCGAACGCGAGCAGCGCCGCGAGGTCGTCCACGCCGGCGGACGCGACGCTGGCCGCACGGGCCCCGAGGGCACGCGCCAAGCGCTCGGTGAGGGCGGCCTCGAGCGCGAAGAGCTTGTCCTTGTGGCCGAGGATCTTGTCGGCGTACGTGACCTTGCCACTCTCGATCTCGATCAGGCGCACGTCGAGACGCAGCGCGGGATCCACGGCCGTCACGGCGCCGGCCACGGCATACCGAGCGCCGACCAACTTGCCGATGCGCTGGGCGGTCGCGGGGTCGACGAGCGCACTGTGCTGGAGCCGCAGCTCGCCGAGAACCGCCTCGAGCTTCGCGCGCTCGACGACCGTCACGCCCGGCACCTGCGCCAGGTCGGTGATGACCATGTCGGCGAGCCCCTTGCCGAGCACGTCGAACGCGGCGTCGGCCGTGTGGTTGTCGAAGGTGAGCACGCACACCGACGTTTCGGCGCGCGCCGCGCCGAGTGCCCCGACCGTCCACAGAAACGCCATCACGCGAACGAAACGACCCATGCAGCCTCCGCGCGGCACTCTATGCCTCAGCCGGCGCTTTCATGGTAGGCAGCGGCCATGAAGATCCTCGTCTGGGCGACGACTTTCGGGGCCGATCTCTGGAGCCTCACGCGCTACCTCGCGGCGCGCGACGACGTCGACGTGCGCGTCGTCCTCCCTGGCAAGCGCGGCTTCCTCGCCGAGGGCGTCGCGCGCCTCCTGCCGGTGGCGGCGCCGCTCATCCAACGCCGCCCTTGGCACGAAATTCTCGCCGTTGGCCCTGGACTCGGCGCTTCGAAACACGGCGCGATCTCGGCCACGCGCTTCCGCCCCGATGTGACCATCCTCGACAACCGCGTCCCGCTGCGCGCGCCGTCTCCCAAAGGCTTCGTCCTGTGGCACGGCTTCGGCTGGAAGGGCCCCAACGACCGCCAGGAGTTCCGCGTCCTCCACGGCCAACTGCGCGCGTGCTTCGGCGAGCCGCTCGCGCCGAACCGCGACTTCCGCTGGTCGTGCTTCGGACCCTGGGACCTCGAACATCGCACCGAAGTCTCGGGCTTCGCGCCCGAAAACTGCCGCATGGTCGGCGCCTGCAGCCACGACGACCTGCGCGTGCCGCTCGAGAAGGTCCGCGCGCAACCCTACTACCCGTTCGACCTGCGCAAGCCGACCGTCCTCATCGCCCCGACCTGGCATTACGGCGAGGTCTTCGCGCACTGGGGCAAGGACGCCGAGATCTTCGAGCGCCTCCTCACGCATCTCGGCCGCCGCGGCGCGAACGTCATCCTGCGCCTCCACGACAGCTTCCGCTTCGAGCCGCCCTACCGCGCCTTCCTCGACGGCCTCGCGCGCCGCCACGCGCACGTGCTCCTCAAGTACAAAGACCAGCACCCGGATAATTGCCTCGACATGCAAGTGTCGGATGCGCTCATCACGAACTACTCCTCGATCGCCAACCTCTACTACGCGACCGGCCGACCGACCGTGCACGTCTATCCGGTGCGCGACGCGGACGAGGCCTTCACCTGGCGGACCTACACCCTGCTCGGCGTGCGCAAGCAGCAAGTCCAAAACGCGCGCTTCATCTGGAAGCTCCCACCCGAGGACCACGGCGGGCTCCTCGCGCGCGACGTCGCGCAGCTCTTCGCCGCCGTCGACCAGGCGCTCGACGACCCGAGCTGCTGCCGCGCCACGACGCAGGCGTTCCTCGATCGCCACATGCTCGGCGCCGACGGACGCAACTGCGAACGGACCCTGGGTGCCTTGCGCGAGCTCGTGAGTGCCTCTCCGTGAGCGGGCTCAGAGAGCGGGCGCGGGGCGCTGGGCCGCGCCAATGAGAGCGGTGGTGGCGATCGAGCGCATCGCGGCCGACCTCGCTCGCCTCGGCGTCGTCGCCGGCGACACCCTCATGGTGCATGCCTCGCTTCGGGCCATCGGCCCCGTAGAGGGAGGGGCAGACGGCGTGATCGACGCGCTCGAGGCGGTGCTGGCCGGTGGGACGCTTCTCATGGTGCTGGGCGCCGCTGACGACGGCACGCCCTTCGACGCATCGACGACGCCCGCGGATCCGGAGGTCGGGGTCTTGGCAGAAACCCTGCGACGCCGACCCGGTGTGCGCGTCACTGATCACCCGGAAGGTCGCTTCGCCGCTCTTGGTGCGGATTCGGCGCTGCTCCTTGCGGATTCCCCGTGGCATGACTACTTCGGCCTCGGTTCGCCGCTGCATCGACTGGTGTCGGAAGGCGGACGTGTCCTCAGGATGGGGGCCGACGACAACACGACGACTCTCCTTCATCATGCCGAGTACCTGGTCCCACTCATCGCCAAGCGGCGCGTGCGCCGCGAGCGGGTGATCATGACTCCGCGCGGGCCGGAGCGTCGAATCGTCACAGCGCTCGACAACAGCGAGGGCATCGTGGATTGGCCCGGCGAAGACTACTTCGCTTCGATTCTCCGCGCGTTCCGCGAAACCGGCCTTGCGCGGCGAGGGCTGGTCGGGGGGGCCGCGAGCGAACTCTGTGATGCCGGCGAGCTGGTGGCTTTCGGGGTGAATTGGATGGCAGCGCGCTTCGAGCGCCCCACAGAGGTACGATAATCGTCGATTGCTCGTGCCGCCGATCGAAGCAGCGATGAGAGTGCCGCTGATCACCAGGGCACCGAGCGTCCGGTCGCCGTTGCGTCCGTCAGCGAGCTGGTCAGCGCGTAGCGCCGCTGCGCCCCGCGCACGAGGCCGGTTGAGACCGCTTGAGACCGCTTGAGATGCCTCGCGCGGCCGAGGGCCCTATGACGATTCGCGCATCCGGTTCGCGTCCGTCAACCCTGGCAAGCGGTGCTCCATCATGAGAACACGACGTCTCCTCGTGCCTGCACTCGTCGTCTCCGCCCTCGGCTTCCACTGCGACCACGACGAGCGCGTCGCGGTCGAGGGCAGCCCCGGTCCGGCGGCGACCCGTTCCGACCCCTCGGGCGACCCCTTTGGCGAAGCGTTCAAGACGCTCGCGCTGTCCGCCAGCTGCCAAGCGGACTTCCCGGCGTTCGACAACGTCCCCTACAGCAGCATCACGCGCACGACGACCGGTGCCAAGGCGGACTACAAGCTCGCGGCCAAGACGACCCAGTGCGGCGGCCAATCGGACGGCAAGACGACCGACCTGGATCGGGATGTGGTCTTTCAGTTCGTGGCGCCCGCGGAAGCGACCTACCGCTTCACCATCACGCCGACCTCCGGGTTCGCGTCGGGCCTGCGGGCGTTCCTGGTCCCGGCGGACACCTGCGCGCCGGTGCCTTCTCTCATCGCGAGCTGCGCCGGTGGCGCCGCCAACACGAAGCTCGCGCCGCTCACCTTCGCGACGACCAGCGCGCTCGCCCGCGACCAGGTCGTCTTCCTGGTGGTCGAAGGCGTCGCCGCGAAGACGGGCAACTTCAAGCTCGGGGTGGCGGTCGATGCGGCCGCCTGCCAAGGCCCGATCACCCCCGCCGAGATCCCGGAGGGCGGGGACGCGCGCCTGGCCGACGGGCGCGGCGCCGAATTCACCTTCCGCCTGAACGGCGTGATCGGCTGCCGCAGTTCGACGTGTGCCAACGAGTGGCAGGGCTTCACGCGCGACCGGTGGGCGGCACTGCTCAGCGACCCCTTCGACAGCCTGACGATGTCGCTGCACCTTCTGGCCAGGATTCGCCTGCGCTCGAAGATCACCGGCGATGTCTTCTATCCCAAGGACAGCGCCGTGGCGGCCGAGCGCGCGTGGCCCATCTTCGGCTGGATCTTCGGGAGCCCGCTGTTCAAGGCCGATCAGCACCTGGATCCCGTCAACGCGTTTCGCGCCGACCTCCCGTTCACCGTCTTCGAGTACGCCCGCAGGGCGCAGGGAACGGGCGATTCGTTCGACCAGCTCGACCGCGTCGGAAGCCGCCTCGGCCTCGAGAACTGGGCCATGCCCATCGACGCGAACACGGCGGACGCCGGATACGCCAAGATGGCGGTGACGACCTCGGCGCTTTTCGGTCTGACGTGGCGGAGCGGTGACGTCCTCCTCGACGGGTCGCGCGCCTCCAAACTCCTGCAGACGCCGGAGTTCGAGTACAGCGACATGGACCAAGCGTTCGGCGCCAACCTCGGGCCGCGCTACCTGGCGAGCGCGTGTCGGCGGCGGCCCGACAGCTACCTGAGCGCGGATGCCGGCCAGGAGCGGATCGGGACCAGCCTCGAAGGCTTCGGCGACAACGACGGCGCTCATGGAGGCGCCCGGCTCTCATCAGGTTCTGCCGCGGTCCCGCACCCCAGCTCTCCCAGCCTCAAGCACGTCTTGAGGACCTGCGCCGCCGATCCCGCCTGCACCGCCTTGGCACCGGCCTACAAGCTGGCGGCCGCCATCGTCGCGAACTGGAGCTCGCGCGAGTCGGCCGTCGCGCTGGACGTCCAGCGCATCGACACCCTCTACGCGATGCGCGATCACGGCTTCCGCCGTGCCTGCGCCGCCAACGACGTGGCCGCCTTGGGTGCGCACGCCGTGGCGGCGGGCGACACGCTGAAATACTACCCGCCCGGGGACGCGGACATCGGCTCGGCCCCCGCACCGGTCAAGTGTGCCGCCGAGGCGGCCGGCAAGGTCGTCGACTTCGCCCGCGAGTTCTGGAATCCGGCGCCAGCCGGCACGGGCTCGTCCCTCTCGCTGAGCGAGCTCGCATGCTTCGAGCTCAACCCGGGCTCGGCGCAGACCGCCCTGGCGGTGGCCGACGGTCTCGGCCGGGCGATCGACGGGCTCGACCTCGACGGCATCAGCGCCGACGCCTGGGGCACGCCCTATCGGCACTGGACCCTGCCGGCGAACCGCGAACTCGTGAGCAAGACCGACTATGCGTGCACGAGCGCGAGCACGTGCGGCTTCGGTCAGGCCTGTCTCGCCCCTCCGGACGCGGCCCACGCCAACGCCTTCGCGTGCCCGGATCCGAATCCGGGCGGGACCCCGTGCAAGTGCCAATGTGCCAACGACGCCCAGTGCCCGGCGGGCTCGCAATGCGTGGCCGGCGCATGTACGGGCCTCATGGCCAAGGCGTCCATCCAGGCCGTCCCGTGGCGCGAGAACGGAGTCCAGCGCACCCTCATGACCCTCGCTGACGGCAACGGCGGAACCGCCCACAAGCGCCTCCCGTATGACACGGGCGCGACACCTGCGCTGGCCTTCCAAAACGATTGGATCGAGCTGACCAAGCGCGTTCGCAAGCGGCTCGCCTGCTCGGCCAATCAGGACCCGTCGAGCTGGCTGCCGAACATCAACACGTCGATGAACTACATGAGCCAAGCCGATTCTCCGGCCCGCATCGGCCTGGGCTGGACCCAGTGGATGAGCGAGCTGGAGCTCCTTTTCGGGTCCGGCGCGTGGCACGAGAAATTCAACGTCCTGCGGGTCAACGACGCGCACCAACGACTCGCCGCGTTCCAGTCCCTCTTCGCCGCCCACAGCGCGGCCAAGCACGGCAACCGCGCGCACATGATGATCTCGTACTTCAATTACCAGGACGGCGATCCGGACTACGACGCCAGAAACAACGACGCTGGGGACGAGGCCAGCTACGTCTTCGGCCTCGCCCCCGGGGAGAACTTCGAATCGGGACTCGTGAACTACCTGCTCGCGGCGGACCGCCACAACGGCGCGATGAAGCTCGAGCTACAGCGCCGGACCGAGAGCAACGCCGTCGCGGGCGACGACGAGACCATCTCATACGGACGCCTCACGACGCTCCTCGACCCCCATCCTGTGGCCCCCGGCCTCCGGAGCTGGCTGCGCGTCTTCCTCGACCTGCGCCTCGGCCTCGGCGAGATGCGCGACGTCGCCAACATCACGGGCCCCATCTGGCAGAACCCCGGCGAGTTCAACCGCTCGACCATCAACCCCGGCCAAGCCTGCAACCGCCCCGGCGACATCTGCCGCAACGAGAACGCGTGGCAGGATCGCTATAGCCTCCTCTACACGCGGGGCGGCGACGGACTCGCCCTCCGCAACCTCCTCGCGCCCGTCGCGGGCGGCGCCAACGATCTCTATGTGCAGCTGCCGTGGGCACCCGCCAGCGGTGGATCCTGGCTCCATTACTACCTGCCGGGGTGGGACTCGAACGCGACCACGACCGTGCCGCTTCACCGCGCCTGCGACAGTGCCGTGCCCGGTGGCGTCGGCGCCTTCGTCGAGTCCTTCGTCGGGGCGGCTGACGGCGGCAGCGGCGGCGAGTTCATCCGGATCCCCGCGGGCCAGAGCGTGCTGCTCGTCAGCGCGAATGCGCTCATGTCGCCCGAGGCCTGCACCGTCACGCCGGTCGAGGGCGCCGCGCGGCCGCACGCGGCGGGGGACCTCCAGGGGATCCCGGAGGGACGCATCATCCGCGACAAGACGCTCCTCACGAGCAACATCCCGTGGACCGAGGACCCGGCGTCCCTGGTCGGAACGTGGCCGAGCCTCGACGGCGATGGCGACGGGGTCGCGACCAACTTCGACGTGAACGACGCGAGCGCGGCGGTGCAGTAGGACGGTCTCCGCGCCGGGGCGGCGGTACCTACCGGTCCGCTCCCGGCGCCGGGTGGCAACCTCCGGCGGCGTCGTCCTGCTTCTTCTGCTGCTCTGGCGTGAGCGGGGCCGGCGGCGGGAACTCCGGGGGTTTCTCCGTGCCCATGCTCACGCGCAACGCCTTGAGCCCATCGGCGAGCGACGTCTTCTGCGCCGGGTCTTTGTGGTCGTGCTTGGGAGCCGCGAGTTTCACCTGACAGCGCGTCGGAAAGACCTTGATGACGACGCCGCTCAGGGACTCGGTCTCCAGACCCTCGAACTGCCCCAGCGCCGCGAAGCCGACCTTCATGCCGTGTTTCTCGCCGCGGTACACGTAGATGACGTCGCCACCGAACACGAAGTCGGCGCCCGGCTTGAGCTCGAGGAAACCGCCGGCGGGCGCGGGTGCGGGCGGCGCGGCCGCATCGTCGCGCTGCACGGACGCCTTCATCTGCACGCCGGTGCCGCCGCTCATCTGGTTCAGGATCGGCTCGGCCGACCTCCCGGCGACGACCGCGTCCGCGACCCTGTCCGCATGCTGCTCGTAGCCATCCCCCGACTGGCCGACGCCGCCCGCAAGCGACACCCCGCCCCGCTGCTGAACGACGTGCGCGGCTTCGTGCGCCGCGGTGTGCAGGTCGGGCCCGCCTTTGAAAGCGATCTTGTCGTCGGTCGCGTAGGCGGCCGCGCCCATGCCGTCGCACGCAGCGCTCGCGTCTCCGCCCGAGTAGGCCTTGACGCCCGAGACGTCGTGGCCGCCGAAGCTCTTTTGGATCGCGCCGAGATGGGGCAGCGATCCCCCACCGCCGCGCGTGCCGGCCTCGGCGTGTTGATGCACCGCCTCGGCCGAGGCCTGGACGTTGCCGCGCATCTGCACCGCGGCGGCCGGCGCGAGCATCGCCTCTTGCTGGGCGAAGTCCTTGCCCGCGAGCGACTGCTTGAGCTGCACCGCATGCCCGGACGACGTCGACGACGCGCCGCCGGAGATCGATGCGGGCTTCTGTTGCACAGGCTGAGTGGTTGGGGTGGCGGGCGTGGTGATGGACACGATGAGCCTCATGTGGACCGAGCCACAGACGAAACGTGCGCGACGAACGCAACCCCCGCCACCCTTTCTAGGCGATTTGCGCGCCACGAACAACCATGGCGACGCATGCTCTCGGAGGCTCAATCGCCGCGGAGCTGGATCGATCCGACCGCACCGGTACAGGCGACGCGCACCGGATAGTGGACCGCACCGTTATCCAAGCGCACCGCGTAGGGGTCGCTGTCGGCGACGATCTTGATTTTCGGGATCTCTTTCTTGGTCCCGAGCCGCGCGAGATTGACGCAGGCGGCCTCCCGTTGACCGCCGTCGGTCGAGCGAAGCACCCCCAGCGCGAGCGGGATGCCTTCCTTGCACTGCGAGTTCGCAAAATAGAAGAGCAGCGCGTAGGTCTCGGTGACGTCATCCTTCGCGGTCAGCGCTTTGGCCAGCGGGGCACACATGGCGGTGTTCTTCTCGCGCTCCAGCCACTCCCCCAGGTTCGCGCGCAGGCTCGGCTTGGGCATACTGAGGTAGTCGGTCAGGGCGGCGACGACGTTCGCGCCGCCCGCTTGGAGGCCCGCCAGGATCGTGACGCCGATTCGGGTGTCGCCTTTCGCATAGGTCTTGCCGACGAGCGTGCCGAAGAGCGTCGCATAGTCGCCGCACGTGTAGAGCTTCTTGGCGACGGTCGCGAAGTCCTGTTGCAGCCTGAATTTGTCAGCGTCGAACGCGGCGTCGACCTTGGCGCCCAGTCCGGCGCACGGCGCGTCGGCGAGCTCCTTCACGGCGCCCCCCTGTTCGATTCGCTCGCAGGCCGCGCCCTTGGCAGACTTTCCGTACGACGTGAGGCGGTACTCGTCATCCGGGGTCGCACAGATCGACTTGAGGTACGCCGTGTCGCCGCTGTCGTAGGCCCAGCTCACGGCATTCTTACACGCGTCGTAGCCTTCATTGCCGGTGGTGTCGTCCGGGAACCGCGTCTTCCCGACGCACATGTCCCAATTGAAATGATAGTCCTTGGCGTCGTTGGCTTTCTGCATCTCAGCGCGCGTCGCGGTCGAGGGCACGAGGCCCCCGAAGATCGATCAGCCTGCGATGGCGAGTGCGGAAAATGGGGCGACACAGAGCATCAGACGCTGCGGCATAGGCACCTCGTGAGTTGGGCCGCGGCATGCCGCGGGTTTTCGCGGAAAGGTCTCACGGGAGCCGGGAGTGCGCAAACCGGCCAGGTCGCCCCCCGCGCTCAGCGATAAAGCTTGCACCGCCGTGCAAGCCATCCGGGCGGCGGCGCTCGCTAGCGCGCTCGGGCGGGCGCTCGCGAAGACGCCGCCCCTCCATGTGGGAGAGGTCCCACGCTCGCATCAGGGCCGCGCAGGAAGGCGACGGTCGTGGCCGCGGCGAAGCGCGCCACGCGCGTACCCCCGCGATACAGAGACCAGGCACGTCCTCGGCGTGGATCGTCCAGAGCCCACCCGGCCCCTTGCGCCACGCCAAGAGGTTTCGCACCACCGGTCTGGCCACGCACGCCCTCATCAGGGCGCGTGCCGTGCCTCCCGCGTACCCGAAGAACCCCCACGCGATGACGTACAGAGGCGGCGTCTGGGACACCCAGGTGCTTTCCTCGAACGTGAAGAACGCGTCCCCGACCTCGGGCGGCCATTCACTCGACGCGCCTCCTGGCCCCGCGCAATGGAGTCCCACGCGTTCCCCCCACGCCTCGCCTAGTGCGTCAGGCATCGGCGCGCGCTTCGCCGGCGTCAACGCGTAGCCGCTCGGGCACGCGAGCGAGGGTCCCTCCGGCGCCGCGCGCGTCACGGCGGCAACGGGCGGGCGCTCCGACATCACGGTCGCGGCGGAGGGCTGCGCGCGCGGGAGGACCTGGGCGTAGACCCACGTCTCGCACCAAACACCATCCTCCCCGCCCCCGCCCGCACAGCGGCCGAGCCAGACCTCGGGCGCGGCCTCGGTGCCTGCGACGTTGAGGTCGCTCAGGGTCGGCTCTTGCGCGCGGGTTGGGGCACCTCGGGGCGACGAGGTCCCCTTTTCCGGGCAGCTTCGCGTGCCTGGTGACGACGAGGTCCAGCTGTCCGCGCGGCGTAGGGCGGCGCGCGGCGACGAGGTCCGCGCGTGGGCGCAAGATGACGCGCCGTGCGCCTGCGTGGTCAGGTTCCGCGTGGACCGCCAGCGACGCCGAGGACGCCTGTGGATACCGCACCTTGACAGGCTGACGGCGCGGCTCAGAATGGTCGCACCCGCAGGTTCCGTCGTCCGCGCGTACCGTCATCGCGAGCCCTGGGGTGCAGCGAGGGTCCATGACGTCTGTCCGGTCATCGAGCACCGCAAAATCTTCCACCACACCGGCAACGGCGAGCGCCTCCGGCAGTCAGACCGCGCCGAGCGGCGCCAGCGTCCAGCGCAAGCCGGATATGCGCGGCCACGCGTTCGCCGCCCAGGAAGCGCTCCTGGCACCCGTTCAGAGGAGCGCCGCGGGCGCGCGGGGCGGTGGCGTGAGCCTGCCCCACCTCGATCGGATCCAGCAGGGCTTTGAAGCGGGCCGGGAGTCGGTGCAGGCCAAGGCCGCCGTGCAAAGGGACGGCACCGAGGGCGCGACGCGACGCGGCACCGAGGCCGGTGAGCAAGCGCCAGAGGCCGCGCCGCGCGCGCCCGCGGCCCAGGTTCCGGCCCCGCCCACGCGGCTCGTCGACGAGAAGACCAACACCATGACGCTCGGACCAACGATCGCCTGGATCGGCGCACTCGAGGCCGCGCTGACGGGCGTGACCACGGCGCCCGCCGAGGGGGCCTTCGGTGCCGAGATGGATCAGTTCGAGGGCGTGTGCGAGCTCATCAAGTCGTCGGCCGAAGGACTGCTGAGCGCTTCGAGCGTGACGCGTGAAGGACGCACGGCCGATCCGGTCCTGCCGCCGAAGGAGGAGGTCCACGCGGTCCGCGTGAAGGTCCAGGCGCTGCGGGCGCTCAAGGATCGGCCGGCCCTCGCCGCGATCGCAGCGGACCTCGACGCCTGGACCATCTTCGCCAACGAGGCGCTGGTCTCCTGCTTCCAGGGGCTGGCGGTGTTGCAGGCCCGGAAATCCTGGCGCGCACCGAAGAATCGGCAGGCGAGCGAAGCCGACCTTGGCAACAAGAACCGCGAGTCCACCGAGGTGGACGAGATTTTCAAGGCAGGTCGCAAGGGTGGCGGGCGCCAAGGCTATCTGAGCCCGAAGAAGAAGACCCGGCACAAGTGGTGCGGGTACACGGTCGCCGCGAACCTGAGCCGCGGCGCCGGACTCGATCCGAGCCACCTCCAGTCGTTCGCGTCGACCCCCAAGGGCGAGGACTACTTCTCGTATCGCAACGGGTACGGCCAGACGCGCGAGGTCATCTACTCGCCGGAAGAAAGATGCTGGATGCCGGTTGCCGAGTACCACGAGAAGCGGGGCTCGAAGCGCCTCTGGATGGGGCCGAAGGAGATCGCAGCTGCGGGGGGCATCGAGGCGGTCGCGGGGGATATCCAACCCGGCGACGTGGTGTTTGCGGACACCAACAAGGACGGCAAGCACAACCACTACGCGATGGCCGATGCGGCGGCCACGTCCGAGGGTGCGCTGACGACGATCGAAGGCAACTTCGGCGGGATCGCTGCGGGCGCGGACGGCGGGGCCAAGGCAGGCAGGAAGAACAAGCAGGGCCGCGGACCGAAGTACCAGCAAGCCGGTGGGTCGGCGGTGACGGCCGAAGTCAACGACCTGCGCGGGACGGACCGCGGCAACGGCAAGGTCATCCCAGGCCACGCGGGTCGCAAGAGCAAGGACGTCTGCGCGTTCGGTCGCATGTCGGTCATCGACTTCGTCCCCCACACCTACAAGAAGGCCGGAGTGCGTTGGGACGATGAGATGCGCGACGAGCCGGGGCCCGAGGGAGAGGGGGCGGTCGAGGAGGGGCAGGAGGGCGAGGAGAGCAGCTCCGCCGACGGCGCAACACCCGAGGGTGAAGCGCAACGCGCCTGAACGCGCGCCCCCCTGGGCCCCCCCTGGGCCCGGTTGCGGGGCGCCGGCGGAGGCGGTAACAATGTCCGCGTCGCTCGAACACCGTCATTCGTGGACTCCGAGGTCTGACAGCGCCGATCGAGTTCACCGAGCGCGGTATCCGGCGTCCTTGAACCAACTGACGATGTGGCCTCTGGGCAACTCGTTCATGGCACGCAAGACCTCCCGGTCGACGGCGTCACGAGAGCGGGCTTTGGCTCTTCG
>SXIE01000244.1 GCA_005772945.1 Pseudomonadota bacterium
ACTCGGACGCGTCAAGATCGCGATCGTCGGTGGTGAGGTCGTCGTGCGCTGTTCGCGATCGGTCCTGGCACGACTGGTAGAGTAGGTCGCCACGGGACCACCGCTATCTGTCCCGAGGTCGGGTGCCGTGCACAGCACCCGACCCTGGTCGGCGCGAGTCCGCCTTGCGTGCCGCGATCAGGCCCGCGGCTGATTCGTGCTCTTGTCACCGCCCATCGACTTCTTGATGGCGGTCAGCGCCGCGTGGGTGCGCAGCTGTGCCGTGAGCATCTTCTGGATGAGGTCGCGGTCGGTCGCGCCGGCCTTGGCCAGCTCGCGCTCATAGTCGTTGCGCCCGTGGTCCTCGCCCTCTTCGAGCGCGGCGATCGCGGACTTCTCGCCGAACGCTGCGCCAGCGCTCTCGACGAGCTTGGCGAACCTGCCCCAAGCGCCCGAGCGGTCGGCCGGCGTGCCGCCGCCCTTGGTGACCTCGGACTTCAGTTGCGCGACGCGGTCCTCGTGCGAGCGAAGGTTCTCCTTCAGCGTACTCAGATGCGGGGACTTGGCGAGCTTGTCGATGGCCATCTTGTAGGTCTCGACAGCCGAGATTTCGCCGCGCAGGAACGAGTTGAGTTGGTCAACGCTCTTCATGTTGTTCTCTCCTTGGTGCCGGTTGGGTAGGTGGCACCGGGCGGCCCGCAGTGCATGGCGTGTTCCGCAGCTGGTCGCCTACCAGGCCGCCATCGTCGCGCGCCGTTGATTCGGGCCTTGGATCCGCCCTGCGCCTGCCCGCGAAGGCAAGAGGGGGGCCTCGAGAGTCGCCCGCCGGCGACCGAAAAGGCGTTCACTTCGATAGAGCGTGGCGTCTTTTCGATGGCCTTCGATCGGCGCGCGTTCTCCGGACCGTCGGCGCCGGCGGTGACGCAGGTGCCGTGACGCTCAAGGCACCGCCAAGTCGCAAGGCCCGGGATCGGCCAGCCCCGTCCCATCGTCGTACGCGACCGCCCCTGCGCTGGTCGCCATGCCGAAGTCGGTCGTGATGGTGATGTCGCAGGTGCCGCTCCCGGGCGGCATCAGCACGCTCATGACGCCGCGGGCGACGCCATACGGCTCGAGCGTGACGCCGCCGATCTCGATCGATATCTGGTGCGCCAGGTGGGTGCCGTAGATGTTGATGTAGTCGCCGCCCGCGGTGGGGACGATCCCCGGAATGACGGTGTCGATGGTCGGCGGCGCAAGCGTCGGCACCTCGAACGCGACGTCATCGCCGTAGGTCGTACCGGCGTCGGTCGTAACGACGATGCGATGGTGATACCTCCCGGGCGGCGCGACGATGTCCAGGTTCACGTCGTACCAATCGTCCTCGGTCTCCTCGATCGCGCCCGCGCCGTAGGCCTCGACCTCGCCCAGGCCGAAGCGAGCGGCGCCTTCGGGGCCGGCGAGGATCACGACCTCGAGGGCGATGATCGGCTTGTCGTGCAGGGGCAGCGCGCGGGTCGTGACCGGGTCGAGCTCGAGCTGGTGGTGGAAGAGGAAGTTGGGACCGAACGGCGACGTCGTCGGGATCTCGCGCTCGCCGAGCGACACGAAGTGCTCTCCGTCGTCCGAGACGCGCACCTCGACCAGCGTGCTCGGAGCCTCGACGCTGTTGTGGATCAGCAGCGACGTCAGCGTGATCCCGCGCGCGAGCGTCCAGCGAATGGCCTGGCCGGGAACGCTGGCGCCGGTCCACTCGTGGCCATCGCCGAAGCGCCAGCCGTCGACGAGCGCGGCCGCGTCGCCGCCCGCGGGCGCAGCGGCGAGCGTGCCGCCGTTGGAAGGCACCAGCACCGAGTGATTGCGGTACGTCATCGACAGCGTGTCGAAGTCGATCCCACCGCTGGGCAGGTCGAACAGGTCGACGAAGAGGAGCTGTGCCGGGAAGATGTCGACGTTGACATCGGCGAGCGCGCCGTCGAGTTCCTTGTACAGGTAGGCATTGCGCGCCCCATATTGGCCCGCGTAGGTCCAGTCGGCGGCGCGGTTGCGGAGCGTCCAGGTCGCCTCCTCCCACTGGCCCGACAGCAGCAGATCGCCGAAGGGCTCGCCGGTGTGCGCCCAGTTCGCACGCCGCATCGGCACCTGATCCGCCATCGACGGGTCGAGATCCATCTGTGCCCACGTCCCGAGCGTCGTCCCCTTGGGCACCCAATCGACGCCGCGGACCGCCATCGCCATCTTCGCGCCGCGCAGATCGGGGTGCCCCCCGCCGAGGTAGAGTGACGGCTGCTCGTTCACGCCGGACTGAACGTTACCGGGGTAGCCGTACATGGGCAGGTGGATGAGGCCTACGCCGTCGAGATGATTGACGTCGTTCTCGGCGGCGCCCTGGTCGGTGTAGCGCAAGAAGGCGCGAGCGCCCTCGACGCGCGACACCAGCGAGGTGCCCTGGAAGCCGCCGTTCCAGCCGTTGAGACCCTCGCTCCAGTCCTCGCGAAAATGCGCCGAGAGCTTTCCGGGCAGCGCGCGCGCAGGCGTCCGCGAGCCGTAGTCCGTCGTCGCGCCATACTCGACGAACCACATCGCGGGCCGGCCGGCCGGATGCACGCGCCCGTTGACGCGAAAGCCGAGGGCGGCGTCGTTCTCGGTCGCCTGCGGCACCGGCAAGGCGTCGCTCGAACTGGTCTCGACCCGCGGCGCACGCGGTCCGGAAGCGACCTCGTCGATGCGGATGCCATCGATGACGCCGTCGGCCTCGGGGACGTCGAGGCGCGCCGCGTCCGTCGCGCCGATGGCATCGCCGCACGCGGCGACGCAGCCGAGGAGGATCGATATTGCTCGATGGTGCACGGCTTGCTCCAGACGCCATCCCTGGCGCGTCACTGCTCGCGTGGCGCCATCAGGGGCAGATCATGACCTCGAAGCGGCCGTCGATCGCATTGGCGCTGTCGTAGGTCATGCGCACGCCGCCGGTGATGGCCGTGTCGGTGATGGCGTCGACGACGATCTTCCCGTTGAGGGTGGCGAGGTTCTCAGGCCCGTCGGCGCCGGCGATGACGAAGGTGCCGTTGAGCTGAAGGCCGAAGCTGCGCGTGCCGACGACCTTGGGAATACTGAGGATCACGGCCGTGACACCGCCTTGGGGTGCGTCCTCGCAGCCGCTGAAGTCGACGGCGAAGAGCGTCGCGAAGTAGTCGTCGTCATCGGCGGACAGGAACGCGTTCGTCGCGCCGGTCGCGAAGGTCCAAGCCTCACCGCCGACCTTGCCTGCGAGCGGCGTGGTCGCGATGGGGGCCGAGGACGTCCCTCCGTCGGCATCGTCCGCGCAGGCTTGGAATGCGGTCGCGAGAAGTGCGAGCCCGAGAAGTCGCAGCGAGCGTGTCGTCGTCATCGTCGGTTCTCCAAGTCGCGTTCCGGGGTCATGCGAGGATCGTTCGGTTCAGCATCGGGTGGTCTTCGTCGGTCGGTCCGACGTCGGTGTCCGGATGGCACGCGAGCACATCGAGCGAGGTGTCGTCCGTGTGGAAGGCGTGGCGTACGCCCGTGGGGATGACCCAGCCGAGGCCCGGCGCGAGCGGATGGGGTCCGTCCGGGGTCACGCAGACGCCGCGCCCGCGCGCGATGACGCCGATGCGCACGCTCGGGTGGGTGTGGGACGACTGCAGCGTGCCGGCGGGAATGTGAAGATGGTTCAAACAAGGCTCGCCGCGGCGCGGCGGCGAGACGAGCAACGTGTCGGTGCAGCCGTCGATGTAGCGTAGGCGGCCGACTGCCTCGAGCGGACCACCGAGCTGAGCGAGGCCACGATAGCCCGGGACGATGATCGCCAGGCCGCGGCCGCCCTCGGTCTCGGCGCCGTCGGGCGCCACGAACCACATGCCCGCCCGCAGCGTGAAGGTGTCGCCGCCGAACCGCACCGTCGTCGGCTGGTCGACGCACCCGAACACGGTGCCGCCCGCGAGGTGCGCCGGGGGGCCGGCCCAGGTCTGGACGTGGACGCCGTCGATCGTCAGCGCAGCGGTCGCGTCGAGCGGCACGGGTCGGAAGCGCGGCGTCATTGCGCGTGCACCCCGCGGACGCGCACGAACCCCGTCGCGTCCGGTTCGTTGACGAAGTGACCGAGCTTCACCGAGAGGACCTTCACGCCGGTCGGCTCCCGCGGCTCGACGACGTGGCATTTCCCGTCCCGGCGCTTCTGGTGCTCGAACGTCGCGAGCGGCAGGCGATGGGTCGTCCAGTTCGGCTGTACGGCGATGAGCGGCGAGCGCCAGCGTTCGTCACTCGCGGCCTCGAGATACACGCGCGCGTGCGGCAGCGTGCCGGCGAGCTCCAGCGCGAGCGTGTCGTGCCCTGCCAGCGCGGGTGCGTTCGAGAGATCGAGATTCACGAACCACGTCCCGTCCGGCCCGGGTTGCGCCGAGCCGACGTCGACGACGGCCACGGGCTGCCCGCCCTCCGATTCGAAGCGCTGGTGTGCGCGCGTGCCGGGGCTCACGTCGAGGATCCAGGTGGCGCGATCGGCGACGACGGTCCAGGGGGTCGGCGGGGTCGGTTGGGCGAGCTGCCAGGTGCCGACGCCGAGGCCGAGCGCGAGCACGACGCCCGCGATCCAGGCGGTCCAGCGCTTCCGGCGCGCGCGACTTGCAGACGCCACCTGCCGCCGCCGCTCGACCTCGGCCTCGGCGCGCCCGAGCTGGCCGTCGACGCCGAGATCCACGGCGGCTTCGTGCACCGCCTGACGTGCGCGCTCGACGTCGCGCGCGGCCTCGTCTTCGGCATGGAGCTCGACGGCGACCTCGAGCACTTCGGTATCGACATCGGTGGCGCGTTTCGTCATCGCGGCTGTTCTACACCGAGCGCGCGAGCGGCTCCAGCGTGGTCGCGGGGCCCGCCGGGCACGTCGTCGAGGACCTGACGGAGCCAGCTCTCGAGCGTGAGGAGGAGCCAGATCTTGACCCCGCGCCGTGGCCTCAGACCGCCCAGACGCGCGTCGAGCAGGCGCTCGAGAAAGCCGCGGTCCACCAGGCCGCGTGGCGCCAGGCCATCCAGCAGGCGCTCGCGAGCCCATCGGAGCAGCGGCCCCGAGAACCAGGCTTCGACGGGAACCAACATGCCGCTTTTCGGGCGCTCGAGGATCGCCGCCGGCAGGAGATCGCGCACCGCCTCCTTGAGCAGGTGCTTCTCGATCGTGCCGAAGCGCTTGAGCCCCGAGGGGATCGCGAAGGCCAACGCCGCGACGTCGCGATCGAAGAGCGGCGAGCGCGCGCGGACGCCGACACGCAAGCCGAGGTGCTCGACCTTGGGCAGGATGTGGCCGGCGCCTTTCCAGGCGCTGTTGATGGCCATCAGGCGGTCCAAGAAGCTCGGCCAGCGCGGGTCATCGAGCCAGGGTGTGACCAGCGACTCGACGGCGCCCTCGGGGATGCGCGCTTGAAAACCCGCCGTGAGCAAGACGTCGCGCTCGTCCCAGAGGCGTTGGTGCGCACGCAGGTAGGCGCGCTCGCGCGTCCACTGCGCCGTCGGATCGTCGTAGACCTCGGAGAGGAGCAGCGGCGCGTTCTTGGGTCCGCCGAAGCACGGGTCGCCGCCCTCGCCGTTGAGAAGCACGTCGTGTCCGCGCTCGCGCGCCGCCTCGAAGAGCATCGTGTTCGGGACCGTCAGCGGATCGCCGTTCGGCTCCGAGAGGGCGCCGACGGTCGCGTCGAAGTGGCGCATCACGTCCTCGGGACGTACCACGACGACCTCGTGGGAGGCGCCCGTGTGGCGGGCGACGAGGCTGCTCCACGCGAGCTCGTCCTTGTGCTCGGGCCCGAACGCGATCGAGAGCGTGCGCACCGGGCGATGCTGACGCGCGAGCGCGACGACGAGGCTCGAGTCGATACCGCCCGAGAGCGTACACGCGACCGCGCGCTCGGGGTCGGGCGGCAACATGCGCTGCACGGTTTGGTCGAGCGTCGCGCGCAGGCGTTGGCGAAGTGTCTCCGGGTCGTCGAAGTCAGGCGGACTCGCGGGCAGGTCCCAAAATGGGTTCGCCCGCGGGGTGGCCGTCGGGGTGTCGAACACCAGCTCGACCCCGGGCGGCACGGCGCGTACGCCCGCGACCAGCGTGTGCTCGCCGGGGACGTAGGCGGTCGCGAGGTACGTCAGCAGGCCCAGCGGATCGACGTCGCGGCGCGCGCCCTGGCGGAGGACGTCGGCGAGTCGGAACCCCCACACGAGCTCGCCGCGATCGTTGCGCGCCCAATATAGGGATCGGTGCCCGAGCGGATCGCGCGCGAGGTGGACCCCGCCGGCCGCGTCCCGCCACACGATCGCAAACGGCCCGCGGATGCGGCCGAGGTCGGTGTCGGCCCATACCAGCGGGCGCCCGTCGTCGCGGGTGTTGTCGTCGTCGGCCAGCGCCAGGATCTCGCTCGCGAGGAGCGCGGAGCGCTTGCCCGCGATCTCGCTCGCGAAGAGCGCGGAGCGCTTGCCCGCGATCTCGCTCGCGAAGAGCGCGGAGCGCTTGCCCGCGACGATCCCTCGGTCGCCGGGGTTCACCCGAAGCTGTCCGCGCCGCCGTCCGAAGTCGTCGCGTCCGTGTTCCACAGGATGACGTCGCTTGTGCTGCCGCTGCTGCTGTCCGCGCCGGCGGCATCGGCGAGCTCGGGCAGGTGCTGCATGGCGCGGAAGAGGCGCTTGATGATCTGCTCCGGGCTGAAGGCCGCCAGGCGCATCGAGCGCGCCGAGAGCCACCGTGCTTCGTCGGGCGTGATCGCCGGATGCGAACCGACGTCGCGGGGGAGGTTCCAATGGAGCGCCGTGTGCGCCTTGGCCTGAGCGGGCCGCAGGGCGACATCGAAGACGCGCACGTCCTTGCCGCCGAACCACTCCGGGCTGTGGCGCAGCTCGTGCGCGAGAACGCAGCCCTCGACGGTCGCGTCGTGCAGGACGAAGACCTCGAGACGCGGGTTCTGCGCGAGCATCGTGCGGATGAGCGGGGCCGCATGATCGGGGTAGCCGCCCGCGGTGAGCACGGCGCAGTTGTTCTCGAAGTGGAAGTCGTTGCCGAGCAGGACATCGACGGTCTCGGGGCGATCGCAGATGACGGCGCGATCGAAGCTGTAGTTCGCGAGCTCGCGTTTCATCTCGGCGGTGAGCGGGCGACTGGCCGCGCGCGGCGCGATGAGGTCCTTGGGTTTGCCGTGGGCCGCGCACCAGCGCGCGAAAAGCGTATCGAACTCGCCGCGCGTCATGGCGAGACCGATCGGGGCCATCATCTTCGAGGCCGTCGCGCCGATCACCGCGCCCAGCATGACGAAGACGCCGAAAATGCCGACGCCGGCCGAGCCGCCCGAGATCCCGACGCCCACGAATACAACACCGAACACTCCCCCCAGGATGCCGACCACCGCCGCGGCCGACTTGCGCTTCACGCGCCGCGCAATGGCGTGGTGCAGGTGGTCCTCGGTAAAGCGCACGGTCCCATGCGAGCTGACCCACTCGATGGCGCTCTTCCACCCCATGTCGGCCACGGGGTCGCCGGTCCGCGGCTCGAACGCGAAGTGCTTCCGGCATCCCGGGCAGACGCCGCCCGAGCGTTGCGGATAGGTCGAATCGTGGCCACACCGTGCGCACATCATGGTCGGATCTCCTGGCGGATCTCCTGGCGGCGATCGATGAAGCGACGGCACCACGCCTCGAGCACCATGAGCGTCCACAGGCGCTCGCCGAGCCGCCGCCGTCGGGTCTCCGAGGCGACGTCCTGACCGCTGCGCAGCGCCCGCACGAACGCCGGCTGGAAGAGGCCCCGCGCGGCCACGGACGCGTCCGACAGGAGGTCGTCCACGATGGGCTTGAGCGGCCCGAGCAGCCAGTCGGTCACGGGAACGCTCATGCCGAACTTGCGGCGCCAGACGATCGCATCCGGCAACCGCCCCCGCATCGCCAGCTTGAAGACGTACTTCTCGCAGGCGCCGTGCAGCTTGAGGTCGGTCGGCAGCGTGAAGCTCCACTCGGCCAGCGGCCGGTCGAAGAGCGGCATCTGTACATCCAGCCCGTGCGCGGCGGCCATGCGCTCGGCGCGCGGCAGGATGTTCTGCGACCCCTTGAGCGAGAGGTCCGTCAGGCGCACGCGATTCAGGAACGACCACGCGCGCCCTTCGCCGTCGGTGCCCAGGAAGCGCGCGATGACGCGGCGCCGGATCCCGGGCGTCACCGCCGCGGCGAACTCGGGCGTGTAGAGCTCGGCCTCGAGTCCGTAGAACTTATGGTAACTCTTGAGGTATTGCTGCTCGGGCGTCGCCTCTTCCGGGTCCCCGTGCGAGTCGCCGTAGACGGCCGCCGCCACCATCGGCTTGCTCGTCCAACCGCCAAAGAGCTGGTCGCCGCCCTCGCCGTTCCACACCTAGGTGAGCCCGCCGGCGCGCGCCGCGCGGCCCAAGAGCCTGTGGGGGGCCGTCACGGCGTCGCCGAATGGGAGGTCGAGCTTCCAGAGGATGTCGCCGAGGTTCGCGCCGAACGCGCTCGGGTCGACCGTGACGAGCTCGAGCGGGATCCCGAGGTGGCGCGCGGCTTGGGCGGCCTCTTCGCGCTCGACCGAGGCCGCGCCGAAGTCGAGCGTGAACGCGGTGAGGTCGGCGCCGGCTTCTTTGAGCCACCATCCGACCGCCGACGAATCGAGGCCGCCCGAGAGGTAGAGGCCGACGCGGGCGCCCGGGACGAGGCGACGCTCGACCGCCGCGCGTCCGAGCTGGCGGAGGCGCTTGGCGGCCGCGCCCGGCTCGATGGGCGCGATGCGCTCGGAGAGCTCGAACCACGGGCGCGTCGTGACCGCGCCGCCGCGGAAGACGAGGACGTGCCCGGGAAGGACGCGGCGAACCCCTTGGATGGGCGTCGCCTCGCCGGGCACGAACGAGAACGTGAGGTATTTGTGGACGGCGATGGGATCGAGCGCCACCGGTAGTTCGGCGATGGCGAGGAGCTGCTTGAGCTCGGTCGCGAACCAGAACGTGTCACCCGATTGGGTCCAGTAGAGCGAGCGCTGCCCGAACGCGTCGCGCGCGAGCGTCAAGGTGGCGGTCGACGGGTCCCAGTGGGCCAGCGCGAAGGCGCCATCGAGATCGGCGAGGTCCGACAGCGGCGCTCCGGCGGCGAAGCGCGCGGCGAGCTGGCCCGCGCCGAGCGCCGGAATCGTGCGTCCGACCATCGCCACCAGCGCGCCCGCGTCATCGCGGCCGATGCTCGCCACGCCTGCCGGGTCGCTCGGTCCAGCGTTCGGGCGCCCGCTCCAGCTCCGCCGCCCGAAGGTCGCCGGCCCCGCGGTCACGACCTCGGAGCGGTCGCCGCGATGATCGACGACCGCGAGCATCTTCTGCACGGCGCCCTCGGGCGCGGGACCGACGTGTCCAGCGAGTCCACCCATGGCGGGACCATAGGTGAGAACGTCCGGGTGTGCCAGATGCCCCGGGCGCTTGTTCCCAAGGGGCGCAGCGCCGCGGCCGGGCGCGGGCTTACCAGGCCGCGAATGCCCCGTTGTCGCAGTCGCCCTCGCTGGCCGTGTCGTCGTCGCAGCCGTTGACGGTGTCGCTGCCGCCCAGGAACCAGCCGCCGCCCAGGCATTCGTCCTGGTCCCAGCCGCCCCAGATCGTGTCGTCGCCGCCGTTGCCGCACATCCGATCGTGGTCGAGGCTCGGCGGGCTCGTGCCCCAGTCGTCGCCCGAGACCAGGCTGTCCATGCCCGATCCGCCGCGCAGGAAGTCGGGCCCGGCGCCGCCATCGAGGAGGTCGTCGCCCTCCTCGCCGTCGAGCTTGTCGCGCCCGGCGCCGGCCCACAGGATGTCGTCGCCCATGCCGCCGTCGAGCGCGTCGTCGCCGGGGCCGCCGCGCAGCGTGTCCTCGCCGAGGGCGCCGTCGAGCGCGTCGTTGCCGTCGCCGCCCATCAGGTAGTCGTCGCCGTTGCCGCCATCGAGCGTGTCGTCTCCGTCGTCGCCGTAGAGCTCGTCCTTGCCCGGCGCGCCGCGCAGCGTGTCGTTGCCGGGGCCGCCGTGCAGGACGTCGCCGTCGCCGTCCAAGACCAGACCGGCGCCCTCGCCCGAGAGGTCGTCGTTGCCGTCGCCGCCGTCGAGCCAGTCGAAACCCTGGTTGCCTTCGAGCGCGTCGTCGCCGCCGAAGCCCGCGAGGCAGTCGTTGCCGTCGCCGCCCTCGAGCGTGTCGCCCCCGGGCGTCCCGAGCACGAGGTCGTCGCCATCCGAGTGGTCGTCGGACGTCGCGCGCAGCGTACAGCCGCCTTCGCCCGTGCAGTCCCAGCGCGCGCCGCCGCCAAAGATGGACGCCGCGCCGCGTCGCGCATCCGCCACCCACGCGCCGAACGGGCGCCCGCAGATGTGCCGTTGCAGGTCGCCGGCCGCGCACCCGCTGCTCGGGTTCCAGGTCTCGCCGTCGCTCGCGCCCGCGGCGAGGATCGCGTCGAGGCCGCGGTAGCCGCTGCAGCTCTCGCCGGGTGCGAGCGCGGCCGGTTCTACGCGCCAGTGTCCGCGCTGGTAGAGGTGCCACGCCGCGAACATCGACAGGTAGTCGAGCCCGTTGAACTCGGCGTGCGGATGGTGACGCGAGCCGAAGCGGTCCTCCGGGTTCGTCGTGCGCGCCTCGCTCATCCAGCCGCCGCGCTCCTCGCAGCCCGGCTCGCCGAGGCACGGTCCGCCGCAAGGCGCGGTGCCGAGCAGCGATTCGACGCGCCAGGCCGAGAACGGCGCGTCGAGCTCGACTTGATGGATGAGCGCGTAGGTCAGCGCGAAGTAATCCTTTCCATCCCCCATCGCCATCTTCGGCATCTTCGACGTGTTCCAGTCGCCGGTCAGGGCGGCGAGCCGCAGCGCGTGCGTCCGGTTGTATCCGTGCGTCGCCTCCCAGATCGCCTGCAGCCCGGTCCACGCGGCCTCGCCGGCTGTGCGCGACGCGAAGTTGCGGTAGTCGTCGACGCCGAACGCGTCGCCGACCACGAAGTTGGCGGCCTTGGCGAAGTGGTTCGAGAAGCCGATGGCGTTGCCGCCCCATTGGTCGGGCGGGTGCGCGCCGACCGGATCCGTCACCTTCCAGCCGTGCGAGCGCAGGTGCCAGACGAGGCGATGCACCTTCTCGCGCGCGTCGGCCGCAACGTGGACGCCGCCCACCACGACGTCCTCGGGCACGAGCGCGTCGATCAAGCCGAGCGCCCAAATCAGCGCGATCGACTGGTCTTGGCTCGTGTAGGAGCCGTCGCTGATGACCGGCGCCGTGCACGTGAGATTCGCCGTGACGCATTCATAGCCGCTCACGCCGTCGTCACGGGGCCAGCGGAAGTCACCCGACTCCGTCTTTTCGAAGCCCAGCGGCACGTCGTCGCGCACGAAGAAGCCGTCGCGCGCGGGCGCCACGCCCGGGTAGAAGCTCTCGGCGTGCTCGTCGACGCGATCGACGGCCGCGAGCGCGAGGCGCAGATCCTCGAGGGTCTCGCGCGTGTCGTGCCCGAGATCGACGAACATCGCGTACTCGAGCGCGAGGTAGGCCAGGTACTCGCCCTGCCAGATCGTCCCGTCACCCCAATTGTAGAACCCGCGCGCATCGGGCACGTCGGGGCGCGGGCAGCGCTCGAACATCCAATAGCCGGCGCAGTTGGCCTCGGGCTGACGGCGCGAGGCCGGCATCGAGCGGCCGGGCCCTTCGCCGATGACGATGAAGCCGGGGTAAGCCGCCGTGCCGTTGCCGCGGAAGCGCAGCCGATAGCGGAAATACTTCGCGAGGATATCCTCGTCGCTGCAGCTCGCGCCGTCGGTCGGCCCGTCGCCGAGCTCCTTGGGCTCGCCGATCCACGGGGCCGTCCAGGCGCGGCAGTCGGCGCCGCAGTGGTCCGAGGTGCCGTTGACCGCCTCACCTTCGTCGCAGACCTCGTCGGGCGCGTCGGTGTGACCGTCGCCGCAGCGCGCCCCGAGCGTCTTGCAGTCGGCCGCGCAGGCGCCATATTGGCCGTTCTGATCGCCTTGATCGCACGCCTCCATCTTCGACTCGCGGACCCCGTCGCCGCAGCGCGGACCGGGACCGGCGCAGTCGCTCGCGCAGGATCCGTAGTGCCCGTTGAGCGTGCCGTCGTCACACGCCTCGGGCGCGACGACGTCGCCGTCCCCGCAGCCGACCACCTCGTAGCAATCGACGGGACAGTGCCCCGGCGTTCCGTTGGCGGGACCCTCGTCGCAGGTCTCGAAGAACGGCACGACCACGCCGTCGCCGCAGCCATCGAAGAGGCCCTGGCAGTCCGTGCGACACCAGGGGTAGGTCCCGTTTTTCGGGCCGTCGTCGCAGAGCTCGTGCTCGTAGTCGATGAAGCTGTTGCCGCAGTGCGGCGCGCGCTCGTGGCAGCCGAAGCCGCAGCGCCCGTACTGGCCGTTGAGCGGCCCGTCGTCACAGAGCTCGGGCCCCTCGGGGGTCGTGGCCTGGACGATGCCATCGCCACAATGCGCGCCCGGGCCGTCGCAGCGGGCGCTGCAGTGGTTGTACTGGCCGTTGCTCGCGCCCTCGTCGCAGATCTCGCCCGCCTCGACGACGCCGTTACCGCACACGGGCGGTGGGGCGGTGTCGGGCGGGGCCGTGTCGCCGGCCTGGCTGTCGGGAGCTGCGCCGCCGGGGCTGTTGTCGCCGCAGGCGGCCAGCGCGAGGCACGAGACGAACATGAGGCCCACGTTGCGCATACGGCACCCCCATTCCTCTTCACGCGTACGATCGCGGCAGCGTAGCACGGAGTCGGGGGTGCCGTCATTGCGCCGCGTCTGTCGCCGCGCGTCACCAGCAGGATGCGTACTCGTACGATAGGACCAGGCTATCGTAGTCGCGTTGGACGTTCGGGTTCCAGGCCTCGACCAGGACCCGATGAAATGCGTCGTAGGTCTTCGTATTTCGTTGGTAGACCTGCCCGTGACTGTCCAGCCGGAGCTCTTCGATCTCGCCGCCGAGCGCGTCGTACCTGAAGACATCGCGAGCGCTCAGCCCGTCGACGTCCGGCGGATAGACGTGCTCGAGGAGGTCGAACGTGGCGTCGAAACGGAAGGTGTCGACGACGCCATGCCAGTCGGTGTGTGCCAGGTAGGTCGCGCCGTCGCGCGCGATGGTCGCGGTCCGGTCCCACGTCCCGTCGTTGTCGGTATCGTCGCGCCGCGCGACGACGCCGGGCGGGAGCTGGCTCGCGAGCGGTCCGAGGGACGCCGAGAAACTCGGGTCGAACACCTTCTCGAACACGGCGTCGATCCTGGCGATGTCGTCGGGCGAGAAGCCGAACGTGCAGCGACCGAGCGTCGTCCCGTCAGGCGACGGCTGGTAGCTACAGGTCTGCTTCATCCAGGAGGCCTCGCTGACTTCGACCTCGGTCAGGACGCGGTGCTGGTCGTCCCAGGTCGTGTCCACCGTCAGGTCCGGCACGAGGTCGTCGTCGTAGTCCTGTTCGAAGTGGCGGGGATCGCCGTTGCCGTCGCATTCGAGGAGGCCGGTGTAGTATCGGCCCCAGGGGTCGACCCCCTTCGAGGTGAACGAACACGCGTCGGGCCCGTAGGCGACCTCGGACCAGCTGTCGACGATGCCGTCGTATCCCGCGTCCGACTCGGAGAAGGTCAGCTTGCCGGCCGCGTTCCAGACCTCGTGCTCCAGGTTGCCGGTGGCGGCCGCGCTGTCCGTCGCCGCCAGGCGCCATCCGTCGAAGTGCTCGCGCAGCGTGCCGGCCTCGTCATAGCTCCAGGTCTCCTCGCCGGCGTCCGCCACCTGCGACTGCAAACGCCAGATGGACTTCGTGCGTCGCCCCATGGCGTCGTAGCTGTATGTGCGCGTCGTGTGGCGGTCGCGCTCGTCCAGCGAGACCACGCACGGGCCTCGGCTCGCCTCAGGGAGCACGTCCGGGCTCGCGTCTGTCGCCTCCGTGCCCGCCATGTCCGCCGCTTCCGTGACCGCCGCCTCGGTCGCCGGCATCTCCGTCCAGGTCTCCTCGGTCGCGGCCGTGTCGCTCGGCTGGGCGCCGGTCGGCGCGGCGGTCGCGCCGCTGGAATCAGGGGGCGTGACTTGCCCCGTGTCTGCGCCGAACGTCGCGACGGACGATGCGCCGTCCGCGCACCCGGAGATGCCAGCAAGGCCCGGTGGCGCGGCCATGGCCAGCAGACATAGAACGCGAGCGCGACATCCTGCACGGTGAATCAAATCGTTTCTCCAATTCCGGGTGCGGGCCGTGACCCTATCAACCACGGACCGTGGGTGCCGCCGTGCGGGCACGGGCCGACCGCAGATCGCGCGCGCATGGGCGGCCCGTAGAGCCTTCTCGAGCGACCGGCGCGGCGCCCAGTCCGGGGCCGGAGCGGTTTCCGGGCGCGCGATTACCCCGGAGGTAAGCGCGATGACCCGGGAGCTGACCCATCCAACACGTCGCAGAGCACCCCGCGTCGAAGCCCGGGGGGGGGCGTGGTCCCGCCCATCCCGCCTGGGTTCGATCGGCACGAACCACGTGGCACCGCGGCGGCGCGTATTTCATGCTCGGCCGCGTGGTTGCAGCAAGGTCGGCCGCGGTAGACTTCGCGACAACTGCATTGCAGTCGCATTGTGCGGTCTCCGCTCGGCCTGCCCGAAGCGCCATTCCTCAGGAATCCCACGTGGATCGAGAGAGGCCTTCATGGTCGCCCCACCGCGTCTGGTGCGTGCCCTGGCCGTCGCCACGGTCCTGGGCTCGGTCGCATGCTCGAGCGAAGTGCGCCGCGGCATCGGTGCGTCGTGCGAATCGGATCGTGCGTGCGAATCCGGCGTCTGCGGCGCCGGAACGTGCCTCGATGCGACGACCGACGACGACGGCGACGGCCTGCTCGATGGGCTCGAGGCGCGGCTCGGCTCGAGCCCGGTCCTGGTCGATTCGGATCTCGACGGCATCCGCGACATCGACGAGCTCGACGCGCATCTTGCTCTCCTCGACACCGACGGCGACGGGCGCGCGGACCTCGTCGAGAGCGCCATCGCCGATGCCGATGGCGACTGCATCACCGACCAGTTCGACGCCGACGACGCGCGGCCGAGCGCCGACCCGTCCCCCATGCTCGTCGCGGTCTGCGGCACCGCCGGCGTCTGCGCGGACCAGCGCGCCCAGCTGCGTGTGACCTGCGCGACCGGACAGGCGGCCTGCGACTATGGCGCGGTCGTCGGCTATGCGAACCCGGAGGTCACGTGCGACGGCGTCGACGAGAACTGCGACGGACGCGCCGACGAAGGCTCCTCGGATGGCGACACGGACGGCGTCGCCGATTGCGTCGACGTCGATCGCGACAACGACACCGTCAGCGACGCGAACGATGACTGCCCGACCGTCGCGAACACCGATCAGCACGACGCCGACGCTGACTCGCGACGAGCGGGCTGGTGGGCGAGGGGAGGAGCGCGCCATTCGACGTCGCCGCGGCACCCGTGGTCGACACCATCGCGCCCGACGCGCCGCAGCTCGGCCATTCGGTTCCGGCGTCGCCCTCCGCGCTACGGGACCGTGGAGGTACCGCCGGGCGAAACCGGCTTCGAGGTCGCGAGCGAGCTGGCGCTGGTCGATAGCGTGCCGACCGCGCTGCATGCCACCGCCACCGACGGCGCGGGCAACACCTCGGCGTGCTCCGCGAGCCTGACCTACACGTACGACGCGACCGCGCCTGGCGCGCCAGCGAACCTCGCGACGGCGCCGGTCTCGCCGTCGCGCGCCAGCACGACGCCCTCCGTGAGCGGCAGCGCCGAGGCCGGCGCGCACGTGCAGCTCTTCGCGGGCGCAATCGGGTGCGTCGCGGATGCTTGTTGCGAGATGCAATCGTCGCTGGCCCCGGGCGAGGTGGACGCGGCGGGTGTGTTCGCCGTCGTCACGCCCGTGACCGCGAACGCCCTCACGTACCTCCACGCGCAGGCGCGCGACGCCGCCGGGAACGTGAGCCCGTGCAGCGCGGGTCGCGAATTTCGGCACGACGACGTGGCGCCGGCGCCCCCCAGCATGCTCGCGACCGCGCCGACCTCGCCGAGCAGCACCGACGCGACGCCCGAGCTGTCCGGCGCCACCGAGGAGTCTGGCGTCCGCGTGTCGCTCTACGGCACGTCCGACTGCAGCGGTGACGTCTTGGGAGAAGTGGTCGCCGAGGGTACGGTCTTTCACCTCGCGCCCAGTCGGGGAGCGCCCGACAGCGTCCCCGTCACGTACGCGGCGACGGCGACTGACGATGCCGGCAACCGCTCGTCGTGCTCGCCGACCAGCGTGACCTATCGCAATGACACTGTCAGCTGTTGGGGTGGCAATGGCTTCGGACAGCTCGGCATCGGCGTGCTCTGCTCGGGCCCGACGCCGCGCAGGGTCATTGGCGTGACGGTCGCTCGCGGCGTCGACGACGTGGACGGCGGCGGCACCCTCCTTCTGCGCGATCGTGAGCGGCGCCGTGTCGTGCTGGGGGAGCAACACCAACGGTCGGCTCGGGGACGGCACGGCGCTCTACCGCGCGACGCCGGTCACGGCCGTCGGGCTCGGCGCCGCGGGTTCGGCGCTGAAGATCTCGGTCGGAGACGCGCACGCCTGCGCCGTCATGACCCGATCGAAAGCACGCCCGCCAGCTGCGCCGTCCTGAGCAACGTGCAGGCGTTGACGGCCGGTCCGAGCCAGACGTGCGCGACCCTCGCCGACGCGTGCGGCACCGTCACGTGCTGGGGAAATAGCGATGGCAGCCAGCTCGCGCGCTATCCCACCACCCCAACGGCGCGCCCGGTCCCCGGGTTCCAAGGCCTCAGCGACATGTCCTGCGGCAGCGCAATGTGCGTGGGTGTCGAGGGCCCGGACGGCCACTTGCGCGGGCACGGATCCTACTACTGGAAGAGTGCGTTTGGGCCGGGCAACTACTCCAACGCGGGCGCAGCGTTCATCGGCTCCTTCGCGGGCGTCGTCCGCGTGGCGAGCAGCAGCGAGACCAGCTGCGTCACCAAGGGCGACGGCAGCCTCTGGTGCTTCGGCGATTTCGGCTCGGGCCAGTGCGGCGACGGGACGTTCGGCAACCCCGTGCTTCGGCAGGAGGCGCTGCTGCCCTGACGTTCGTCGCATCGAGGCGCGTGCGGCCCGCGCCCTCCGTCAGAGCGCCGCGGGCTCGGGCGCGTAGAGCGCCGTGCTGAGGCACTCGAAGTCGCGCACGAGCAGCGGCCGCGCCCCGAGCTTCAGCGCGGCGAAGCGGGCGTACGGCTCGCCCGTCCCAAAGGTCACGCGCGCCTTGGCCGACAGCGACGACAGCCGGTTGTATTGCCAGCACGCGCCGTCCAGAAAGGCGCGGCTCACCAGCAGCTTTCCGTCGCGCATGCTGTAGGCGCGATGGCGCTCCGCGATGAGCGCGCGCTTGCCGCCGCGCGCCCATGTGAACCCCATACACATTTCCTCGCCGTCGTAGACCTCGACGGTGCGCGTGCCCTCGGAGTCGGCATAGCGAAACTGCTTCATCGTCTTGGGCAGCCCCCAGATCGCCTGGCCGCGCCGGCAGTTCTCGGCCGAGTCGACCGGCAGATCCACGACGAAGACGCCGAACGACGACCACGCCTGGCGCAAGAGCGCGGGTGCGATCGGGACCCTCGAGCGACTGACGGCGATGCCCAGCGCGAGCTCGCTGTAGCCGACCATGCCGTCGCTGATCTGCCCGTAACGATACGCCGCCAGCGCGACCAGGCAGCGTGTGCGGTTCAGCTTGACCGGGGAGAGCGGGCCCGCCGGAAGGAGCGCCCGCGCGGCCGCGAGATCCGCCGTGAAGAGCATCGTGACCGACGGCGTGTGGGTGAAGAACGTCGGGAAGGTGTAGGCGCGCGGGTGGCCGCGGTGGTCGTCGATGGTGACGGTGCTGCGCTCGGTGTGACCGAGGAAGAACGGGGTCACGAAGGGGTCGGGGCTCGGGTTCGACATGGTCGGCGTCCTTTGCGTGGCCTGGGAGTCAGGGGAGCAGGAACTGACGCACCTCGCGCGCGATCGCCGCGGGGCGCTCCTCGTGGACGAACACCTTGGCCTCGGGGATGACGACGAGACGCGCACCGCCGGCCGGGAACTGCGCGAGCATCTCACGGCCGCGCGCGAGCGGAAACGTCGGATCGTCGGCACCCCAGAGCATGAGCACCGGGATCCGGATCTGCGCGTGCATCTCGCGCATGCTGTCGAGGAGACTCCAGCTCCAGCCGCGCAGGAAGCGGTTGTGGCCCGCCATGCGCCGACCCGAGCGGATGAGCGGCCGTACGATGGTCTCGCAGAACTCGCCCTCGATCAGCGACCGGTCGTGGAAGCCGCCCCCGAAGCCCATCCCGGAGCTGCGGAACCAACGGCTGCGCAGGAGAAGGCGCATGAAGAAGTTCGTGCCGGGCAGGAACATCATGCGCCGAAAGAGCGGGATGTAGGGCGGCCGGTGGTGGGGGATCTCGGTGTTGGTCATGACGAGCTTCTCGGCGCGCGGATCGATCAGCACGAGCTGGCGCGAGATCATCGCGCCCGAGTCCTGTCCGTAGAGCGCATAGCGCTCGACCCCGAGCGCGTCGAGGACCGCCTTGAGGGACGCCGCCTGCCCCGGCCACGAGAAATCCGTCGCCTTGGTCCACTCGGTGTCGCCGCCGCCGGGGACGTCGACGAGCAGGCACGTGAAATGCGGCGCGAGCTCGGGGAGGAGTCGCCGGAAGGTGACGCTCGAGAGCGGCCAGCCGTGGACGAAGACGAGAAACGGGCCCGCGCCGAAGCGTCGGACCGCCACGCGAGCGCTCGGCGTCTCGACCCACTCGATCGGTGCTTGGGAAAACTGCGTCAGCGGGTCCATTCCGTCTCCGTTGGGCTGCGCCGGCGGCGTCGCCATTCATGCAAGTCCGAACAAGCGACGCGCGTTGGCCGCCGTGCGCGCGCCCGTCTCTTCGGGCGACCAACCGCGAAGCGCGCCGAGCGCACGCGCGACGTCTGGCAGCTGCGCCGGCCGATTCGCGTGGCCGCGGTGGCCTTCGGGGGGCTGATACGGGCTGTCCGTCTCGATGAGGACGCGGTCCTCGGGCACCCAGGTCGCCGCCTCGCGCAGCCGCCGCGACTGCGGAAACGTCAATGTGCCACAAAATGAAAGTGACAGGCCGAGATTGACCAGCATTTTGGCAAATTCGCGCGCGCCCGAGAAGCTGTGGACCAGCCCGCCCGCGGGCGGCAGCCCCTCGCTGCGCAGGATCCGCAAGGCCGGCTCGTCCGCGCGCAGGAGGTGCAAGACCACCGGCAGCGCGAGCGCCCGAGCGAGCTGGAGCTGCGCCCGCATCGCCCGCTCTTGCAGGCCCGCCTGGGCCTTGCGCTCCGGCGTGAGGAAGTCGAGGCCGACCTCGCCGAGCGCCACCGGCGCCACGGTCGCTGCGGGGCCCGCCCGACGCGCGTCGCGCACCGCCGTCTCGAGCGCCGCCAACTCGGCCTCGAGCGCGCGCTCCGAGAGCTCGGCGACGACCTGGGGATGAACCCCGAAGACCGGGAAGACGCGCCCGGGATGGCGCGCCGCGATCGCCTGCTGGGTCGCCCAGCCGGCGCGATCGACCCCCGCCATGACGATGCCGGTCACCCCGACGGCCGCTGCTTCGGCGATGGCCTCGTCCGCCGACACCGGCAGGCCGTCGGCGTCGAGGTGGCAATGCGCGTCGATCATCGGGGGCGGAGCTCGAGTCCAAAGCGCTCGAGGTTTGCCGCCAGCCACATGTTCCACGCGCGCGCGCCCGCGCCGAGCTCCGCGAGCCCGGTCCGTTCCGCGGTCATCGACCCCGTCTCGCGCCCGCGTTTCGCGCGCCGGAGGCCCTCGCGCAGCTGGTCGAGCGCCGCCTGCGCGTCGGCTTCGAATTTCGGCAGCGCCTCCAAGCACGCGATCGCCGAGCCCGCGTTGACCGGCGAGACCGTCGTTCCATCGGCGCTCTGGGCGCCATACGCAGCCTCGACGCACTTGTGGGCGTTCAGCAAATCCTGCGGCGTCGTCGCGGCGCCCGCAAACGCGACCGCGGACACCGAGGCGAGCGCGAGCGCCAGCGAGACCCCGGCGCTGGCGAGCCAGAATCGCGGCCCCCAGGCCTTGCGATCGGCATAGGCGCTGAGCCAGCCGATGCCACCGCCGACGAGAAACCCGCCGAGGTGCGCGATGTTGTTCACGCGCGCGACGGCCAGCCCGAAGATCGCCGTGCCGATCGCGAACTGCACGGCGTATTGCGTGACCGGATCTCGGAAGTGGCCATCGACGCGCCAGCGGCGGACGATGATGGCACCCATGATGCCGGTGCCGGCCCCGGAGGCGCCGCCGCCGCCCGACGAGCCGAGCGCGAGGCACAGCGCGAACCCGCCGATCCCGGCCAAGATGAAGGTCGCGATCATGGTCGGCGAGCCGACGTCCGCCTCGTAGTGGCGCCCGAGCCCCCAGATCGCCATGGCGTTGAACAAGACGTGGAGCAGCGAGAGATGCAGGAAGATGGCGGTCACGAGCCGCCACGGCTCGCCGTGGAGGACGTGCCAGTTCGACATGAGGCCGAGCCGGAACAGGAAGTCCGTGTTCGGCGGCATGAAGTCGAGCCCGCCGCGGCCTTCTTCCTGCCCACCGGCGACGATCGTCGCGACGTAGATCCCGACGATGAGCACCGTAAAGATGTACGTCATGCTGGCCGGGTGGCTTTCCCCGCGCGCGGATGCCGCATGGCTCGCGGCGCGCTTGAAGCGGCCGGTGAGCGCGCGCGGGTTGGCCCCGCAATACGGGCAGATTTCGGCCACGCCCATCAGCTTTCGGCAGCTCGGGCACATCTGCGGGCGGGGTGAGGCGGTGGCCATCGCTCTAGGGTGTGCCATGCCTAGCGCCCGGCGCCAAGGCCTCCGGGGGCGTAGCGGCGCAGCACGGCCTCGACCTGGCCGAGGTAGCTCGCGCCGAAGAGGCGCACGTGAACGAGCAACGGGTAGAGGTTCAGGACCTCGAGGCGCGCCTCGAGCGCGGCGTCGAAGCGCGTGCGGCCCGCCGACCCCTCGGCATAGGCCGCGTAGAACTCCGGCGGAAACCCGCCAAAGAGGCGGGTCATCGCGAGGTCCGCCTCGGGGTGGCCGTAGTGCACCGCGGGATCGATGAAGACCGGTCCAGAGCGCGCGTGGAGGAGATTCCCTGCCCAGAGATCGCCGTGGACGAGGGCCGGGTGGGGCGGCTCGGTGAGCAGCGCCTCGAGCGGGAGTCGGTCGAGCGCGGCGCGCAGCCGCGTCGGAAGGCCCTCGGCGAGAGGGGCCAGGCGACGCTCGCGAAAGAACGCCGCGAAGGTCGGCGGCGTCACGGGCACGTTCGACTGCGGCACGAGGCCGACGAAGTTCTCTCGCTCGAGCCCGAAGTGCGGACCCGCGACCTGATGTAGGCGGGCCAACGCGCGCCCCGCGTCCGCATGAGAAGCGCTCGGCGCGCGCCCCGGCCAAGGCTCGCACCAGCTGAGCACGAGCGCATCCGCGAACACGGCCAAGACGTCGGGCACCGGCAGATGCGGCCTGAGGCGCGCGAGCCCGTCGGCCTCGGCCTCGAAAAACCCCGCCGGTGGCGCCGCGTGCCACTTGACGAAGACCGGACCGCGCGCCGTCTCGAGCCGCCCCGCCTCATTGATGCTGCCGCCGCCGACCGCACGCAGCGGGCCGAGCGCGCCCGGCTCGAGCCCAAGCGCGCCGGCGATGCGCGCAAGGATCGACGATGAAATCGTCACCGCATCGCCAGGCACTGGTCGCGCCTGACCACCCGCCTCCTCCGCGCCGGCGCATTTGTCGGGGTGCCCTTTGACGGAGGCCTTGCCCGCGCGAGGGTCATGGCAAGACCACGCTGACCGGCGTGTTCTGGTTCATCGTGCCGCCGTCGCCGAGCTGCCGATTCCCATTCGCGCCCCAACAGGCGAGTCCACCATCGACCACCGCGCACGCAAATCGATACCCGGCGCCGATGGAGGTCGCCGAAATGCCGTTGACGACCACGGCGAGCGGGCTCTCGACGTTGCTTCCATTGCCGAGCGCACCTTCGATGCCGTAACCCCAGCAGGTGACGGCCCCGGTGGTTAGAAGCGCGCACGTCGCCTCTTCGAGTGCCGCGAGCTTTGAAGCCGACGTCACGCTTACCACGGCAACGGGTGCAGGGCGCAGGATTTTCGAACCATCACCGAGTTGCCCGGATGCGTTGTAGCCCCAACATTCGATACCACCGGTCGCGAGTCGGGCGCAGCTGTGCGCGACGCCGAGGGCAAGCTCGGCAACCGAAGAGAGTCCCAGGACCTTGACGGCGACCGACGACGGTCCCTGGCTCTGATTGCCCAGCTGTCCGAAGTCATTGGCACCCCAGCAGTACACGTCATTCGCGCGGCGTGCGCAGGCATGGGTGTATCCAAGCGCGACCTCCAGGACGCCCGAAAGCGCGGTCCCGGGCGAGGTAAGAACGGTCACCGGCGCCGTGCTTGCCATTGTGCTGTTGTTCCCGAGCTGTCCGGACTCGTTGAAACCCCAGCATTGTACAGTTCCGGCGTTGGTGAGCGCGCAAGTGGACAAGCTGTCATTCCCCGATGCCACCGCCAGCGCGGGACCGCTAAGGGGCTGTGCGGAAATTGTCGATCCGACTGCCGGTCTCGCTTGACGGCCGAGGGTGCGGCGTGATCCACGCTGGTAATGATCGACGAAGACGCGTTGCGAGTCCGGTTTGAGCTTGTATCCCCGTCGCT
>SXIE01000245.1 GCA_005772945.1 Pseudomonadota bacterium
CGTCGGGCGTCTTGCGGAACAGCAGGCTCGTGAGGATGACATTCAGCCCCACGCTCTTGCCCTGGCCGGTCGCGCCCGCGACGATCGTGTGCGGCATCTCGGCGAGGTCGGCGAACACCGGCCGCCCGATCCCGTCGCGTCCGAGCACGCAGGGCAGCGGGGCCTTCATCTCGGCGAACTCGCGGCTCTCGATGAGCTGCCGCAGGTTCACGGCCTGGCGCTTCTCGTTCGGCATCTCGAAGCCGATGCGGTTCTTGCCCGGGAGCGGCGCGATGATGCGTACCGGGCACGAGAGGCCGAGCGCGAGATCGGCGGCGAGGCCGGCGACCTTCGAGACCTTCGTGCCGGGCGCTGGCGCGACCTCGAACATCGTCACGGTCGGGCCGGGCCAGATCTCCTGCACTGTCCCCGAGACTTTGTAGTCCGCGAGCACGCGCTCGAGCTTTCGCGCGGTCTCCTGCAGCTGCTCCTTGCTCTGCGCCCCGACCTCGGCGACCGCCGGATCCAGCATGTCGCTCGACGGAAAGCGGTACTTCGGATCCGAGCTCTGCGTGACGATGCGTCTGGCGCGCTCGAGCTTCGTCGCGCCCGACGTGTCCATGATGACGGGGCCGGCACTCTTGTTCCGCGCGACTGGCTTCGTGTCGGCGGCGCCCACGGCCTCGTCGGCCAAGGACGCAACGTCCGCGTGCGACTCAGCGGCTGCTTTCTTCGCGCGGCCCCGCGCCAGGCTCGCATCGGCGGAGGACGCACCGGGGGTCGTCGCTTCGAGCGCCACGAGGCCGAACGAGCCGTCGACTGGCGTGGGCGCGTCGCTGTCGGCTGGCGTTTGCGCGCCGCCGTCGATGCGCGTTGGCGCGCCGCTGTCGGCTGGCGTCGCCGCGGTGCCTTCAGAAGGCGTGGCGCACGGCTCGCCGCGTCCCTTCGCGCGCTTGCTGGCCTTCGGCGACGGGGTCTCCGCGGCGCGATCGACCGGCGGGATCGGGCTCGGCGTCGCGATCTCGCCCTGGGCGCCCTCGTTCGCGCGGGCGTCGCCGGGACGCCGCAACTGCGTTGCGCCGGGAGCGCGTCGCTCGGCAACGGGGGTCATGATGGGGCCGGCCGCCGTGTCGTCGCTGTCCGCATAGGCGGCGAGGATCGCGTCCGCCTGCTCGGGCGTCGTGATGATGTGCGGTTCGTTCGCGCGCCGCTCGGACTCCTCGAGCTCCCGAGCCGTCGCGCGTGCGCGTGCCCACGCCGTGGCCACCTTCTCGGCGCCGCCCCGAGTCGCCGAGGCCCAGCCGTCCGCGCGCGAACGCAGCGCTTGCATCGCCTCGATGAAAGAGAAAGTGGCACGCTCGACGAGGACCAGCGCGACGACGGTACCGCCGATGAGGAACGACCCTACGGTCGAGAAGAGCCCGCGCATCACGCTGCCGAAGAGCTCGCCAACGAAGCCGCTCACGGACATCGCGCCGAAGCTCGTCGCTGCCGGAGCCGCGATGTGCGCCATTGCTGCGAGCACGACGACCACGAGCACGTCCCCGCTCGCGCGCGTCACGCGCAGCTCGAGCCGCGTGTCGGACAAGAGCGGTCGTGACAAGAGCATGATCTCGAGCGGAACGAGCCACGCGATCACGCCGACGAGGTGGACGAGACCTCGCGCGGCGACCTCACCGACCGGGCCGACCCAGTTGGGTCCGACGACCTCGGGGCGCAGCAGATCGCCCTCGTACGAAGCGAGCGCCAGGAGCAGGTAGAGCCCGACGGCGATGAGGAGCAGGGCCCCCGCCTCGCGCGCGTAGGTGCGGCCGTTGCGCGCCGGCTCTGCCGCGGCGGCCTGTCGGTCGGACCTCGTTGCGTCGAGCTCCGGCGCCCGCTTGCGCGCTGCCGATGACGAATGCTCGTCGGTTGGCTCGGTGCCGTCGGTGTCCCCCGACCAGAATGTGCGGATCGCTGCGAACGAAATTGCCATGCCTACACAGCCCTACATGGTCGACATACTCGCGCTCGACGGTGCAGGGCAAACTTTCGCGTGCCGCTTGTGCGCTCGCGGCGGCCGGGCCCTCGCGCTCGCCCCGGCTGAGCCCTCGTGCTCACGCCAGTCCCCACGAAACCCATGATTTACTTCCATTAACGGGCGCGCGGGCGGTAGCATCCGTCCGCGCCTGCAGCTCCCCAAGCCCGATGACACGCCTAATTTCGCGCACGCCCTTCCGATTCTCGCTCGCCGCAGCTCGCGTCGGGGTCGCCTCTCTTGCCATGTCTGTCGCGGCCGGCTGTGCGGTGCGCGATGCCGACCTCGACCGGTGGGAGCAGACCGTAGAGGGGCCGAAGCGGCTCTCGGCGGTCGTTCTGCACGAGAAGTACCCGCACGACCTGCGCGTGAGCGCGGCGATGTCGCTCATCGACATGAAGCCGCGAAAGGGGCAGCGCGTCGGCATCGAGCGTCTCGTGAAGGGCACGCTCGTGTGCGACCCGTCGTGGATGGAGCGGAAAAAGGCCGAGCCGTGTCAGACCGCGAACTTCGGTGCCGAGGCGCGAGCCGCGCTGCTCAAGTCCCTCGTGCCGAGGATGATTGCAGAGCTGCAGAAGCCGCCCCCGGTGCCCGTCCAGGGCGGCCAGCTCCCCGCCGATCCGTCGTTTCAGTACAAGGACGCGGCGTACATGATGCTGACGTACGAGAAAACGCAGCTCGTGACGGAGCCGCAGCTGCGGCAAGAGCTGCTCGACGCCCTGAAAGAGTGGGCGATGGCGGACTTCGAGCGGCGCCTCAGCGACCAAACGCAGATGTACGGCATGGAGCAGGTGCTGCGGCTCATCGGGCCTACTTCGGTCGAGCGCCTTCCGGCCCTCATCTCGAAGGACAGCCTCCGCGATCTGAGCAAGATGGCAGACCTCGTCGATCGGCTTGGCGAGCAGAAGACCAAAGAAGAAGCGGGCAAGCAGCTCGTGAAGGTCGTCGAGTTCATCGGCTCCGCGGCGTGGCGCAAAGAAAAGGAGCCTGAGGTCAAAGCCGCCAATGACAAGGGCGGCTTCAAGCCCGACGAGAAACAGTTCGCGCAGCAGGTCGAGGACTACCAGGTCGAAGTGATGATGCGCGTTTACGGCGCGATGAAGAAAGTGGGCGGCGCAGCGGTCGTCGAGCACAGCCTCCGCGTCGCCGCCGACAAGGGCTCGAAGGCGAAGATTCGCCAGATCGCGCTCGCGGCGCTCGACGGTCACATCGACAAGAAGAACGTCAAGGACATCGACCGACTCGTCGAGATCGCGAAGAGCAGCGACACCCCGCTCGAGGTCGTGGACATCGCCTTCCGCCACCTCAAGCAGATGCCCCGCCCCGTGGTCGCCAAGAAGCTCTACCAACTCTTCGACAGCGAGGACTGGAAGCTGCGACGCCTTGCGGGCTCGACGATCCTCCAGATGTCGCAGCTCGACCACATCGACGAGTTCATGAAAGAGCTCACCGAGCGCGCCACGAAGAACTTCAATCTTCCCGAGGCACGCACGTACGCTGCTTACTTGGGCGATCTGAAGGCCGCCGACCCCCAAAAACCTGGGGCGTCCGCGCTCGAACGGCTCAAGCCGTATATGAAAGACGGCAAGCCGCACGCGCGTATCGTCGCGCTCGCGTACTACCTCGTGTTCGGCACGAAGAAGGACGTCGCGACGGTGAAGGCATTCGCCGAGGACAAGGGCAAGGCCCCGAAGTGCGACGAGAAGGCCGAATGCAGCTGGGAGTGCATCGTCGTTGGCGCCGACAAGAAGGAAGAAAAGAAGACCATCGGCACCGTGTCCGAATTCATCGAGCACTGCGTCGTCCCCAAGCTCGAGCGCACCGACGAAGCCCCCAAGACCGAAGCGCCGGCGAAGGGCACCCCCGCGCCGCAGCCGGACGCAGTTGCGCCACCAGCCGGGTCGGCCTCGGCTGGCAAGCCCAACTGAGGTCCACGATTTTCACTCCGGCATCCGTGGTGCTGGCTTCCACGCATTACCGAACCCCCAATGACCATGAGCGGCGACCCTAATCAGAAGAGCACACGCAACTTTCAATGCCGTGACGCGCTTTGGGACACGTTCGAACAGATGGCCCGAACCCTCGAGTGTTCGGTCGACTATCTGATCAACGAGGCAATGAAGCAGTACGCGCGGCAGCAGCGCACTTACGGTGCGCGTACGCCGATGCCGAATGGGGTCGAGGCGCCCGGCGGACCGGCTGCCGCCGCACCGGTCGGCCCGTATGGAGCGCCGCTTCCTCCTCAGGCGGGAGGATATCCACCGGCTCCTCCCGCACCGCCCGGCGCGCGCCCACCGTCGATCGTTCCGCCGAAGCCGCCCGGACCTCCCGCCATGCCGCCGGGCATGCCCCCCGGCATGGGACCGGGAATGGGCATGGCGCCGCCGCCGCCTCCACCCGGGATGGCGCCCGGGATGGCGCCCGGAAGGATGGGCCCCGGAATGAGGCCTGGAATGGGGCCTGGAATGGGGCCTGGAATGGGGCCTGGAATGGGGCCTGGAATGGGGCC
>SXIE01000246.1 GCA_005772945.1 Pseudomonadota bacterium
CCGCGGGCGCGCCGGGGGTACGCTCGGAGGCCCCGTCGCGACGCGCGACCCAGGCCTCGGCGAGCGCGGCGTTGACGAGCGCGACGAAGAAGACGAGGCCCGGCACGCCGACCAGCCCGGCGATGCACGCGACGGGCGGGAACTCCCAGAACGCTTGCCCGAGCGACCACGGGAACACCGTCGGCCAGCCCCACTCGAGCACGACGAACAGCGCCGCGACGGCGATGGCCGAAGCCCATGGCGCACGCGTGGCGACCGCGCGCCGGACCGGCTCCGCGAGCGCGAAGAAGAGCCCATACGGCAGCGCGTGCCAGGCCGCGTAGGCGAACCACATAAGCCAGGCGACCGGCAGCGGCACGGCCGACATCTCGGTCACGGTGAAGGGGATCCAGCGCATGATCACGAGCTGGAAGACGAAGCCGAGCCACCATCCCAAACGGAATCGCCGCTTGCGGGGGCGCGTGCGGACGAGAACCAGCGCGGGCATGAGGGCCACGAGCACCGGCAAGACCCAATCGCAGTCGGGCATCGCGAGAGCGATCGCGAGGCCGCCGAAGACGGCCGCGAGCCAACCGGCACTGCGCGGATGGCCGGCCAACCACGCGCGCACGCGTGCCATGCGGCCGGTGCCATTGCCGCCCGCGGCACGCGACTGCGGCACGGCCGGAACCGGAGCCGGCGGCGCGGGCGGGATCGGTTCCGGATCGGGTGCGGTTGAGGGTGACGCGGGCAACATCGTGGCCAGGCTTAGCATGGCGCGGGCGCTCTGACAGCGGCTTGACACGGACGAATGCTGTGCTCTCGTCGCGACCTCGGGAGGTCGATATGGGTGGTGCGCGGTGGTGGGTGGCGACGGGCCTCGGCTTGGTGCAGGCGCTCGCGGCGGTGGGCGCCCAGGCGGAGCCCGTCGACCCGGGTGGGCTCGGCGCGACGGGCCGCGACGAGGGCGTCTGGGCGGGGCGCGAAACGGGGGCGTCGGCCGGCGATTCGTCGCGGGCAAGCGCGTCGCGCTCTTCGCAAGCGAATTGGGTCACGCTCCAGGTGCGCGGCAAGGCGCTGATCTTCACGGACGCGCGCAGCGTGTGGGTCGGGACCGCCAGCTGGCAAATCGGCGGCCCGGGGACCAAGGCGGGCGCGCTCGACTTCGATGTCACCTGGAAGCTCCAGGCGGCGCTCACGCTGAACGGCGGCCCATCGCGGATCCGCCCGGGCCAAAAGAGTCTCTTGCGCGTACGCCTCGACCCCGGCGGGGCGACGTTGGCGTTTTGTATGACCCCGCCGGGGTCGCCCGCCAAGCGCCCGAGCTCGGCCAGTGACGCGGGCGCGGGGCGCGGAATCCGCTGCTTCGATCTGAAACAGGCCCTTGTCGCACCACCCGTTCCCGCGGCCGAGTCCGACTTCGAATGCATGCGCGAGTGTCGCCAGCAGAACATGGCGCGGGCGGTGAGCGCCGATCAGATCGACGCCGACTGTCGCCGGGCATGCGCGCCCCGTTGACGCCCGCGGGCGGCGCGGGTAGAGCCGCTGCATGGAAACCTACATTCGCGATATGCGTGACATGGCGCTCGAGGGACGCCGCCTGTTTCTGCGCGTCGACTTCAATGTCCCGCTGACCAAGCAGGGCGCGGTTTCGGATGACACGCGCATCCGTGCGGCCTTGCCGACGATCCAGCTGGCGCAGAAGAAGGGCGCGCGCATCGTGCTCGCGAGCCATCTCGGACGACCGGACGGCAAGCCTGATCCGAAGTACAGCATGGTCCCGGTCGGGCAGCGCCTGGCGGAGCTCCTCGCGTGCGAGGTGCTGGTGCCCGACGACTGCGTCGGCGATGCACCGCGCAGCCTTGTGCAGAGCCAGCGCGACGGGCAGATCGTGTTGCTCGAAAACCTACGCTACCACGCCGGCGAAGAGGCCAACGACGACGCGTTTGCGCGGCAGTTGGCAGCGCTCTGCGACGCCTACGTCAATGACGCCTTCGGGGCGGCGCATCGTGCGCACGCCTCGGTCGACGCGCTGCCACGCATGATGAAGGACCGCGCGGCGGGACTCCTCATGCGCAAGGAAGTCGACATTCTGAGCGGCCTCCTGAAGGACCCAGGGCACCCGTTCGTGGCGGTGCTCGGCGGGGCCAAGGTGAGCGACAAGATCGCGGTCGTCGAGTCGCTGCTGGGCAAGTGCGACGCGCTGCTCGTCGGCGGGGCGATGGCCTACACGTTCCTCGCGGCCAAGGGCGTGACCCTCGGCAAATCGCGGGTGGAGGCCGACAAGGTGAACCTCGCCAAGCGCGCGCTGGCCAAGGCCGAAGCGCGGCGCGTGCCGATCTACCTCCCGGTCGATCACCTCGTCGTCCAAGAGGTCCAGCCCACGGCGCCGACGTCGGTGGCGACGAACGCAGGCTTCCCCGAGGACGGCATCGCGGTCGACATCGGCCCGGCGACGGCGGCGCAGTACGCCGAGCTCGTGCGCAACGCGCGCACGGTGTTCTGGAATGGACCGATGGGGATCTTCGAGATGGCTCCCTTCGCGGGTGGGACCAGGGAGATCGGGCAGGCGATCGCGGCCTGTGGAGGCACGACGGTCGTCGGTGGCGGCGACTCGGTGGCGGCGCTGCAGCAGCTCGGGCTTACCGAGCGCGTGACGCACGCCTCGACGGGCGGCGGCGCGGCGCTCGAGCTGCTCGAGGGGCGTGATTTGCCGGGTGTGGAGGCGCTGCGCGTGCCGCGTCCAGAGCTCTGAGACCGAGGCCGAAAGCGGGAGGGAACGACATGGGAGCGAAGCGTCGGCGCATGGTCGCCGGGAACTGGAAGATGAATCCGACCCTGGGACGCGGGCTCGCGCTCGCACGCGAGGTGGTCGAGCGCACGCGCGACGTGGCCGATCGCGTGGACGTGGTGATCTGCCCACCGGCCCCGTTTCTCGCGCCGATCGCGGGGGTCATCGGCGGCACCCATGTCGCGCTCGGGGCGCAGAACGTTCACCCCGACAAGCACGGCGCCTATACCGGCGAGGTCGCGGCGATGATGCTCGGCGAGGTGGGCGTTCGCTACGTCCTGTGCGGGCATTCGGAGCGCCGGCAGCTCTTCGGCGAGTCGCCCGAGTTCGTCGGAGCCAAGGTCCAGGCGGCCCACCGCGATGGGATCATCCCGATCTTGTGCGTGGGCGAGACCCTCGAAGAGCGCGAGGCCGGCACGACCGAGGCGGTGGTGCTGTGGCAACTCGAGGCCGGGTTGGCGGGGCTCCACCATGCGCAGGTCGCGGCGATGGTCCTCGCGTACGAGCCGGTCTGGGCGATCGGGACCGGGCGCAACGCGACGCCCGAGCAGGCCCAGGCGGTCCACGCGCGCATCCGCCAGTGGCTGGGCGGGCAGGTCGGGGCCGAGCTGGCCGAGGAGGTGCGCATCCTCTATGGAGGCAGCATCAAGGCGTCGAACGCCGTCGCGCTCTTCGCGGGGCCGGACATCGACGGCGGGCTGGTCGGCGGGGCGAGCCTCGAGGCGGACGGTTTCGCGGCGATTGTGCGCGCGTGACGGCGCTTGACCCTCCCCGTCGAACCTGTTAGGTCGCTCCACCCAGCGCCTTCGGGCGCCCATTGCATCCTTCTCGGGCAAGCGCGGTGCGCTCCTGAGGACATCATGGCCGGGAGGCCTTCGTGACGACGATTGTCACCATCTTGTTCGTGCTCGTGTGCCTGCTGCTGATCCTCGTGATCCTGCTCCAGCCCGGTAAGGGTGGCGGCATGGGCTCGCTGGGCGGTGGCCCGGGCACGGGCGTCTTCGGCTCCAAAGGCGCGGTCCCGTTTCTGTCGAAGATGACGGTCTACCTGAGCATCGGTTTCGCCGTGCTCGTCTTGATCCTCGCGAAGATGAACATGCCCACGAGCGGCGTGAACTCGACGGTCGAGGGTGCGGGCGCGGACGCGGTCGTCGGCGCCGACGCGATGACGGAGCCGGCCGAGGTCAGTGCGTCGGCCGATGCCGGCGCGGCCGCAGCCGAGGTCGCCGTGACGCCCGTGGCCGACGCTGGCCCGGCGGCGGTCGAGGCTGGCCCCTCGGGAGCGGCGCCGACTGCGCCTCCCACGCCGACCCCGGCACCCGTTCCGACCCCGGCACCCGTTCCGGCACCGGCACCCGTTCCGGCACCGGCACCCGTTCCGGCACCGGCACCCGTTCCGGGCAACCCGTAAGTCGGCGTGGGCACGCGCTCCGCGCCGATCGAAAGCGGCGCGAGACGCATACGCCTCCGCGTCTTGCTCGCAGCGCTCGTGCTGGCCGGCGCGAGCGCGTGTGCGCAGCTCGCCGGCGACCCGTCGGCCATCGTGCGAACCGCCGTCGACGCCGCCCGGGAGCAGGACCGCGAGGCTTTCCTGGCGTGCTTCACCCCGCGCTCGCGCCCGCTGCTCATCACCTGGTGGAATGCGGTCGACGACGTGAGGCCCGCGCTCGGGCGACTCGGGGCGAGCGAGGTCGCCGTGACGGACATCAAGCTCCTGCGCGACCGCGACGTCGACGTCGAGCGTGCGATCGTCTCACTGCGCGAGGGGCAGGCGTCGATGCGCGTCATCGTCCATCGGCTGGCGGGCGAATGGCGCATCGATCTGCGCGACACGGAGCGCGCCCAGATCGGCAACGCAAGTTTGTGAGCCCGCGCGACGAACTTGGCCGCGGGACACCTCGCGCGTTTTCTCCGACCCTGTTAGTGTGCCGTCCATGACGAGGACATCGCATCGGCGGTGGTGGCTGGCGGCGTGGGCGTTCGTGGGGCTCCTCGGGGCCTGCGGGAGCGCTCCACCGGATCGCCTCGAAGCGGCGCGCGCCGCGGTGCTCGACAAAGACACCGCCAAGTTTGCCACCTACTTCACGCGCAACTCTCAGCTCTTCTTGCTGCAGATGCTGCGCAACGCGGAGCGCTCCAAGATCCACTACGCGAAGAACGCGTTCGACTTCCTGCCCGAGGGCGACGTCGAGGAGATCACGATCGACGGGAACGCGGCCTTCCTCAAGATCAAGAACAAGCGCGGCATTGAAGAGATCCGCATGGTGGAGGAAGGCGGCGAGTGGTGCATCGACCTCTTCGCCCTCGAGCGCTTCTGGAAACCCCTGCAGGGCGGTCAGTTGTGAAGTCATTCGCGGCGGGCAAGCGCAGGTTCATGCACGGAGACCGGCAGTGAGCGGACGTAGGTTGGCGTGGGGCCTCGTGGCGATGCTCGGGATCGGCGCGGGCTGCGGCGCAGCAGGACCCAAGCAGGTCTATGTCGGCATGACCACGTCGGCGGAGTTTGGCGATGTCGACGGGTTCCTCGCGGCCTTCACGAAGGAATCCAAGCCGCTGGTCGAATCGCAGATCAGCCTCACGGAGGCTTACGGACTGCGCAACGACAACCCCGCGACACTCCTCGTGTTTCCGACGGTCGACGAGGTCATCGAGGACGGCGACCGGGCGATCATCTCGGTGTCGAAGGGGTCCGCCAAGCGCAAGATCCTGATGGTCAAGTCGGACGACGGCTGGCGCATCGACGTCAAGCAGCTCGCCGAGTTCTGGGACGCCGAGAAGAAGAAGAAGAACTGACAGAGTTCGCTCGGGGCGATCGGCGCTCTACTTGCGGCGGAAGCGGCGGCGCACGCCGGCGGTGAGGCCCGCGAACTCGTTGACGTGGAGGCGATGCGCCGTCCAGAAGTAGGCGACGCACGCGACGGCGATGGCGCCTGCGAGCCACGCGGCGAGCCCCCAGCCCAAGAGTCCGGCTGGCGGGAGGGCCCACATCCAGAGCGCGACGACCCCTGCCATCACGGCGGTCGCCGCCGCGAGCTTGCCGAGGTAACGCGCGAACTCCCCGAAGCCGAGCCCGCCGAGGCGGCGGCTGAGGGCACGATGGAGCAGGACGCTGTTCGCCACGGCGGCCAAGCTCGAGGCGAGCGCGATGCCGCCGTTGTCGATCCACAGCGACAAGACCACGCACAGCACGACGTTGATGACCATGTCGATCGCCGCGATCTTGGTCGCGGTCTTCAGGTCGCGCAGCGCGAAGAACCCTTGGGTCAGGACCCGCGCCTGACCGATGAAGAAGAGCCCGAGCGCGTGGAAGCGCAGCGCAAACGCGGTGGCCTCGGTCGACTGCGCATCGAAGCGCCCGTACTGGAAGATGACCCGCACGATCTCGGGCGCGAGGATGATGATGCCAACCGTGCAGGGCACGGTGACGAAGGCGATGAGCCGATTCGCGTAGCCCATCGTGTCGCGCATGCCGTCGCGATCGCCGCGGCTCATGTGCTCGGAGAGGCGCGGCAAGATGACCTGGGCGACCGAGACGGCGAAGAGGCCGAGCACGACCTCTTGGATGCGCAGGCTGAATTGCAGCGACGCGATCGAGCCCTCGGCGAGGCCGCCCGCGACGATCTGGGCCGCGACCAGGTTGAACTGGTAGATGCCGGCCGCGAAGATCCCGGGGATCATCGTGCGCAGGATCCGGATGACCGCGGGGTCGCGGAAGTGGAAGTCGATGCCGAAGCGGATCGACGTCTGCCGGAACATCCAGGGGATCTGGAACGCGAGCTGGGCCAGGCCGCCGACGAGGAAGCCGAGAACGAGCGCGTAGACCGGGTCCGCGAACGTCGCGGCGAAGGCGATCGAGCAGACGATGATCGCCAGGTTCATCAAGACCGGCGAGAACGCCGAGGGCCCGAAGATATGGTGAACGTTGAGGATTCCCTGCACCAGCGCCGCGAGCGTCACCAGGATCAGATAGGGCCACATCAGCTCGGTGAGCTCGATCGTGAGCGGCAGTTTTCCGGGGCTCTCGCTAAACGACGACGCGAAGAACAGCTCGAGGATCCAGGGTGTGAGCACGATCGCGATGAGCGTGAAGACGGTCACGGCGAGCGTCAGGAGCGTCGCGAAGCGCGACAGGAAGCGCCGCGTCTCCTCGGGGGTCGAGCGGGCGACGTGATCGGCGAGCTCGGGGACGAAAGCGGCCGTCATCGCGCCTTCGGCGAAGAGGCGACGGAACATGTTCGGGAGGGTCGAGGCGAGACCGAAGGCGTCCGAGCCGGCGCCCGTCCCGAGGTAGAGCGCGCGCACTTGCTCGCGCACGAGGCCGAGGATGCGCGAGATGAGCGTGAGCACGGTCATGACGCTGGCTGATCGAAGGATCGAGCTGCGTCCCCGCTTCGCGGGCGCGGACGGGGGCGCGTCGCTTGGCGGCGGCGTGGACCCCGGCGTCGGCTCAGTCTCCGAGCTCATCTTTGGCCGCCTCCCAGCGTCGGTCGAGCTCGGTCGCGGAGGCATCTTCCATGCTGCGGCCATCGGCGCGGAGCGAGTCCTCGACGTGCGCAAAACGGCGGACGAAGCGCGTGGTGGCGTCGTCGAGCGCGACCTCGGCCCGCACGCCCAGGTGGCGCGCGACGTTGACGACCGCGAAGAGGAGATCGCCAAGCTCGGCGTGAAGACGCGCGGCGCGCGGGGGCTCAGGAATCGTTGGTGTACCAACGACCTCCTCGAGCTCGGCCAGCTCCTCGCGGACCTTCGCGATGGGGCCGGCGACGTCGGGCCAATCGAACCCGGCCTTGGCGGCGCGGCTGCCGACCTTCTCGGCGCGGATGAGCGCTGGGAAGCGTTCGCTCACGCCGGCGGGCCCCTGGGGTTTTCCCTCGGCGCGCTTGAGCTCGTCCCAGCGGCGGACGACGGCGTCGCGGTCCGCGACTGTCTCGCCGGCGAACACGTGCGGGTGACGGAAGATGAGCTTGGCGGCGATGGCGTCGACCACGTCCGCGAGCTCGAAGGCCCCGCTTGCGCTGCGGATCTGCG
>SXIE01000247.1 GCA_005772945.1 Pseudomonadota bacterium
CGCCGCCGGTCACGAAGATGAACTTGGTGTGCTTGTAGGCCATGGCGTGCGTTCTCCTAGCGGGTCCGGTCAGTCGCTCTCGGGGTTCGTCGCGGCCTGCGCAGCCGCCTGGTCGCGCGCGTCGGCCGCCCGCTCCGCCTCGGACGCGCGGAGGTAGGCGGCATCGAGGGCGGGCGCGCGCGCGGCATCGCGGCCCGCGGCGTCCCACTCCCAAACGGCGAGCCGTGCCAACTCCCGTGCGCTGGCGATATGAAAGTCGTCGGGCACAGGTGAAGCCACCTGGTTTTGGACCGCGCCGGACCCGAAGCAGAGCCAATCTCGTTCGGTGGGCGCGACCTGGCGAAACGCATGCTCGCGAGCCACCCCGGCCGCGGCGAGGACCGCTTCGCACGTCCCCGCACGAGGCGCAAGTAGGACCTCGGGGGGATGGTCGGCAAAGGCCCGATACAGGCCGCCATAAACCTCGCCGCGCCGGGCGTCGAGCATGACCAAGGCGAGCGTGCCGCCGGCTGCGCGCGTTCGAAGGCCCGCGTGCTGTGCGAGACCCGCCAGGCTCGAAACGGGCCAGACGGTCGTCGCGGGCGTCGCGGGCGCGCCACCCGCCGCGAGCCCGAGCGCCGTCGCGAGGCCAACGCGGATCCCGGTGAAGCTCCCCGGCCCGCGCCCGACCGCGATCAATCCAATGTCGCGCGGCGCGAGATCCTGCTGAGTGAGCAGCGTATCGATGAACGCCAGGACCACGTCCGCGTGGCGCCGCCCGCGGTGCATCACCATCTCGCCGAGAAGCTCGACGCGCGCGGCACCGACCACGCCGTGCACCACGCCGAGCGCAACGCCGAGGTGCTCGCCGCCGGTCTCGATACCGATGACGTAGGGACCGACAGGAGCGGCGGGAGCGACGGGACCTGCAGCGCCCGCGGGTCGCGCGCCCATCGCTCAGCCGCCCCAGATATGCGCGATGTCGTCGCGGAACTTGATGATCATGAGGACGACGATGAACGCCAAGCCCATGTAGGTCGCGATCATGCGCGTGCGCAACGACACCGGGCGGCGACGGACGCCCTCGATCGCGAGGAACAGGATCTGCCCGCCGTCGAGCACCGGGATGGGCAAGAGGTTGATGAGCCCGAGCGAGACCGAGATCCCCGCCATGAGCGCGAGAAATTTGTCCCAGCCCGCGTTGCCGGCCTGGACCGCCAGATGCGCGATGAGCGGCGCCGAGCCGAGCCCGTCATGCACCGACACGCGCCCGGTGAAGAGCCCGCCGAGCGTCGCGAGCGTCCCGGCGATCGCGTCGAAGGTCCCCGTCGTCATGCGGTAGAGGGCAAAGGTCAGGCGGTCCTCGTTCGCGATCGGCTCGGGATCGGCCTCGTCCTGCTGCACCTGGATCCCATGGATCCAGGTCTTGGCGGTGCGATCGATGACCGTCGGCCACTCGACCTCGCGCTGGACGAGCGGCTTGGTCTGCACGACGTCGCCGTGCTGCCACGTCAGCTGGACGACGGCCTCGCGGTGCTGGTGGAGATAGGTCGCCGTGAACGCCCAGGTGCGGCACGCGCGGTCGTCGACCTTCAGGATCCGATCGCCCGGCACGAGCCCGAGCAGCGCCGCCGGCGACCCCGGGATCACCTTGTGGACCACGCATTGCCCCGAGTAGAGGCCGCGCCGCGGCTCGCCCGGCGAGGCCGGCAGGACGACCGTCCGCGGCACCGCCAGCGCGATCCCGACCGGCCCCGCGCCGGGGACCGACTCATAGGCCAGGACTTTCACTTCGACCGGTTCGTTAGGCTTCTGCTCTAGCAGCCCGAACAGCCGATAGAGGTAATCGACCGGCTGATCGCCGACCGCGACGATGCGGTCCCAGGAGCGGATCCCCGCCTGGGCCGCGGCCGATCCTGGAATGACGCCGACCATCGCGCGCTCGTAGGACGACATGACGCCGATGCGCGCGGTCGTCCGCGTCAGGACCTTGGGGACGATCTCCTCTTCGACGATCTTGGGGCGCACCTTGAAGTGCTCGGATTTGCCGAGGCGCAGGACCTCGATGTCGACGTCGGCGTCGCCGTGATCGCTGAGAGCGCCGCTGAGCTGCCACCAGTAGCGGATGGGCTCGCCGCCGATGCCGATGATCGTGTCGCCGGGGAGGAGCTTGCCTTGCTCGGCCGGCGAGTCGGGCTCGACCGAGCCGATGGTGGTGCCGCGCAGCGTGCCCTCGGCGAGGCCGACGATGAAGAAGAGGAAGAAGGGCAAGACCAGATTCATGGCCGGACCGGCGATCATGATGAGGAAGCGGCGCCACACGGGGCGACGCCCGAACGAGACGGCCTCGGCGCCCTCGGGAACCGGGTCGTTCGGGTCGAAGCCGAGCATCTTGACGAAGCCGCCGAACGGCAGGAGCGCGAGCACGTACTGCGTCGGCGGCAGGGTGGGATGGCGGGACTTGCCCTTCCAGCCGAAGATCTTGGGCCCGATGCCGATCGAGAACTCGACGACGTGGACCTTCATCCAGCGCGCGACCATGTAATGACCGAGCTCGTGGATGAGGATCAACGGGCCGATCATCAGGACGATGTAGAGTACACCCACGGCGCGGACTATAGTCGCGCTCGGGGCGAACCGCCTAGCTCAAAGCGGCGAGCTGCGGGGGCGCGGGCGCGGGTGTCAGCGGATCCCGAGGCGCTCCATCGCCTTGTAGAGCCCGGGGCGCGTGAGCCCGAGGACGCGTGCCGCTTCGGAGACGTTGCCCTTGCTGCGCTGGAGCGCGTCGTCGATGGCGACCCGCTCGGCGCGCGCGACGACGTCTTTGAGGGGCAGGACCTCGCCAGCGGCGGGCGCGAACGAGGCCGGCACCCCGCCGCGCAGGCCTTCGGAAAACGCGCTCGCGTGGATCGACTCGCCCTCGGTCGTGAGCGCGACGGCGCGCAGGATCTCGTTCTCGAGCTCGCGGACATTCCCCGGGAAACGATGCGTCGAGAGGGCCCAGAGCGCATCGGCGGCGAACCCCGCGACGCGCTTGCGCGCCTGACGCTGCGCGCGCCCGAGCAGAAAATGGGCGAGCAACGCCACGTCGTCACCGCGCTCGCGCAGGGCGGGCAGGCGAATCGTCACCGCGTTCATGCGGTACATGAGGTCGGCGCGAAAGCGGCCCTCGGCCACCATCTGCTGCAGATCGCGGTGGGTCGCTGAGAGCACGCGCACGTCGACGCGGATGGCCTTGGACGCGCCGACGCGCCGGACTTCGCCTTCCTGGAGCACGCGCAGGA
>SXIE01000248.1 GCA_005772945.1 Pseudomonadota bacterium
AAGGCTTCATGCGACACCTCCAACACCGACCGGAACGCCCGGTCGGGTGCCAGAGGATCACAGCGGGGAACCGCTGTCGATCGACGCAGCGAGCAATGGCGGCTCCCCCGCGCGTCTCGCTTCATGATCGGCGTCCTAGCGACTCGGCGAAGTACACGCGAAAGCCGTAGACCAACGCCGGAACCTCGATGACGATCCGCTCGAAGGCGTGGGCCAATGGCAGATACGAGAGCACGCGCTCGCGTGGGCCAAGCGGGAAGATGTGCCCCCAGGCGGCGCTGGCGGCGGCGAGCGCGTGGAAGTCGTGTTCGACCCCTTTGGGGCGTCCGGTCGAGCCCGACGTATAGAGGAGCAGCGCGGTGTCGGACGCCGGGCGCACTCGACTGCCAGCCAGCGGCGGCGTGTCGCGGACGATGTTCTCCCAGCGCTTGGAGATGCTGGCCGGCGAGAACGTGCAGCCGATCTGATGGATGCCCGCGGGCACGCCCGCGCGCTGGCGTTCCCAGTCGTCGACCTTGCCGACGAAGAGGACCTTGGCGTCGCAGTGGGTCAGCACGTAGCGGATGCTCTCGACGTCGAGCGTCGGGTAGAGGGCGACGGACACGTGGCCCGCCATCCAGATCGCCAGGTCCAGCAGGACGAAGTGGGCGCAGTTCTTCGAGATGATCCCCACGGCCGAGCCTGGCGGGAGCTCGAGGCGAACGAGGTACGACGCCATGCGCCGGGCCTCGTCCAGCGCTTGGCGCCACGTCCACTCGCGCAGCTCGCCCCGGCCCATCGGCTGCACGAGGAACACCTCGTCGGGCCGTTCGCGCTCCCAGTGAAAGGCGCGCTGGAGCGGCAGCCGATCGTCGCTCACGACGATCTGTCTGGCGGGCGGGCGACGGAGGGAAAGGGGCGGCGTACGCGGGTCGGGGGTCTTGCCGAGGTCAAGCTCGCGCGCGAACGGAACCGGCATGATGACGGACTGCTGCATCGGGACATCCTCTTAGATGATGAAAGGCTGATACGCGTGCGCAGGCGTTTCCCCGGGATTGCCCGCCCGACGCCCAGCGCCAGGGCCGGCCGACGCGAGGTCTGGCGGGAACTCTCCAGGCAGGGGTGGCCGCCGGTTCTTCCACGGACGTGCCTCCTCGAGATCGGCGGCGAGGCACAGCAGCTCCGCATCGCGCCCGAGGTGGCCCGTGAGTAGGGAGCCGCACGGCATTCCCGCCGCGGTCCAGGCAAGGGGAACGCTCATCGAAGGCTGTCCCGTGACGTTCGCGATCGCGGTGTAGCCGATGTAGCCGAGACTCGGCTGACCGACGCGGGCCAAGACGGCGGGCTCGAGCGCAAGCGCCTTCGCGAACCCGAGTCCGCCGACCAGCGTGTTCACGAGGTCCGCAACCCAACTCGCGCGCGGCGCGGCATTCCACGGCGGAAGCGCGGCGGCGGTTGGCGTCAGGATCGCGTCATGGTCGGCATAGTGAGCCCGGTAGCCCCTGGCTGTCGCGATGAGCCGTTGCTTGGCCTGGTGAAGCTCGAGGGCGCCGATCCGAGCGCCGAGCCGGGCCATCATCCAGGTGCCCGACTCGACGTCCCGGCGGGTCAGTGGGCGACCCGTCTGTGACGCGGCGTAGTCGAGCCCCAGCGCGGACGCCGCCAGCACGACGGTCAGAAAATCGACCAAGAAGCGGTCCCGGTCGAGCGGGAAGTCGAATTCCTCGACCGTGTGTCCGAGGTCCTCCAGCAGCTGGGCGGTCTCTCGCGTCGCGGCGGCACACTCGGGTGCGAGACCGGCCGCCACCAGAGGCCGCAAGCTCAGCGCGATCCGCAGCGAACCGCGCCGAATCCGCGTCTCCTGCCCGCGCACCGAGGCCGGTGGGCCACGCTCGCCCGTTACGTCGAGCAGGGCGGCGCAGTCGCGGACCGACAGGGTGACCGCGTGCTCGACCGACAACCAGCTCAGCAGCTCGGGCGCGCCGTCCTCGACCGGCATCCGATCCCGGCTCGGCTTGAAGCCAAAGACGCCGCACGCCGAGGCGGGCAAGCGAATCGAGCCGGCACCATCGCTGGCGTGGGCGAAGGGGACGATGCGGGCCGCGACGGCCGCCGCGCTCCCGCCGCTCGAGCCCAAGGTGTTGCGGGTGGTGGCCCACGGGTTACGGGCGGGCCCGTGGAGGCGCGACGCGACCACCGGCGTGAGTCCGAACTCCGACGTGTTGGTGCGGCCGAGGATCAGCAGACCGGCTTTGCGGTAGCGTCGCACGAGCTCGTCGTCATGGCTCGGCACGTAGTCGCGGAGGCCCTCGGAGCCGCATGCGAGCGGCACGCCGGCCATGGCAGGGCCGAGGTCCTTCAGAAGAAACGGAACGCCCGCGAACACCTCGTTGCCCTCGATGGCGCGCGCCGCCCGTGCCGCCTGCTCGAAGGTCTTGGTCACCACCGCGTTCAGGCTCGGGTTCCAGGCGTCGAGGCGCGCCATGGCGTCGTCGAGCAGCTCCCGCGGGGACACCGCCCGCCTTCGCACGAGGTCGGCCAGTCCCAGCGCGTCATGGGTGTCGAGGGGCGTGCCCCCAAAGGCGGCGTTCATCGGCGCTCCCCGTGTAAGTGATGCGGCGCGAGCCGGACCCCCTCGTGCAGCACGGTGCGGACACCGCTCGCGGCCTGCCAGAGAAACGGCCTGCGCTCGCCGAGCCCCAGCGCGGCGAGGGTGTCGGTGAACGGCCGCCCCGTGTCACCGATCTGGACCACCATGCGCTTGCCGCGCCCCGTCCGCCCCCGACCGCGCACGCTCACCATGGTGCGGAGCATGTCGTCGCCGCGCCGCGAATGGCTGACGTAGTCCAGGAGTGGCAGCCGGAGACCGCCCCCCAGCACGCCCTCCACCGATAGCAGCGGCGGTCCTCCATCCGGATCGGCGACCGTCGCACGCACGCGGCCGCCGGCGAGCGACACCTCGATGGCGGTCACGAACTTCGGGTAGCCCCAGAGCTCGACCCCCGCGCTGCGCGCCGCCTCGCAGGTCACCGGTAGCTGCAGGACCGTGAACCCGCTGGCGCGTCGATCGGATCGTCGCAGCTGGTCGAACCACGACCACCGAGGCGCCGGGCCGCCGCGCGGGACGCCCACCACCGCGACGGCGCACTCGCGATAGGGCCCGATCGTGGACGCGCCGTAATCGTAGAGGGCGAGCCCCGCGAGCGCGCGCCCGTCGAAGCGCGCGGCGATGGTGCCGGTCGCGCGGAGTGCCGCGTCGGCGCGCTCGGCGTCGAGCCAGTAGAAGGCTTGGACCACGGTGGTGTCCGCGTATCGAAGCGGGAGGCGGACGGGGCCGTGCGTCGTCGCGGCGGCTCGCGACGGGGGTATGAGGTGGCTCATGCGCTCTCGACTGGAAGGAGTGGGACGCGCGGCCTGGCGTGCGACGTGGCCTCAGATAGCAGCCCGCGCGCCACTCGGAAGTGACCGCTTCGGCCAAACCATGGACCGGAGCGACCCGCCGCCCGAGCACGCCACCGCACGTGCGCCCGTGCGCCCGCGAAGCGACTAGCGCTTGGACGAGGACCGGCGCTCCGACTCCGCATGGTGGTCGCTGCGGAACCGGAGCGGCGTCGTGCCGGTCCAGCGTCGGAAACGCCGATGGAACGTGCTCGCCTCCGAGTACCCGAGACGCGCGGCCACGAGCTTCAGCGGGAACGTGGCGTCGCGCATCAGGTTCAGCGCGATCTCCCGGCGGACCTCGTCCATCAGCCCTTGCAGCGTCACGTCCTGCATACGCAATTGTCGACTGACCGTGCGCCGGCTGCTCCCGAGCGCGCGTGCGACGTCGAGCGCGGTGACCGCCGCGAGGTCGGCCGAGCGCAGGAAATCGCGCACCCGCGGCACGATCGAATCGGGCGCGCTCGCCGCCTCGAGCATCACCTTGGCCCGATCGGACAGGACCCGAAAGAGCGTGGGATCTGCGTGCAGATGGGCCGTCTCGAGGTAGCTGCGCGGGAAGACGAGCGCGCTGCGTGGCGCGTCGAAGAAAAGGGGCGCATCGAAGAAGCGGTAGTAGGCATCGACGTAGTCGGGGCGCGGATAGGCGAAGCGAACCTCGGTGATCGGCCGGCGGCCCCACACGTAGCTGCGACCCACGCGCACGCTCAGCGCCAGGACCACCTCGGTGAGAAAGCGTTGATCCCAGGCGCCGATCGGCGGAAGCGCGAGCCCGTAGTGGGCGACGTCTCCGTGTTCCGTCAGCGTGGCGCGGACGTCGTCGACGAGGAGGCGCCCGAATTGGTCGAAGGCGGCGGCGGCCTCGCGCAGGGTCGTGCCGTTCATCAAGAGCGGACCGAGGACGTTGAGGGCCTGCGTGAGCTCCGCACTGCTGGCCAGCTGGAGGCCAAATCCCGGATCGCCGCTCAGCTCGACGGCGACCCGGGAGGCGCGCGCGATCTCGTCCTGGGACAGAAAGCGCCGCGGGTCGTGCAAGGCCTCGAACGGGAATTCGATGCGGCCGAGGAAGTCGGTCGCCGGAACTCCCCGCGCGCCGAGGACCTCGACGTAGGACCGCAGAATCGCCACCGAAACACGCATCGTAGCGCCCACCCGCTGGCCGACGAAGGCGCTGAGCTTGGGCGCGCTTTCGTTCGTCGGCAAGGGCCGAAACGCGAACACGGGCGGCGCGCCTGAAATTGGGTGACCTCAGAGGCCAATTCAGTGACCAACGCGGAGGCGGATTGACAGCGGGAGTCGCGCGAGACCAGAACGCAGAGGCCCGCCCCACGGTCCACGGGTGACACTGCCATGTCCGAGACGCGAGAACGCGACGCCACCACGGTCGTCGAGGCCACGCGGGCACCCCCCCGACCTGCCTTCGTGTCGAGTCTCGCGCGCTGGATGGCCGTGCTGCCGATCAACGCGGTGCTGCTGTCGCTTTGCATGCCGCTGTCGCTCGTCTCGTCGACCGCGGCCCACTGGTTGCTGGTAGGTCTCTGCCGCATCGACTTCCGGCTGCTCGGGCTCGAGGTGAGCCGCGACGATCCGAACGGCGCCTACCCGGGCCGCGGTCTCGTGGTCGTCTGCCTCAACCAGGCGAGCCTCATCGAAACGCTCATCGCCCCGTGCGCGTGTCCGCGAGCGTTCAGAAGCGTGGTCAACCTCGAGTTCACGCTGATCCCGTTCTATGGCTGGGTCCAGGCGCTATGCGGGCGCGTCATCGTTCGCCAGTGGCCCGCCCAAGCCAAGAGGCAGCTTCGGCGCGCGGCCCGGGACCTGCGACGCGGGGCCTGCTACTACATTTCCATCGAGGGCCGTCGCAGTCTCGATGGCGCCCTGCAGCCCTACAAAAAGGGGCCGGTCGTGATGGCGATCGAAGGCAACGCCGACATTCTACCCGTCATCTTCGAAGGTGCGCGCGACCGCCTTCCGCACGGGCACTGGCGCGTCCGCCCGGGGCCGATGCGCGTGCGGCGATTGCCGCTCATCTCGACGGATGGGCTGGGCTACGACGATCGCGACCGGGTCGTCGATCAACTCAGAGCGCTGGCAGAACAGCACCTGCGCAGCCGCACGCGAGGGTGCCGACCTCGCCACGCACGCGCGCGTGGGGATTGAGCTCGCGGCTGGATCATGGCCCGGACGCGAGTGCCGAGCCGCAGGCGACGTCAAGCGATTCCTCGCGAGGTCGACCCATGCTAACCTCGCCTCAAGCCATCGGTTCGAACCGGCGTCGCTGGACTCCGCCTCTCACGCTCGATCGCGAGGTGCGACGTGTTGCGCTTCATCATCCTCATCGCGGCACTCACGACGAGCCTCGAGCCAGCGTTCGCAGCGCCGCCGCGCTGCACGCATGGCGGTTGTGACTTCGACGCGGGGGCGCCCCGTCCGGCCGCGTTCGAGGAGTGCTGGGAGCCCTCGACGCCGAACGCGGTGAAGGCCGCGGTGATCGAACTCGTCGAGGGCTGGCTCGTCGATGGTGGCGCCGCCTGCGCCATCGACGAATCGTCGCACCCTCCGCGCCTGACGGTGGATGACGGTGGCCGCGCGCCCTCGCGGTCGGCCGCGCTTGCCCTGGTGCGGCCGGAGTACCAGGCGTGGGCCCGCTCGATCGGCCACGCCGAGTGGGCGGCGGACTTCGAGCGCATCGCCTACGACTTCTGCAAGAAGGTGGGGCGCGACCAGGTGAAGTTCGTCGTCAAGACGCACTGCGGCGTCACCCAGCGCTTCGCGATGCTCCGCTACGTCGCCGATGCCGCCGGCGACGCCGAGCGCGCGCGGCAGGACTTCTTCGTGCGCATGTCGCAGCCATGGCAGAAGAACGACACGGCCGTTGGCGACCCATTCGATTGCACGGGCGAGGCCGGCGAGTACTGCGCGTACGTGGACCCGAACTACGTGAGGCCCGCGACGACCGCCGCCAACGTCACCAAGAAGCTGGCCGCGACCGCGACCAACAACGACCTCTGGCGCACCGCGAACAATACCGCCGTCACGACCGTGGACGGCTGGTGCGCGACCGGGCGCGTCGCGGTGATCTACAGCGACGTGCCGACCTACATGAGCGTCGGGGACACGGCGCTGCTGCCGGTGATCGGGGCGCGTGGGTTCTGCGGTTGCTACCACGCGACCTGTTTCACCGTAGAGGCGCCGAGCAAGTGCTACGCGACACTCGGCGCGCGCATCGGCGCCAAGTGCCTCTGACAGCGCCGTTGGACGATCCCCCCGCCACGGGCTAGCATGGGCCCGTGGACGTTCGCTCGGGCTCGGGAAATGGAGTCTTTCGCCTCGGCGGCACCGTCGCGAACGTCGCCGCCATGGCCGAGCGCAACGCGCGCTGGGTGCGGCTCGTGCGTGCCGCGGTCGGCGTCGTGATCGTCCTCGCGGTCGGCACCTACGGCTACTGGGAGTTCGCGACCGGCGAGCACTCGGTCGTCGAGGCGCTCTACATGACGGTCATCAGCATCTCGACCGTCGGCTTCACCGAGGTGATCCCCATCCGTGACGACGCGATGCGCGTCTTCACGATCGGCCTCATCTTCTTCGGCGGAGCCACCATTCTCTACTTCCTCGCCGCCGCCGCCGCGTTCGTCGTCGAGGGCGACGTCCTCTACGGCTTTTGGCGCCGCGGCCTGCGCAAGCGCCTCGCCCGCCTCGAACAGCACGTCGTCGTGTGCGGCCTCGGGCGCGTCGGCTCGCACGCCTTCCGCGAGCTGCACCTCTCGCGCACGCCCGTCGTCGGCGTCGACCGCGACGGCGAGCGCGTCGAGAACCTGGTCGCCCGCTTCGGCCCCAAGATCCTCTTCGCCGTGGGCGACGCCGCCGACGAGGCCATCCTTGCAGCCGTCCGCATCGATCAGGCCCGCGCCCTCATCGCCGCGCTGGCCGACGACCGCGACAACTTCCTGCTCTGCGTCACGGCGCGCCAGCTGAATCCCGCGCTGCGCCTCATCGTGCGGCTCGTCGACCCGGCCAACGCCGACATGTTCGCCGACGTCCGTGCCGAGGCGATCGTCTACCCGCCGGCCCTCTCGGGCACGCGCATGGCGAACGACCTGATGCGCCCCGAGCTGACGGCGTTCACGGCGCGCCTCCTGGCGGGCGACGCCTTCAAGCGCGAGGTCGCCGAGGTCGCAGTGCCGGCGGGCTCCGGGGCCATCGGCCAGACGCTCGGCGTGCTCGACATCGGCGCGACCGACGCGCTCGTCATCGGCCATCGCCGCGCCGGCGGCGACGACCGCCAGGCGTTCACGTTTCGCCCCGGGCCCGAGGTGCGGCTCCTGCTCGGCGACATCCTCCTCGTGCACGGCACGCGGCAGGAGCGTCGCGCCGTCGCCGAGCTGCTCGCGAGCCCGCGCCCAGTCGCGCCGCCGCGCGCGCCGCTCACCGAGATCGTCTCGGCCCTGCGGCCTGGCGATGCCGCCGCCATACCCCTCGGCCAGCAGGGTCATGCCCGGCGTGGGCACGTGATCGTCGCGGGCGCGGGCGCCGTCGGGCGCGCCGTCGTCCGCGAGCTGCTCCGGCAGGACGTCGAGGTGCTCGTCGTCGAGGGCAACGAAGCCCACCTCGCGCTCATCGACGTGCCCGCCGGACGCTTCTCGCGCATCGTCGGTGACCTCGCTCAGCGCGCGACGCTGGCGCGGGCCGATCTCCAGACCGCGCGCGGCTTCGTCTCGGCGCTCCAGCCGCTGCGCGACAACCTGTTCCTGGCGGCCATCGTGCACCACGCGAACCCGCGGGCCCGCGTCGTCGCGCGCGTCGGGACCTGGGAGGAAGCCAAGCGCCTGCGCGCCGTCGGCGCGGCGGTGACGAACCCCGGCGAGATCGGCGGCGTGCACCTGGCGCACCTCGCGATTCACCCCGAGCTGGTGCAGTTCGCGGCCGGACTCGAGGCGACCTGGGACCGGCTCGAGCAGCTCGCGATCGTCCCGCTCGAGGGTGGTGTCTTCGGGGGCGCGCGGCGTAAGGCGCGGCGCCTCGGGGACCTCGACATCCAAGCTACGACCGGCTGCGTCGTGCTCGGGCTGCGCGGGCGAAAGAGCCCGGTCTTTGCGTACCACCCGATCGACGAGGCGCGCGTCGTCCGCGGGGGCGCGCTGCTCGTTCTCGGCGAGCCCTCCGAGATTGCGCTTCTCCGCACGGTGTTCGCAGGCTGAAGGACGCTCGCGCGCTTTCGTGAGCCTCCGCGGCGTGCGAGGGTGGCGCGATGAACGCGCCCGACCCTGAGTTCGCGCCCGCGCCCGCGCCGGCCCACGAGGGGCTCGCGGAGGCCGAAGCCGCCCGACGCCTTCGGACCGACGGCCCCAACACGCTTCCCAAGGGCGAGCGCCGGACGTTCTGGCGCGTCCTCGTCGAGGTGCTCGTCCAGCCGATGTTCATCCTCTTGATGGTCGCCGCCGCGCTCTACCTGGCGCTCGGCGATCTCGGCGAGGGCCTCACGCTGTCGGTCGCCGTGTTCGCGGTCGCCGGCATCACGATCGTGCAGGAGGCGCGCTCCGAGAAAGCGGTCACGGCCCTGCGCGACCTCACGAGCCCGCGCGCCCAGGTCCTGCGCGACGGCGTCGCGCGCACGATCGCGTCGGCCGAGCTGGTGTCCGGCGACCTCATCCGCGTGGGCGAGGGGGACCGCGTGCCGGCCGACGCCGTCCTACGCGAAGGCGTCTCGCTGTCCGCCGACGAATCGATCCTCACGGGCGAGTCGGTCCCGGTCCACAAGCGCACCGCCCCGGGCGAGCGCGCGATGGGCCCGCCCGGCGGCGACGGCACGAGCTGGCTCTACTCGGGGACGCTGGTCGTTTCGGGGCGCGGCGTGGCCGAGGTCTTGGCGACCGGCGCGCGCACCGAGATCGGGCGCATCGGGGCCTCGCTCAAGGACATCGAGCGGCAACGGACGCCGCTGCAGCGCGAGGTCTCTCGCCTCGTGCGCATCATGGCCGTGGGCGGCCTCGCGCTCGCCGTGCTCGTCATGATCCTGCGCGGCCTGGAGAGTGGCGAGTGGATCCAGGCGGCGCTGGCGGGGCTCACGATCGCGATGGCGCTCCTGCCCGAGGAGTTCCCGGTCGTGCTCACGCTCTTTCTGGCGTTGGGCGCGCGGCGCATCGCGCGCCACGGGGTCCTGACGCGACGCACGACGGCCGTCGAGACGCTCGGGGTCATCGATGTCCTCTGCACCGACAAGACCGGGACCCTCACCGAAAACCGGATGACCGTCGGGCAGTTATGGTCGGTGTCCGAGCCAGCCCCACGGGCGGTCCAGGGGCTCGAAGAATTACCCGAAGCGGTGCACGAGCTCCTCGAGTATGCGATCTTGGCGTGCCCGCGCGATCCGTTCGATCCGATGGAGAAGGCCTTCCTCGCGCTCGGGCGCCAGACGCTCGCCGACACCGAGCACCTGCACGCGGCCTGGGAAGATACGCGTGAGTACCCGCTCACGAGCGAGCTCTTGGCGGTCACGCATGTCTGGCGGTCGGGCGACAGCCACCTGACCGCGGCGACCAAAGGCGCGCCCGCAGCCGTCTTCGATCTCTGTCACCTCGAGCCCGCGCCGCTCGCGCTCTGGTCCGATCGGGCCGCCACCATGGCGCAGAGCGGGCTGCGCGTCCTCGGGGTCGCCCGCGCCGTCGTGCCCGGCGAGGCCCCCGAGCACCCGCACGCGCTCGCGTTCGCGTTCGTCGGCCTGGTCGGGCTCGTCGACCCCCTGCGCCCCGACGTGCCGGCGGCCGTCGCGCACTGTCGCAAGGCGGGCGTGCGCGTCGTCATGATCACCGGCGACCACGTCGACACGGCACGCGCCATCGCGCGTGAGGCCGGCATCGACAGCGAGCACGTGCTGCTCGGCGCCGAGCTCGACGCGCTCGACGACGCCGGGCTCGAGGCGCGCGTCGCCGACGTCACGATCGTCGCGCGCGCCGTCCCTCAGCACAAGCTGCGCATCGTGCGCGCGATGCAGCGGCGGGGCCTGCGCGTCGCGATGACGGGCGACGGCGTCAAC
>SXIE01000249.1 GCA_005772945.1 Pseudomonadota bacterium
CGGGGTGCGGCCGATCGAGAGGGCGTTGTCATCGAAGATGCGCGTCATGGATCAGCCCTCGCCTTCTTCTTGGGCGCGCTTGTAGCGCGCGGCCTGCGGGAAGCCGACCCAGAGGAAGACCGTCGTCGTGGCGTAGAGCAGCAGGCCGATGATCTGGATTGGGCCGACGCGGCCGCCGGCGAGGCCGACCAGCGAGAGGAGCGTCATCACCGAAAAGATGATTGCATTCGCGAGGATGACGCCGGGTTTGATGGTGCAGCCGATCGAGCCGAGGACGACGCCGGTCACGCCGATGATCGCGCTGACGATGCCGACGATCTTGATGAAGTCGGGGCCGCGCATGCCCAGCACCATGATGCCGCCGATGAGCGCGAGGGCGCCCACGACGATAAACATGATCGAACCGGTGAGAGCGAGACCCCTGGGGGCGGGAACAGACATGGCGAATCTCCGCGAGCGTGAGCGTGGATAGGTGACGACGCGCCGAACCTACCAAGTTTGGCGCGCCGCGCAAGCCGCTCAGGCGCCTAGATTCCCCCAGGTGGGTTCGCCGCGGCCTCGAGGTCCGCCACCAGCGTCGTCACCCATGGCGCGTCGTCCGGAAGGCGCCACCAATGCGTCTCGCCGTCGAAGCGCAGGCCGAGCAGCGCGTCACGCGCGCCGATGCCGGCGGCGCACGGGGCGGCGTCCCAGCGCGTCGCACTCAGCGCGTGGCGGTGGCGGTCCGCGATGGCGAAGAGGGCACGGGCGCGCTTGCGTCCGATGCCAGCGACGAAGCCGCACTCGAAACGGCCGCGCCCGAAGACTGCGCGAACGTGCCCCTCGCCCGTGACCTCGATGTGGGACGGGCTGACCCCATTCCCCCCCGGGGTGGGTGTGGAGATCCCGCGGTCGAGGATGAGCGTCGCGGTGCGCGGGACCTGCGCGAGGAGGTCGAGCGGCGCCGCGCTCACGAAGAGGACGGCCGGCCAACGCGGGAGCGCCGCGCCTTCAAGAGGAATCGCGAGGCCGCGGGCCTTGGCGAGCTCGAGGAGGGCCAGCGTGAACCAATCGACCTCGGCCGCCGCGCCGTCGACCGAGTCGCTCGCCGGGTCGCCCGCGTACGCCGTGTGCTGCGCCAGGCAAGCCGCGAGCGCGCCCTGGATTGCATCCTTGTCGCTCAATGCAAATGTCGCGGGCGGCGTGCCATGCGGCGGGTCGATCGGGTCGATCGCGAGCAGCGCCGCCAGCCACGGCGTCGGCGACGCGTAACCCGGGAAGCGCGCGGGCGGCGGATTCACGAGCAACGCCTGGGCCGCCGTATGCCAACTCTCGCCGCGGAGGCGCGCCTGCATGCACGCGAGAAAGCGCCAATGCGGGTCATCGCCATGGGCTACGTCATGGGCCGGCGGCGCGAACGCCGCGAGCGCCTCGAGCACCATCTCCTCGCCGAGCGCCGTCGCGACCGCCCAGATCAGCGCGAGCGCGTACGGCGGAAACGGCGCGTGTCCCCCCGGCATCTGGACGGCCCGCCCGCGAAAGCGGACGGTCACCTCGGCGCCGACGGGCGTCGCGAGGCCTGCGAGAATCGCGCGCGCGACGTCGCGGAAGTCGGAGCGCGCCGCCTCGAGGATGGGGCCCTGGTGGCGAGCGGCCTGCAGCGCCTCGATCACCGCGTCGAGGAGGATGCGCGACGGGTCCGCGCCGCCTGCGAGGAAGTCGGTCGCGCGCGCCAAGACGTGCTTGCGATCGAACTTCGCCGGGCGCGCCGGCCTCGGAAGATCGGGCAGGTGCGCCTCGGCCATCTCCGCGAGCACCTGCGTCCACGCCTCGAGCGGCGGGCGCGCCGCGGGCGTGGGCTCGAGCGCCAGCGCGAACGCGTCGTCCATGGCGGGATCGAGATGGGCCAGCATCGGACGCAACGTCGGCGCGTTCGCCGCCACGCGCCGCGACTCCTCGAGCGGCGAGGTGCCAAAGGGCGGCACCCCATGCACGAGCCACATCAGCAGCGCCGCACTCGAGAAGACCTGCGACGCGGCTGTCGGAACGCGGCCGCCGTGGAGGCACTCGGGCGCAAAGAGGGTCGGGCCCCAGAGTGGAATCGAAAACTCCCCGAGCGCGCGCTCCATCAACTCGACGCAACGGGTCGACACCGACGTGAGCGTGAGCCCGTTCGCCGCGACCGTCACGCGCATGAGCGCCGGATGGAAGCGCCCGGGTCGCCGATCGCCGCCGGCCGCGACGAGCACATGGAGCCGCGCGACCAGCCCGAGCGCGGTCTGCAGCGTATGCCGCTCACCCAACAGGTGGGCGAGGGGAGCCCCGGCGCCCTCGGGCTCGACGACCGTCCAGTGGCCCGGCGCTCCGGCAAGCGGCGCAAGCGCGCTCGCGTCGCCCTCACCCGGCCACGCGGCCCCGAGCGCGTCGGCCGTCGCGTCGTCGAGGCGCGCGACGCCGAGCAGGTGCGGCGTGCCGCGCGTCCGATCGACGGCCCGATACACGCCCCTGGGGAAGGCGCCCACCAGGCGCTCGACGATGCGCAGCTCGCCTCGGTCGCCGCGATCGATCGATGTTCCGAGCATCCAGCCTCCCCGTCCCGGCGTGTCCGCGTGACGGTGGGTGGACCAACGCTCGCCGCACGCGGCGCCGACGGTACCGGCACTTCCGCGGCGCGACAACCGTCCGCCCGTCAGGCGCCCGGCTATCCGACGCGACGCACGCACCCGTCCGCGCGTGCTCGTTCGACCGGGTTGCGCGTCTCGAAGAACGCCGTGATGTCGAGGGTCTAGCGTCAGACGAAGCTTCCCGCTAACCGGATCGGCAACTCAGCGGGGGGCGCATGACAAGGACCTTTTTCCGGATGCTCTTGGGGGGATTTCTCGCTGCCGGCGGCTGCGCGCCATCACCGGAATCTGACAGTGACGCGCTCGCGGCCAACGACGCGCTCTCGGAAACCGTTTCGCTCGACCAAGACGAGGTCGCTCCCCCCGCCCCAGAGGAGGTCGCACCCCCCGACGAAGACGACGCGTCGCCCGCGGAATCCGACGTGTCGAGTGCCCAAACCCATTCGCTGACGCTCCACGGCTCGGGCATTCGCGCGCTCGCGGAATACATGGGTCAAGCGAGCTACGAGCTCATTGCCGCGGTCTATGACGACACGCGCGGGTCGCGGGTCGGCTGGAAGATCCTTCAGACGGCGCCCGGCCAAGACACCTACACCTTCGATTGGCCCGACCTGCTCGAGCCCCATCACGCGTATCGCGTCGCTCTCAGCAGCATGCCCTGTGTCGGTCCCGTCGTGCGACGCTTCGAAGATGTCGGCGCGTCGGTTGATATCGACGTGAGCCCAGCCTGCGGCAACCACATCTTCGATGAATCGGACGACGCCGAGGCCGAGGCTCTCCTCAACACGCCGATCGAGCTCCCCGCAGGGCTCTACTCGGCCAACTCATCGTCGTCCAACGCAGCGCTCTCGCTCATTGTCACGGCGGACGGCAGACTCATTCGCTCCCGGTTCAAGTATGGCTGCCGCAATGCCGGGACCGGATGCGAGTCGTACCTCGCGGACACCTCGCCCATCTGCCAGCCCTTCTTCATTCGGGCGGACACGGGCGCTGCCCGCATCATCGGGGGCGGAAACAACTTCTCGCTCGACGTGAGCGTCGCGCCCGACGGGGACCGTCTCCACATCACCGGCAGCATGTCGAAGTACAACTGCTGTCAGGAGGAGGTCGACTGGTACGCCGTCCGGACCGGCGATGCTTCGTCAGCGTGCGACGAACCACTCTGAGCCGGCCATCTCGCCTAGCGGGCTCCGCGGCGCGACAAACGCCGGCGCCGCATGGTTGTGCGGAATAGCCCGCCCCGCCTCTCGCATTGGCAGGGACCGTCCGTCAGACTGTCACAGCGTCCAAGGAGATCTCGATGAGCCAGCGCCGCCGCGTCGTAGCCGCCGTTCTCATGTCCAGCGCATCCTTGCTTCTTGTTGCAAGCGATGCCCAGGCCGCCCCGGCGCCGCCGCCTCCCGATACCAAGGTCGATCCCCGCCTCCTCGCTCTGCGCGAGGACCTCACGAGCAAGAGCCGCGACGCCGTCCTCGCCGACGTGAAGACCTTTCGACCGCTTTGCGACGCCGCGGGCTACCCGCTCGTTGGCAACCTCGCGACCAAGGGCGTGATGTTCCAGCCGAGCGCGTTCTGTGCCCACGTTCGTTCCAGCGAGCGACACGAGAAATGAGCGAGGGCGGTCGCGGTGCCTTCGTGGTGAGCCTGCTCGGCGGTCCCTGGGAGCGACGCCTCGCGCCGCGCCGCGCGTGGGTCGACCGCCTCCCGTGGGGCGAAGCGCTGCCGACGGACGCGCTCGACGCGCGCGTGCTCTGGACCCGCACGGCCTTCAGCGAGTACGCGGCGGCGGCCTCGTTCGGCGAGCTCGTCCATCGCCTGCTCGCCGCCGGGGCCCCGATCGATCTGGTCGCTGCCGCGGGCGACTTCGTCGTCGACGAGGTGATCCACACGGAGCTCGCCGCGCGCCTCGCGACCAAGCTCGGCGGCGCGGTGGCGCTCGAGGTCGACCTCAGGCGCCTCGTGCGTCCCGCGACGACCCCCGATCCGCTGCTCGCGGCCGCCGAGCTGGCTGTGCGCGGCTCGTGCGTCGGCGAGGCCATGACCGTACCGATCCTGAAGCTGAGCCGCGAGCTGGCGGGCAGCGCGCTCATCGCCGAGGCGCTCGCCACGATCATCGCCGACGAGGCGCCGCACGCGCAGCTCGGTTGGTGGTTTCTCGACTGGGCCGACGATCGCCTGACCGACGAAGCCCGCGCGCACCTTGGACGCGTGGCCGGCGAGGCGCTCGCGGCGTTCGCGCCGCTGCTCGGCGGCGGTGGCGCGGCGTGCGCCCAGAGCGGGCTCGGCGTCGTGGCCTGCGACCGCTTCGATGCCGCCTTCGTCGCCGCCGCGCTGCGCCACGTCGTCAGCCCGCTCGCCGCGCGCGGTATCGTCGTGCCCCCCGCCGATCTCGCCGCGATCGCAGCGGCCGCGGGCTCGCCGACCGCCTGACCGGCCCGCGCGCAAGGCGGTGGGAGTGACCCTCACACGCGGCTACGCGAGGGGTCAGATGCGCTCGATTCGGACCCGCGATGCGAACTCGGCGAGTGCAGAGAGGTCGTTGGGATCGCTGGTGAGCACGACGCCATCGGGCTCCGCGAGTGCGACCACGAGGGCGTCGACGGCGGATCCGCGCTGCGCCTTTCGGCGAAGCCAGGCCGCCCGTCGAGCAAGTCGCTCGGGAACCTGCTCGATCATGTCGCATGTCTCGAGGAAGGCATTGGCGTGAGCATTTCGACCGGCGTGCCCTTGCAGCGACTCGACGAGGACCACAGACGGGACAAGGGGTGGCCACAGCCCTCGTTCTCTGAGGGCCATGACCAGAGCCAGCGTGGCGCGCGAGCGTTCGGCGAGGCGACTCACGCCGCCCGAGTCGAGGACGAGCATGTGCGCCTAGCCGGCTTTGCGCGCGGGTCGTCGTTCGATGCGTCGCGCGAGAGCCGCCGCCTGTTCGTGGTCCTTGGCGGTCGGCTGGCCGACGTCTGCCGCGAGCCGGGCGAGGTAGTCGTCGGTCTTTGCGAGGAGGTCGAGACGCTTGACCTCGGCCCTTACCGCATTTTGCAGGAGCTCCGAGGCTGCGAGGCCGCGAGACTTGACGAGTTCATAGAGTTCGTCGGGAAGGTAGAGCTGCATGCGGGGCATGCGCATACCTATACGCCTAGTCGGTGTGAGCTGCAAGGGTAGGGCGAAGCGGCCACCGATCGCCACGATCAGCGCGCGCGCCCTCAGGCCGCCATGTCGCCGATGCCGCGCGAGATCACGTCCGAGAGTGCCATGATCGTCGCCTGCGGATTCACCGCCGACGCCTCCGGGAAGATGCTCGAGTCCGTGACCCAAACGCCCGACACGCCTCGCACCGCACCGCGCAGGTCGACCGGCCCGCGCTTCGGATCCGCGCTCATCTTGCACGACCCGAAGATGTGGTTGAAGGTCATATGACAGTGATGCGGCTTGACGCGCTTGGCGAGCAGCGCCTCGGTGTCCGCCGTCGTTCGCATGCGCTCGGGCACGCCCCAAACCGACGTCCCGACCCAGCGCGCGCCGATCCCGAGCAGCGCATCGGCCGCCGTCTTCAGCCCACGCATGAGCGGCGCGAGCTCGCGGTCCGGCACATTGATCCAATAGAGCGGCAGCCCGTCGGGCCGGATCTTGACGTTACCGTTGACCTTGGCCTTGCATACGCAGGCAATCACGGTCGTGTGCTTGAGGTTGTCGAGCTCGCGCAGGAACTGGTGCCCGAGCCCGCCCATGTTCACGCCGATGAGGCTCGGCGCCGCCCACAGCGACTCGTACTTGAGCCCGTGGATCTCATCCGAGATGGCGCCCCAGCCCTGCGTCGCCCCACGCCAGGGCTCGACGATCTCCTCCATGCGCGCGGTCGCGGCGCCCGTGATGTGCACGTACAGCGTCTTGCCGACGCGCCCGCCGCCGGTAATCCCGCTCTTCAAGAGGAGGACCGCCGTGTGCCCCGGGCCGCCGGCGACGATGACGCGCGGCGCCCGCACCGTGAAGCGCGCGACGTTCTGCCACGTCGCGAGATCGACGACCGTGCCCGTCACGCCGACCGCGCGTCCCTTCTCGACGAGGATCCGATCGACATTGCTATGGGTACAAACGATCCCGCCGTTGGCCACGATCCCCGGGATGTAGGCGCGGTCCATCGACTGCTTGCGCTCGGTGTGGCACCCCGTGATGCAGTCCGCGCAGCCGTCGCAGTCCTTCACGGCGCGCGGCAGCGGCACCCCGTTCAACCCCGCCTTCGCGAGCGCGTCGCGCACGAGCTCGTTACGCCGACCGAGCACCGTCATCGGCGTCGGCACCGTGTTCGTCCGCGCGAAGACTCGCTCGAACGCGCGCTCGAACCCCGCGCTGTGGACGACCGCGCCGACCCCATCGTCGGCCGCCCACGCGTCGCGCACCCAGGTCGGCAGCTTCAGCATGATCGCGCTGTTCATGACGGTCGAGCCGCCAAGCGCGCGCCCCTGCATGCACGGGTTCGGCGTCGACCCCGCGACCATGCGCGTGCCGCCCTCCCAATAATACTTCGCCAGAAAGAGCGGCGGCGCGACCGTCATGTCCTCGGGGCGTACCTGGGGTCCGGCCTCCACGAGCACGACCCGCATCCCGGCCGCCGCGAGGTTGTCGGCCGCGACCGCCCCGCCCGGGCCCGAGCCGACGACGACCACGTCCGCCTCCAGTTCGTAGCCGTGGCGCACCTTGTCGAAGCCCCAGATCCCGCCGATCTTCGTCGCCGTCGCCTGGCTGGTCATTGCGCCGCCCCCTCGCCCTTGGCCTCGGTGCCCGCCGTCTTCACGAACGGTACGTGCTTGGCCTGGAAGTAATGCGTCGCCTCGGTCGGGCACGCCGTCGTCGTGACCCCGATGTAGGCCATCGCGAGCGGGTGCGAGAGGTAGATCATCGTCATCGACGACTTCACCGCATCGCCCAGAAACCGGAGCGGCATGAGCGGCGACGAGCGCCAGCGGGCGACCAGCGCGCGCCGCTCCTCGGGCGGCAAGCGCGAGAAGCGCCGGAACCCGGGCGCGAGCACCGGCCCCCCCACCTCGATCGCCGCGAACATGGCGATCACCATCTTGCGCGCCGCCGGCGGCATCGCCTGCCACCACGTCTCGGCGCGCGCGACCAGGTCGGTCGCACGCCAATCCGGGGCGCCGTAATCGTTCTCGGGGAACAGCGCCTCCGCGCACGCCGCGAACCCCACCAGAGCCTGTCGCAAGAGTGCTGCTTCGAAGGCGTTATTGGCCATGCCCGGCGACTAGCACGTCTCGGGAGCGGTCGTCACGCAAAAGCCGAGCGGTCGCTCGGTAACGCGCGCACCCGCCTTACGCGTGGTCGTGCGCGTGGTCGTGGCCGTGCCCCGCGCCGTGTCCCTCGTGCCCCCCGTGCCCCTCGTGCCCCTCGTGGTGGGCCTCGCCGCGGATGTGCGCCATGCGGTGGTTCCACGCCGAGTCGGCGTCGACGGCGTGCGCGAAGACAAACTGCGCGAGCCCCATCGCGTGGCCCGCACCTTCATAGATCGAGAACTCGTCGGCGATCCCGAGCGCGACCGCCGCGAGCCCGTCCTCGCCGCTCGCCATGAGGACGTCGGCGGTGTCATCCATCCACGCGATCGCGTTGGCGCGCGCCGCCTTGTCGGCCATCCAGCGGTCGGCCGCGTCGTCGACGAGGCTCGCCAGGCGCGTCCGGAAGTCCCCTTCCTCGATGACGTCGTCGGAGTGCATGAGCGGCTTGAACGCGACCTCGATCACATCGAGCGCGCTCTCCGATGGAGCGAGGTAGCCGACCAGCGGGTGGGCCGCCAGCGTCTCCAACTGGGTGCGCGTCACGGGCGCCGCCACCGGGGAAATCCGCCGGCGCGCCGACGCGTCGTTGGGCTTGGCGCCCAGTGCCTCGGCCCGATCGGCCCACCCAAGAAAGTGCGTGAGCTTGTTCGGCAGATCGCCGCCGGTGCGCGCGAGGCTCTCGGCATAGCGCCGAATGAGCCGCGCGCCGAGACTCGCATGCACGAGGATGGGCTTCTGGAGGCGCGCATCGGCGCTGACCTCGAGGTAGACCTTCTTGAGGCGCCCGATCGCGAGCTCGTCGATGACGTCGAGGCGCGGTCCCTTCTCGCGGCTGCGCACGTCGATCTCGCCGCCGCCAGCGCCGGGCAACGTCGCGAGGACCATCCACGTGTGCCCGTCGAGCCCGGGCGCGACGACCATGCAGGTCTTGTCGAGCTCGGCGGCGATCGTCATGTCGATGCCGGCGGGGCGCGCGAGGACGCCGCCGACGCCGGCCGACTTGAGCTTGTAGGCCGCCTGGCGGGCGGATTTCTTGACGTCTTTGTGGGCCGTGACCTCGCCGAGCGCCTCGAGGTGCAGGCGCTGACGCACGGCGGTCAGGTGGGCCACGAGCGCTTGCGCATCGGACGCGGCGAGGGCGCCGACGAGCGCGCGCACGGCGGCGAAGTCGCCCACGCGCTCCGCGGGAAGCTCCACGAAACGTTGGGCATCGGGCGATAGCGGCGTCGACACGGGCAACCTCCGAGAATGACGCCGAGCGCGTACTCCGCGGCGCTGCGCGTGACAAGTCGCGCGAGCCGCGCGCCTCGAAAAAAAAGCTCATGAATCGGCGCGAGGGATCCGAACCAGTAAGTGTCCAGGCATTAAGCAGTCGCCCCGGGGCAGCGCCAAGCGCGCCTCGCGCGACGCCGTGACGGCACCCTCCCAGGCGCGTCGCGAACCGGACTCCATCCGAGATGATCGGAGGGGTCCCACATACACTTGGAACGCGTGCGGGTGCATACCGGGGGGAGTGCACGCATTCGTTCCTAGCGTCGAGCCCGCGCCGGACCCGCAAATCGAGCGCGGGCTCTCTTTTTTCTCTTCGCGGCCCGGCGCCGAGTGTCCCCGCCCCGCGGGTGATCGTCGGCGCCGACCGCTTGTTGTCGGAGCGCGGCTGCCCGCGAATTGACAGCGTTTGCGCGGCATTCGAAGGTCCCAGCCAACGCGATCCTCCATCCAAGAGGTTCTGATGGCTCCGTCCCTTCAGCGTCGCAAACTCGGCGTCGAGCTGGCGCTGGTCGCGTTGGGGCTGTCCGTCGCCGGTTGTACCAAGCCTGCGCCCGGCCCGCACGGCGCGCCGATCGCGACCTGCACGAGCCCCGACCAGGTCGATTGCTGGCCTGCCGACGCGCCCGTCGCCGACCAGAGCGAGCCGTGCGCCGCGCCGAGCGTGTGTGCCTCGGGCGTGGGCGGCGGCGGGACCTATGCGCGCTCATGCGCGCTCGACTCGAACGGCGCCTCGTTCTGCCGAAACGTGTGCGCCACGGGCGACATCGGCGTGACGTACCCGCCCGGCACGATCGCCGACGGGCACCTGTGCGAGTACGACCAGGACTGCGCCGCGGGCCTCGACTGCGGCAATGATGTGACGGGCGGCGCCGCGAGCTGCCGCTGCGTCTCCCGGTGCGGGCCGCTGGTGGCGACCCTGGGGACCGCCTGCAATCTGGCCGCGACACCGGTCGGCAGCTGTGTGGTCCGCTACGAATTCGACGACGATGCGGCCCAGATCGACAACCCGAACAACCCCGTGCCCGAGTGGTGGGAAGAGGTCAGCTGCGTTTTGGCCGACGGGTCGTGCGAGGCCGACACCGAGGGCGCGTTCTCGCGTCACGGCGTCGTCCACGATGCCGCGGATCCGACGCACGTCGGCTTCATCAGTACGGTCTCCGCGGATCCGACGCGCCGCGGGCACGCCTTTGGCGGGACGGTGTGCGGGAGCGTCTTTCGCTGGACGAGCGTGGACGCCAACGCGCCGTATCGGACCGTCGGGACGTGGACCTTCGGGACCGCCTTGACCTACGAGGTCGCCTTCACCGACTACGATCCGGTGAGCGGCGCGGCCGTCCGCCAGTGCGTCGGGCACGGGCGACGCCTGACGTTGTCGTCGGGCCAGTGCGAGACGGGGATCTGGGAGAACGCGCAGCCGCTCGACAACGTGTGTTCGTGCTGGGACCAGGGCGACGCGAGCCAGGCCCACTGCGACCTCGACGACGTGTGCAGCGCCGACGACCAGGAAGACCACATTGGATGTGCGCTCGGGGTGGTGCCGGACGCGCCCTTGTGTGGCGAGCGATGTCCGTTCTTCGCGTTCACCTCGGGCACGCTTCCGGCGGCTCAGTCCGGCGTTGCGTACCAGGCGGCCATCCCCGCGACGACGGGCGGGGCCCCCGTGAGGTACGCGCTCGAGCCTGCGCCGGGCGAGGCGCACGTCCCGCTCTGGCTGCGATACGACGCGGGGGTCGGGCTGCTGCTCGGCACGCCGCCGGCGACCGGCACCGCGAAGGTGACGATCACGGCGAGCGACGTGTGCAAGGGGATCCCGCGACAGATCGAGCAGACGTTCGACATCGTCATCGGCTGTGGCCCGGTCAGCCTCGGGGGCGGGGCGCTGCGCGGCGCGACCGAGGGCGCCGAGTACGACACGGCGCTCGTGCCCGTGGCGTCGGCGCCGTTCACGTTCACGCTGACGGGCGGCGCGCTGCCGGCCGGATTGTCGCTGTCGGGTGCCGGACGCGTCACGGGCACGCCGACGGTGACTGGCGATTTCACGTTCGAGGTGCAGGTGACCGATAGCTGCGCGCAGTCCGCGAGCGCGACGTTCACGCTGCACGTGGCGCCGGGGGTGACCGGCTGCGTGCCAGCTTTCGCAGATGTTTCAGGGACTTACAACGAGAGATGCAAGTGCTCGCAGCGCTTCTCGGAGTGTACTTCGAGCGCGTGCGAGATCTGCGCGGACATGGACGCGAGCTCGACGCTCGTCGTGACCAAGACCTCGGCGACCCACTACGCGTTCACGTCGGACGGGGGCTTCGCCGGCGGCGGCGAGCTGTGCGGCACGCAGCTCACGTGGACCGCCGACGAGGGCGGCTCGTTCATCTATAGCGAGAGTGGGGTCTGGGTCTTTTCCGACGCCCGTCACTTCACCCAGCCGCACTCCTCCTACACCGCGCAGCACGGAGGGGTGACCGGTGAGTGCACCGCGACCGGCGCTCAGGGCGCGAGCCCTCCCGAGCCCGCCGCCATCGGCGCCTGCCCGTAATCACGTCCATCGCTTCAACGAAAAGGAGTCCCTGTCATGGCCCAAGATCGCGCTCGTTTACGTCCCGATGAGGTCGCTCGCACGGCCGGCGGCGCCGCCGAGGTCGAGGCTCCCGAAGGCGCCTCGGTCCAGCTCAAGCGCTCGCTGCGCGGCATGGATCACGCGGCCGGCGAGGCGGCGCTCGCCCCCGACGAGAACATTCAGATGAAGGGGGCCGAGGAGGAAGAGGGCGGCGAGGAGGAGACCGAGGAGGACGACCCGAATGCGGCCGGGCACGCGGCGTTTGCCAAGCTGCAGGAGCAGTTCGACGCGTGCACCACGACGCGCGGGGCCGACATGCACTTCAACGTGGCGAAGGCGACTGCAGTCAGCGCGAAGATGAAGGCGTGGGCGGCCTCGAAGAAGGGCAAGTACGCCGAGTACGGCGAGGAGCAGAGCTGGATGAGCGAGCAGTTCGCGCTCCTGCGTGCACGCAAGGCCGACGCGGTCATCGCGAACCTGCAGGCGGCGTGCGCGTCGCTCGTGGCGGGCTACGAGCACTGACGGTGAGTGATCGGCCGGCGTCAGCGCGTCGCGCGAGACCGGCCGGGGCCGACGCTTACAGCCAGAAGCCGACGGTCACGCCGATCGCCAGGACGATCTGCCCCACGTCGCGCCCGTCGCCCGCGAGCTGCACGCCCGCGCCGACCTCGCCGCGCACCACGAATCCATTCTGCCCGCGCCCTTCGATCTGAAGCGTGGGCGTGACCCAGTGCGCCGGGGTGGACGCCTCGGGCGCATCGTGGATGACCATGCGCAGTCCACGATCATACGAGTACTGCGCCGCCACGTTGAGCGTCAGTCCGTGTTCGATCGGGATGCGTCCGCCGACGCCCGCCGACGCCTGGAGGCCGCGGAAGCTCACGCCCGCCCCGGCTTCGAGGAAGACCGCCGGCACGAGGTCCACGCTGATGGTGCCGCCCAGGTGGCCGACCGAGAGGCCCGAGCCCAGGTTGAGGTGGAAGCCGACACGCCCGCTCGCGAAGCGTTCGCCGAGGACCGAGCGGCGAGTCGTGAGCTCGCTGGCGTGCGCGCTGGGGGACGCGGCGACCGCGGTCGCGACTGCAAGGGCAAGGTGGGCCGCAAGGCATGTGGCGCGATAGGACATGGTCGTGCTCCGTTTCGGTGTCGAGGGTTCGGCGTCGCGCGGTCCGCGACCAGAAACCATCAGGGGACCCCGCGACCTGGAGCAAGCGAGGTGCCACCGTGGTGCCGACGCGCGGACGAGCGCTCCACGCGGACGCGCGGGTGTCGCGCTGGCCTTGGGGTGCTCCCGCGGGGTGGATACTGGATGGTCAGGGCCGACAGGCTGGTGTCACGCGCCCCCGCTCACGGGGCCGAGCCCCGGCGCTGGCAAGCGCGCTCAGTGGGTGACGACCCAGGTGCAGCGGCTCCTGACCGACTCGTTGGGATGCGTGCGTGCGCATGCAAGAATGGCTTGGTCCGTGGCCGGCCGGAACAGCGCCAATGCGTCCACGAGGGCGACCAGGTTCTGGGGGTCGGTCTCGCGCGCGAGCGCCTGCACCAGGTCGGCCACGGCCGCGGCGTCGCGCAAGGCGGCAAGCGCCGCAATGGCGGCCTGACGTTCACCATCGAACGCCGCCGCGAGCATCGCGCGTAGCCGGCTGAGGCCGCGTGGATCGGGCGCGGACGCGAGCGCCTTGGCGGCCGCGATGCGCGTCCACGTGTCGTCGTTCGAGAGCTGGGCGATGCGCTGGTCGGCGAGCTCGGCCGGGGTCGCGAGCTGGTGGACGACCTCGCGCGCGAACGCGACGCCACCGCCGGCTTCGACGCGAATCAGCATGCGATGGGGCTCGAAGGAGGGCGGGTAGGCGAACCAATAGGTGAAGCGCAGCGTGCCATCGGGGAGAGCCTCGCGCGCCGGCGCGGCGACGTAGCGCTGGTAGAGTTCCGGTGCCCCTCCGGTCACGCGCGATCCGAGATCCTTCGGCCCGCGCACGAGCACGGGATTGCGGGCGGCGTTCACGAGGAACTCGGCGATCGCCATCGGCTCGCCGGCCAGGAGCAGTCCGCGCCAATCACCGCCGGTCTCGCTGAGCACGCCGCTGGGAGCGACGACGAGGCCCGAGGGTGCGCCGCCCGGCGGGTGGATGACGCCGTCGCTCTTGGGGAAATAGACGCGATAGTCGCCGAGCCGATAGTGCGGCGCTTCATCGTACTCGCCGCCGGCGCTGTTGCGCTCGATCGCCGCGAGGTAGGGATCGGCGGAGGCGGCGCTTTGATCGGCGGCCGATCCGCCTTGATGCGCGCCGCAGCCGGACGCGAGCAGCGCGAGAAACAGGGCTCGAAGCGGCATGGACGTGACTCCGGAGCGAGCGGGGGGGCGAGGGCGGTCGGCGAGGCGGGGCGAGGGGCCCCGTGGTCAGGGCGCCATGAGCGTCACGGGCCCGCGCGCTCGGGGCCGAGTCCCGGCGGGACGGCGTGCGCGTCGTTCCAATCGATGGGTGGGGCGCCGTCGGCCCGTGTGACCTCGACGTGGCCGCGTGCGACGAGGCCCACGGGGAAGGTCACGTCGCCGCGCACGACGAAGCGTGTGGCGCGTTTCAGCGACGGCGGCCCCTCGGGGAAGCGCGCCGTGAACGGCTCGATATGCCGATAATGGCGTGGATCGAGATCGACGCATGGCAAATTCGTGGCACATTCGGAGGTGGCCGCGACGCGCCCGTCGTCGCTGCGCACGAAGACGTCGGACCAGAGGAGCAGGAGGTCGTTGGTCGTCTTGACCGGGACGAAGCGTGCGCGCGGAACGCGCACGGCGCCGGCGTGGCCGAAGGTGGCGATCGCCGCTCCCATGGCCGTTTCTAGCTGGTAGACCGGGGTCGAGGCGGGGATGGTCGGATCGAGCGGCTTGAGGTTGCGGATGAGCGGGAGCCCGAGGTCGCCGGCGCGCGCCGCGAGGAGATCGCGCAGCGCCAGGAGATCGATCCAGAGGTTATTGGTATTGAAGTATTTGTGGCGCGCGATATCCTGGAATTGTGGCACATCGTCGGGCGGACACTGGGCGACCTCACGAAGGATGAGCCCCTTGCCGCCGCGCGTCGTGGCGAGGTGGCCGCCCTTCTTGTCGGCGTCGGTGCGGTCGCAGCACTCCATGACGAAGTCGCGTCCCTCGGCGACCATCCAGCCGAGAATGGCGGGGTCGGGGGCGGCGCCGAGGTTGTCGCTGTTCGACACAAAGGCGTAGCGGAACCCGCTCGCGAGCAGGGTCGCGAGGAGCCCCGAGGTCTGGATGGCGGCGTAGAGATCGCCGTGGCCGGGCGGGCACCAGCCAAGGGATGGGTCGTCGGCGGGGTCGAGCGCGAGGTCGGCGGGGGCGAGATCGGCGGCGCGCACCTTTGGGACCTGGTGTTGGAGGAACGAGAGCGGGACGGGGGCCTGCGTGGCCGCGAGCTCGGGGATCCGGGCGAGCGCGGCGAGCGAATCGGCCTGGGTGCGGAAGCTGTCCATCAAGACGAGGGGCAGTCGGATCCCGAGCGCGCGCCGTAGATGGAGGACCTGGTCGACGCAGATCTGAAGGAAGCTGCGCCCGTCCTTGGCGATGAGCAGCGACTTGGCCTGCTCCATCCCCATCGAGGTCCCGAGGCCGCCGTTGAGCTTGATGACGCAGGTCTCGGCGAGCGCGATGCACCCGGTCTCGGCGTACTCGTCGAAGGTGTCGGCGTTCGGCAGCTGGGCGACGGGCGCGAGCGCGTCCTCGGGGATGAGCCCCGTTTGGCCCGCGGCGAGCCGCTCGAAGTTCGCTTGGAAGATGCGAATCGCGAGCGGCGGCTGCCCGGCCTGGCGCATCCGCTCGGCAAAGGGCTCGAAGCCGCGTGACATCGATGCGGGGTTCACGTCGGCGCCTAGGGTAGGCAGGTCGTGACGCCCGCCGAACTCCACGGGGTCGTCTCGAGGTTGCCGTTCTGCAACGCACGCGATGCGTTGTCGCCCCAGCAATAGACCGCGCCCGTGATCGTCGACGCACAGCCGTTGTCGTCGCCGCCGGAGACCATGGCGCCGGTCGTGACGCCGCCGCTCAGGAGGATGCCGGCGACGACCGTCGGCGTTGCGCTGTTCGCGTTGCCGCTCGCGTTTCCGAGAGCGCCCACGTTGTCGGCGCCCCAGCAGTTCACGGTGCCGTTGGCGCGCACGACGCAGTTGCCGCGCCCTTGCGACGTGAGCCCGACCGCGTCGTAGAGGATCCCGGCGGTGCCGGAGGCGGGCGTGCCGACGTAGGGCGTGCCAGTGACGGCGCCCGGGAGGCCGGTCTGCAGGGCGGCGTTGCTCCCCCAGCAGAGGGCGCGACCGTCGGCGAGAACGCCGCAGCTGTGCTGATCACCCGCCGCGATCTGCGAGACGGTGATGGCGGTCACGGTGGTGACAGCCGGCGGCCCGGCGGCGGTCTGGACGGTGATGCGAACCGCGGTGGGAGCGACGGCGCCGGTGGTGGCGCTCTGCGGATCGACCTGGCGCAGGTCGTTGATGCCCCAACAGTAGGGGACGCCGAGCGTGTCGACGGCGCATTGGTGGCTCTTGCCGACGGCGAGCGCGCGGATCTTCTTGGCGCCGAGCCCGGTGATCAGGGTGGGTGACGTCACGTTCAGAGTGGCGCTGCCGGGGATGAGGCGCCCGTCGGCCGCGGTGCCACCGTTGCGCCCCCAGCAGCGCACCGTGCCGTCGGCGATGAGCGCGCAGGTCGAGGCCTCGCCAAGCGCGACCTGTTTCACGTTCGAGACGGCGGTGACCTGCTGAGGCGTCGCGTACGGGGTCGTGCTGCCGAGCCCGAGCTGGCCGTAGGTGTTCTGACCCCAGCAATAGAGCGCGCCGGCCTGGTTGATGTAGCAGGAGTGACCCCAGCCGGTCTCGATGCCGCGCACGCGCTCGGCCGCGCCGCTGGCGACCAGGGTCAGGTACGCCGCGCTCGTCGTGGTCCCCGGGACATTGACGATGCTGGTGCCGCCGAGCTGGCCGTCGTTCGTGCGACCCCAACACTTGGCGACGCCGTCCGAGGCCACAGCGCAGCCATGCTCGTGGTCGAGGCTCACGTCGAAGATGCCGGCGACGGCGGCCGTGAGCGGAACGTCGACGGGCGTCGGGCTGTCCGCGTCGGAGCCACCGTTGCCAAGGCGGTCACCGGTGTCGCGCCCCCAGCAGCGGGCCGTGCCGTCGGCCAGACGCGCGCAGGTGTAGCCGTCGCCGCCGCCAATTTGGACGATGCCGCCGAGGCCCGCGACCGTGACGGGCGTGCCGCGGCCGGCGGCCACGGCCGTGCCCGCGCCGCACTCGGCGAAGGAATCACGGCCCCAGCACTTGGCGGTCCCGTCCGCGAGCACGGCGCAGGTGTGGACGCGGCTGGTGCCGAGCGAGACCGCATGGGCGAGGCTCGAGACGGCGACCGGGGTCGGGGAGTTGGTCGGGGTCGTGCCGTTGCCGAGCTCGCCGTAGAGGTTGTAGCCCCAGCAGAGGACCGTGCCGTCGCCCTTGATGCCGCAGACGTGCTCCTGGCCGGCGACGATCTGGGTGAGATCGGTGGCGCTCGACTGGACCGCGTAGGCGCGCGGTTGGAAGTCGGTGCCGCCGAGGCCGAGCTGACCGGAGCCGTTGGCGCCCCAGCACCAGACCGTGCCGTCCTGGCGGAGCGCGCAGCCGAAGTTGTCGCCGATGGCGATCTGCAGGACGTTGTCGAGGGGGGTGGTGTTGGCGTCGTCGGTCGAGACCTTCACGGGCACGCTCTGGTTGTCCGAGATGGCCGAGCCGTTGCCGAGCTGGAGGCTCACGTCGCGGCCCCAGCAGCGCACCGTCCCGTCCGAGAGGAGCCCGCAGGTGTGCTCGAGGCCGGTGTCCACTTGCTCGAACATGCAAGCGAGGGCGCCCGGGGAACCGCTCGGGCCGCAGGTGTTGGCCGGGATGGCGACGATTTGCGCCGTGGTCGGGTAGCTCGTGGTGTTGGCGTTGCCGAGCTGGCCGTAGGTGTTCTCGCCCCAGCAGCGGGCGCCGCCGTCACGCAGCACGGCGCAGTTGTGGGTGGAGCCGAGGCTGTACTGCAGGGGAAGCGCGAGGGCGGTCGCGGGCACGGCGGACGACCCCCAGTAGCGAGTGCCGCTATTCGACAGGCGCATCACCGAGCCCTTCTCGCCGACGTAGAGATCCCAACCACCGTTGACGCCCAGGGTCTTGGTGGTGCCGACGGGCGAGCTGGTGGTGCTCATGTTGCCGGCCTCGTCGATCGCGCGGACTCTGAAGTAGTAGCGGCGGTTGGTCGTGAGGCCCGTCGCGGGGAGATTCGCCTGCCCGCCGGACGCCGTGACGGTGTACTTCGCGTCGGCCAGGTTCGCGAAGTCGCAGTCGCTTGCGTCGCAGAGCTCCGAGCGGCAGATGGCGTAGAGCATGTTGGCCGCGGCCGTGTAGGTGTCGGCGGCGGCGGCGGCCGTCCACTGCGGTGTCATCGCCGTCGTCGTGATCGAGTTCGCGACGAACGTGACACTCGTCGGCGGCAGCGGCGCGGTCTGGTCGTAGGTGTACTGGACCGAGTTCGAGCAGGCCGACGGGTTGTCGGCGGGGTCCGTCACGGTCGCCGAGAAGTTGACGTCGATGTCGGCGGTGCCGAGCTCGATATCCTTGCTGAAGGTGCCGTCGGCCAGGAGCGCGGTCGTGGTGGAGGTACCCGTGCAGCCGGCGCCGTCGTAGATCGTGACCGTGCCGGCGGGCTCGACCGGGCTCGTCGTGCCGCTGACGGTCGGGCTGTGATCGGTCTTCGAGCGGCGCACCGGGCTGGTCGCGAGCGTCGGCGGATTCGGGGTGTAGTCGTCGTGCGCGTAGCTGAGCGAGGTCGGCGAGCAATCCGAGACGTTGGTGGCCCGGTCGGTCGCGGTCGCGTAGAAGACGGTCGTGTTGTTCAGGTTCGCGTTGGCGACGTTGGCGGCGGTCCAGCTGAGTGGGGCCGCCGCGATGGTCTGCAGGAGCACCCCGCAGTTTCCGGCGGCCGAGGCCTTGTAGAGCTTCACCGTGAGGTCGCTCTCGTCGACGGTGCCCTTGACGTCGGGCGTGCCGTCGCTGCTCGGCGAGGCCGGCACGGTGGAGGTCAGGACCGGGGGATTCGGCTTGAGGTTGTCGTGCCGGTACTGGAACGGGGTCGCCATGCAGTCGGACACGTTGCCGGCCAGATCGGTCTGCTTGGCGGTGAAGTAGGTGGTCGTGTTCATATCGACCGTGACGGACAGGTTGGTCCAGGCGCCGGTCGGGTAGGGACCGGTCAAGGTCGAGATCGCCGCGCCCGCGCAGCGCGCAGCCGGGTCGAGGCTCTTCCAGACGGTGAGGCGGCCGTTCACCTCGACGCTGCCCGACAGCTTGGGGGTCGTGACGTTGCGCGGCGAGACGGGATTGGAGGCGGTGATGGTCGGCGGATTCGGCCGCACGCTGTCGAAGACGTAGGTCAGTTTGTCGCTGCACGGCGACGGGTTCTGCACGGCGTCGTAGGCCTGCACGTAGAAGTCGGTGGAGGAGCTCGGCGAGCCGACCGTCGGGCTGAACGTGACGGCACCCGTGCCGGCCGCGGCCGGCGTCTCGGTGGTGGCGGCGCCGGTGCAGGCGGCGTTCGTGAAGAGCTTGACGGTCGTGCCGGCCTCGGCGCTGCCGTAGAGACTCGGGGTGACGGCGGTGTTGTTCGGCGAGGCGGGCTCGGTCGGGTTCGGCGTGCGCCAGAGGGGCTTGACCGGGCCGGTGCTGTCATTGGTGTAGTCGATGGGCGACGAGCACGGGCTCGGGTTCCCGGCCGCGTCGGTCGCGATGGCGCGGATGTGCGTCAGCGCGTCGGGGCCGACGCCGACGGTGACGCGCAGGCTGCCATTGGCGGCGGTCGTCCCGCTGCCGATGGGGGATCCAGTGCAGGTGTCGCCCGCGTAGAAGAGGAGCGAGGTCGCGGCCTCGGCGCTGCCGACGACCGCCGGCGAGGTGGTGGCGCCGATCGTCGCCGGATCGGTGGCGGTCAAGGTGGGCGCGGCCGGCGGGGCGGCGTCGTGGATGTAGGGGCGCCCGGCCGAGCAGGGCGAGCCGTTGCCGGCCGCGTCGGTCGAGAGCGCGTAGTAGGTCGTGGTGGCGTTGGCGGTGGCGGCGACGGTGGCGCTGAAGGTGCCGGCGTCGGTCGCGGTGATGGTCTCGAGGGGATCGCCAGTACAGGCCACGTCGGCGAAGAGGTCGACGCGCGTGCCGCGCTCGGCGGTGCCGGTCAGCGTGGGGCTGGTCGAGTCGTTGTTCGGCGAGACCGGGCTGGTGCCGGTGATGGCGGGCGTGGGAGGGGGCTTGTCGTCGTGGGTGTAGGTGAAGCCTTGCGGCGAGCACGGCGAGAGGTTCTGAGCCGCGTCGAGCGCGTCGACATAGAACGTCGTGGTCGTGTTCGCGCCGACGGTCACGACCTTCTCGAAGGTGCCGCCGGCAACCGCGGTCGCCGTGGCGAGGGGGGCGTCCGAGCAGTCGGCGAGCTTATGGATGCGGACGTTGTTGCCAGCCTCGGCCGTGCCTTTGAGGAGCGGCGTGGCCGAGTCGTTGTTCGGCGAGGCGGGTTCGGCGCCCGTGATCATCGGCACGATCGGCTGGTCGTCGTCGTGGGTGTAGGCGAGCGTCGTCGTGGAGCAGGGCGAGACGTTGCCGGCCTGATCGATAGCGGTCGCGTAGAGCGTCGTGGTGGCGTTGACCGCGACCATGGCGTCGACGACGAAGCCGCCCGCGGTATCGACGAACCCGTCGCCGAGCGGGACCTCGGTCGTGCACGTTGCGTTGTCATAGAGAATGATCTGGGCCTCGGGCTCGCCCGTCCCGAGCACGGCCGGGGTCTCGACCGACGCGGGTGAGTCGGGGCGCGTCTCGAGGAGCACGGGTCGCTCCGGCGCGATGTCGTCGTGGCGGTAGGACACGAACGTGATCGAGCACGGCGAGGCATTCTGGGCGGCGTCCGTCGCCATCGCCCAGACGCTGGTGATCGCGTTTGGGGACACGGCGAGCGGGATGGCGAAGAGGCCACCGGTGGCCGTCCCCGTGACGCCGGCGGGCGTGACGCAGGTCTCGTCGAGGTAGAGCGTGACCAGGGCGTCGGCCTCGGCTTCGCCGACCACATTCGGCAGCGGCTCGGACGACGGCGAGCGCGGGTCGGTCCCGCCGAGCACCGGTCGCGCGGGCGCGATCCCGTCGTGCGTGTAGGCGAGCGGCGCCGGCGTGCAGACCGAGACGCGCCCCGCGAGATCCGTTTCCTGGCCGTAGAGGTAGGTCGTCGCGTTCGCCGCCACGATGACGTCGAGCGTCCAGGCGCCGGTGTCGTCCGCGTGGGTCTCGCCGACGAGGAACCCGGCGCAACCCGCCTGGCGATACAGGCGTACCTGGTTCTGCGGCTCGGCCGTGCCGAACACGGTCGGCGTGATCGAGTTGCCGAGGCAGGTCGGCCCGCACGGCGCGTCGCCGGCGCGGTTGGGCGGGCGCGTGCCGAGGAGCGCCGGGGCGCTCGGATCTTTGTCGTCGTGGATATAGATGATGCCCTCGGGCGAGCACGCGGACGTGTTCTTGGCGGCGTCGGTCGCCGTTCCGTAGAACGTCGTCACGGAGTTCGGATCGACGGTCGTCACGATCGTGAAGATGCCGTTGACGTTCGTGTTCTCGGTCGTGACCGGGTCGCCGGAGCAGTCTGGGTTCGTGTAGAGCGCGACCTGCGTACTCGGCTCGGACTGGCCGACGAGGACGGGACGGTTCTCCTGATAGGAGGGGGACTCGGGGATCGTTACCTTGAAGATGGGCGGTTGGGGGGCGGTGGAATCGTTGGTGTACGTAAGACCTTGCGAGCAGACCGAGGCGTTGCGGGCGCCGTCGACCGCGGTGGCGTAGACGGTCACGCCGCTGTCGGCCGCGACCGCGACCGGGAGGCTGAAGTTGCCCTGGTTGCCGGCGGCACCTTCGGCGCCGACGATGGCGTCGGTGCACGCTGCATCCTTATAGAGGAGGACGCGGGAACGGGCCTCGGCTTGCCCGAGGACGTTGAACGCGGTCGCGCGCGAGGGCGAAACCGGATCGGTGCGACTCAGGGTCGGGGCGGGCGGGGCGGTCGAGTCCTCGATGTAGGAGACGCTGGTGGACGAGCAGTCCGAGGCCTGGTTGTTGCGCGGGTCCGTGGCCTTGGCCCAGAAGGTCGTGTTCGAGTCGTCGGCGACCGAGACGGCGACGCGGAAGGTGCCGTCGGCAGCGCTCGCCGCGGCCGCGACCGCCGCGCCGTCGCAGGTGGCGCTGGTGTGGATGCCGACGATGAGGCCGACCTCGGCGCGGCCGAGCACGGCCGGGGCGTTGTCGTTGGCGGGCGAGAGCGGGTCGGTCGCGGTGACGGTCGGGACGCCGGGCTTGTCGCAGGCGTCGCCCTGGCCGTCCTCGTCCGAGTCTTCCTGGCCGGGGTTCGCGATGGCCGGGCAGTTGTCCGGGACGTCGTCGATGCCGTCGTTGTCGTCGTCCGCGTCGACGCAATCAGCCTGGTTGTCGCCGTCGAGGTTCGGGAAATTCTCGTCGGTGGCGCCGTTGCAATTGTTGTCGACGCCGTCGCACGCCTCGGCCTCGTCGTCGCGCGCGTCGCACGCCGTCAGGCCGCCCTCGGCGCAGACGCGCGAGCCCACACACGCGTTCTTGTTGCACGCGGTGGAGGCGCCCGCGTCGATCGCGTGCGGGCTGCACGTGCACTCGCCGCGGTCCGCGGGGACGCACTGTTTCGAGGTCGTGGTCGTGCCGATGACCATCATCTCGACGCACGCGAAGCCCGCGGGGCAGCTCGCGCCCGCGCCGCCGCAGCCCATGCCGCAGAAGGAGCCCTTGTCGGGGCCGAACGTGACGCAGCGGTCCTCGGGGCGCCCGAAGTTCCCCTGGCAATCGGCGTTGGCGCGGCACGGGCTGCAGAGATTGACGCTGCGGTCCACGCACAGGTTGGTGCCGTCGCCGCCGGCCACCGTGACGAACTCGCACGAATAGCCGTCGGGGCAGTTCTCCTCGCACACGCGCGAGCAGATGTCGCCGGCCCGCGACGGGATGCAGTACGAGCTGAAGCAGTCCTCGGCGGTGTCGCACGGGCAGAAGTTGGACCCGGGCGCCAGGATGCATGGGTCGGTGACGATCTCGGCCTCCTCGACGTCGCCGTCGGCGTCGTCGGTCTCGGCGGTGACCACGGCCGTGTCGTCGGCGTCCTCGGTCGAGTCCTCGAGGGTCTCCGTGAGAACGGTGCCATCAACCGGCACCTCGCCGCCGATGTCGCCGACCTCGCCGACCGTGGCGTCGCCCGCGATGTCGGTCTTCCCGCCGCCCTTGGTCTCGTCACCGCACGACATGGTCATGCCGACCAGACAGACCAACCCGAACACCCCAACGCTGTGACGTCGCATCTGGCACTCCCGTGACGGGGACTCGTCGCACGAACGCGGCCGGGGCTGGACCCCAACGACGTCGCGCTGTGTCTCGCGGGCGTCGCATGACGTACGGTCGCCCACGTGTCCCCGAGGCTACTGGAGCCAAGATACACGCGGATGGCAGGCCAGCTCAACCCGTCTCCGGGCGATTCGTCGGAGCCCGGAGGTCGGCCGATGAGAGAGGTAGGCCCGCGGATGGTACGCGGCCGAGGGAGCATCATGTCACGCCCGAGCACCGGCGGGCCGGATGTCGTATTCAACATTTCGTGCTGGAGGCCCTTCGACCTCCTGCACTACGTTCGTCCCTTCGCTGCGGCAACCGCCATGCCCCCGCGCTGCTCCGCGCCGCGCCCATCGCCCATCGCCCCCGAGGCCTCCATGCGCAGTCGACTCCTGGTGTCCGGCCTCTGCCTGCTTCTCGCCGGCGTCGTCCTCACCGCCATCGCCCTCTTCGCGTCGGGCGGCCAAGGCGTCCTCGCCTTCGACCTCGCCGTGAAGCCGACCGTCATGAGCACCGCCTACAAAGCCTACGGCAACCGCGAGGCCGCCGGCGGCAAGTACTGGCTCGCCAAGGTCGTCCTGCGGAACACCGGCGACGCCCCCCTCGGCGACCTGCGCATGTCGTTCCAGGTGCCGGGCCTCATCCCGTGGACCACCCCCGAGGCCTTTCCGGAGCTGCTCCCCGGGCAGACCCTCGCGGTGCCCTTCTTTCCCCGCTTCCCCGCCTCCGTCGCGGCCCTCACGAGCATGACCCCGTCCGCCTTCGAGCTCAAGCTGAGCTACGACGATGGCTCCGGCCCGCGCGAGCGCCTCGAGCACCGCGACTTCCAGCTGCGCGGCGTCCAGCAATTCGAGTACAGCTCGCTGCCACCCAGCGAGGTCGCCAGCTTCGCGGACGCCCACGACAACGCCGAGCTCAGCGCCGCCTGGGTCACCGAGGACGACCCGGTCGTGCGCAGCTTCTACGCCCGCGTCAGCGAGCGCGCCGGCGGCTTCGGCGTGATGCAGAACGGCAAGGAACTCGAGCAGTTCGCCCGCAGCACCTATGACATGATGCTCGCCCTCGGCATGACCTACTCCGGCACCAAGGGCCTGCCCGAGCGCCAGGGCGACCGCTACGTCCTGGTCCAGAGCATGCGCCTGCCGCGCGACGTCATCTACGGCAACACCGGCCTCTGCATCGAGCTCGCGCAGCTCTGGTGCTCGCTCGCCATCAGCAGCGGCGCCGCCTGCGACGTCATGCTCCTCCCGGGGCACGCCTTCCCGATCCTGCGCGCCCAGGACGGCTCCCAGATCGCCATCGAGTCGACCGGGATCGGTGGGTCCTTTGCCGGCGGCAACCTCGGCCCTGCCATAACGTTCGAGCAGGCTGCCCAGACTGCCAACGCCCTGTTCGAAAAGATCGTCGCCGGCGAGGTCGAGGGCTTGCAGCTCGACATCCTCACGCTGCGCGATCAGGGCATCCGCCCGCCCGAGCTCCCCGACATCGACCGGCCCGCCCTCTTCGCCGAGCTCGACAAGCGCCTCGGCCGCAACGCGCCGCCTCCCGCCCAGCCCTCGGTTGGCGCACTCGACGGCCGCCTTCCCGCTCCGCCGTGGCTCAACCCGCAGCCGCTCCAGCCGCTCCAGCCGCTCCAGCCGCTCCAGCCGCTCCAGCCGCTGCCCCCGCTGCCGCAGCCCGACATGAACGGGATGGTCACCTGGCGCGAGGCCCGCGGCCGCTTCGGCTTCGACTACCCGGGCGGCTGGGCGCTCGACAGCCGCTTCACGGGCCAGATGCAGACCGTCCTGCCGGGCTTCGCGGCGTCCTACCTCGACACCACCAACGGCTTCAGCGTGGACGGCATCGCCCTCGACGGCCTGACCGATCCGAACGCCGGCATCGCCGCCGTGACCGACGCCTTCCGCAAGGGCGGCGTCGCGTACACCCTCGGCGGCTCGGACGACATGATGATCGGCACGCTGCCCGTGCGCGCCGTCCAGCTCCTCGACCCCGCCAAGCCCGGCACGACCGCTATCCTCGTGGTCTTCGGCGTCCCCGGCGGGCTCGGCGCCGTGCTCGCGGCCGGCCCCACCCCGTCGACCGATCCGACCCCCGGCGTCATCGACACGATCCTCGCCACCGTTCGTACGACCGACCTCGGAGGTGCCCCGTGAAGCCTGCGCTCCTCGCCGCGACCCTCGCCCTCACCCTCGCGCCCGCAGTCCTGGCCGGTGACACGGCCCGCGCCGAGCCGCCCGGCATCGCCACCCTGGCGATCGACGAGACGATGACCGTCGACGCGCTCGGCGACGCGACCTTCGAGATCGCCTTCGAGCTGACCGCAGCCCAGATGCGCCTCGTCGGCCAGTCCCTTCGCACGAACGCCTCGATGGCCAAACGCGACTGGATGAAGCTCCTGAGCCAGTACGAGACGAGCGACTGGGACCTGCGCGTCGACGACATGACCCGCCGCGTGACCATCCGCGCCAAGGGCCACGGGGCCGTCGTCCACCAGGGCGGTGGCGCCTACGCGCTCAACTTGCCGCAGGCCTTTCGCGGCGGCGAGCCGCACGGAACCTCGGTCGACTTCAACTTCATCACGCCGCTCAATCCGGCGCTGCTCGGCCAGTTCAACCTCAAGGTCGTCCTGCCCCCGGACGCGACCGACATCACCTCGACCGTCGCCAAGAACGGCGGCCAGCGCGTCGTCGCCTATCGCGTGCCCGTCGCGGGTGCGGCCGCCAGCACGGCGCGCGTGCTGCTCGTCGCGGGGCTGGTGGTCACAGCGCTCGGCCTCGGCCTCACGATCCTCGCGCTCGTGCGTCGCCGCGCCGCGCGCACGCCGGTCGGGCCCGTGCCCGCCTGAGCCGCCCGCCGCCTATCTCGCCGCAAAGTCCCCCGAGCAGGATGTGCCTGTGAAACGCGCTCTGGTCACCATCACCTCGATCCTTGTCGCCGCGTGCGGCACCGGGCCGGCGATGCTCCCGCCCGATCCCCCCGTGCGCGCGCTCTTCGCCATCCCGCCCATGGCGGCGCGCGCCGAGGGCTTCGCCGACGAGCGCCAGATCTTCGAGACCGTGCTGTCGATCTACCGCGCCCACGGCCTGGCGGCCGACGTGCGCCTCGATCTCTCCGAGCTGGTGCTGGTGCCCTACGCCAAAGGCGGCGTCGTCCACTGTTGGCACTTCTTGGGCGACGGCCCCTCGGTGCGCGCGCACATCGACGCCGTCTCGACGCGCTTCTACGGCGGGCGCCTGGCCGACTGGCAGCAGCGCCTCGGCTCGGACGCCGCCGCCGGCGAGAGCCTCGGCGCCTTCATGACCGCCGTCATCGGCCACGAGGTCGCCCACGCCACCGGGCACCTGCGCGGCGCCCACTACAGCAACGATCCGTTCAGCGAGGAGTCGCGCGCCATCCGCTTCGAGTGGGCGGTGCTGCGCGAGCTCATCGCGCGCCGCCTCGTCCCCGCCGACAGCTTCGAGAAGGCCGTCGCCTTTCATCGCATGCTGCTCACGGGGGCCCCGCCTGATCTCGTCGCCACCCTGCCGCGCGACGAGGCAGCGCGGCGCGAGCGCTTCAACGCGGGCTATCGCTACCTCGCCCAGGGCGACCCGACCGGACACGAGGCCGAGGTCGACGCCGTGCTGGCCCTCTATACCATCGTCCGGCTCGAGGTCGCCGCCGAGGCCCCGGAGCCCTGGTCCGCGCTCGCGGCGCGGATGGAGCCCCCGACGCGCCCGCCCGAGGCCGCCATGCGCAACGCCGCGCTCGCCTTCCTGAAGGACGCGCGCTTCCAGTGGGACGCGCCGGATCTGACCGCGCTCGGCGCCGGCGTTGCCACGTCCAGCGGGCGCGTCACCGTGGCCTTGAGTCCGACCGAGGCGACCGCCACCGTCACGCCCCAGATCGCCCTCGGCTTCAGCCTCCCGCTCGCCACGCCGATCGCCCGCGCGCGCCGCGCCGCCGCGGCTGTCCTGCTCGGGCGCGCCAACCGCGAGCACGACGCGCAGGTCTGCGACCTCGCCGAGGACTTCGCCGCCGTGCGCTGTCGTAGCGTGGTCGGCGGCGCCAACGCACGCCGCGATCTCTCCGTCGCCACGGGCCGCGCGTTGACCTTCTTCGCGCGCTGGATGCCGGCGCTCACGCAGGTCATCGCCGGTCGCGCCGACGCCGATCGGGTCGCTCCCTTGGACCTCCCGGAGGCCCCATGACACCCGAGAAACCCCGCCGCTGGCCGCTCTCCGCCCCGCTCGCCGCGCTCGCCGTTCTCGCGTCGCCCCTCCTCGGAGCCTGCCTCGAGGTCGACGGCCTGGAGTACACGATCGATCTCGCGAGCCACACCGGACACCTGACGGTCCACGGCATCGGCAGCAGCTCCGAGGCCGAAGAGGCCGCCGATTTCACCGAGCTCATCGAGCAGTACGTCGGCGCGAACGCGCTCGACGGCGCCGGCGTCCACTGGGGCATCCAGGCCTGGACCGTTCGCGCCAAGCGCCTCGTCGACGCCGATCCGCACCTCGATGGCGCCATCGACTTCGCCTGGACGCGCCCGCTCGACGTCGGCCTCTTCGCGCACGACCGCGCCCATCCGACCGCCTGGTGTCCGCCGACGGGCTTCTTCGTCACGCGCGCCAACGCCACCTTCCGCACGCGCGAGGGGTGCCTCGTCTGGGGCGCAGGCGTCACGACGTTGCGCATCGAGATCCAGTCCGAGAAGGCCGGCATGGGTCGGGCCCTGCGCGCGCGCTGGCGTGCCGCGCCGCCCGCACCCGGCGGCGTCCGGGGAGCCGTTGACGGGTGAAAACGCCCGTTCTAGAAGGGCGCCATGCCTGACACAGCGCCGACGACCGAAGGCAAAGCGAAGGAAGAGGATCGCATCGACGTGTTCGAGCTGTGCATGGCGATCATGCTCGGCCTCGGAGCGGTCGGCGGCGCATGGGCCGGCTTCCAGGGCGACCTGTGGGGTGGCAAGCAGGCCGAGAACTACGGCCTCGCCTCGAAGGAGATGGCGCGCGCCGCCTCGACGATGTCGATGTCGGCCTCGAAGATGGGCGAGGCGTCGACCTCGGTGACCGAGGCGACCAGCGGCATCTCGCAGATCCTCTCGGTGCATTCGCACAACGTGAACCTCGACGTGCAGGCGAAGCAGCACGTCATCGAGGGCGTGGTCGCGCGCGAGATGGCCAACGCCGGCAAGCAGCCCGCCGAGGCGCCGCCGACGCCCGCGCCAACCGAGCGCACGCCCGCGCCGGCACCAACCGCAGGGGCGGCTACGGCGCCCGCGGTCGAGGTCCCGATCGAGACCTCGAAGCACTTCTACGTCGCGAAGTACCTCTATGGGGTGCAGATGGACGAGGAGTACTACAAGGCCATGGGCTTCCCGCCCGAGTACCGCGGCACCGAGAACTACGACAAGATGCCGGACGACGTGCTCGAGAAGCTCGGCGGCGAGGAGATCCCCGACGCGGTCATCGAGAAGAAGCTCGAGGAGCCCAAGGCCGCCATGGAGACGGCCAGCAAGACCTACGAGGAGGTCATGGCGGCGCAGGCCGAGGCCTCCAAGAAGCAGGCGGAGGCGGACACGGCCTTCCAGGAGGGCGGGCGCGCCAACACCATCGGCGACAACCTGGGGTTCACCGGCGTGCTGCATACAGTGGCCCTGTTCCTGGCCGGCATCGGGCTCGTGTTCAAGTCGAAGGTGAAGTGGGGCTTCGGCGCGATGGGCCTCATCGCGCTCGTCGTCGCCACCATCCACCTGTTCATGCAGGAGTGGACCTCTTCCGGATGAGCGGGGCCAGCGCCTGAATCCACAACCAGGGTTGTGGATTCGGAGCGACGCTCCGCCGCCAGCCCTCCGGCCCTACCAGCGCTCGCCTACTTCGGCGCCGGTTTCTCGTGTGCCGCGATTCCCTCGGCGCCAACGACCGCGCCGCGCCCGGCGCACGAAGTCGCGGCGCCGAAGCTCGGCCGATTCATGAACGACACACCCGCGGCCGCCGGCGCGAAGGCCAGCGGCACCACCTCGGGACCGCCGCTCGCGGCCGCCGGGGCGCCTTCGCCGGAGCTGGCGCAGACGTTCGTGACGCGCGCCTGACCGGCCCCGATCGTCTTGAGGAACCCGACGTCCTGCGCCACGAGGCTGTCGTTGAGCGCGAGCTTGCCAGCGACCTCGAAGGCCTGCGAGCGCGGCAAGGCCTCGGGCACGACCACCGTCGCGTGCGTGAGCGCGAGACTCGAGGCGGCGTCGACGTGGACCGCGGTCTTGAACGTCGTCGCGAACGGGAGGCCATATGCCATCGGCGAGCTCGGGCATTCCGCCGGCGGCTTCAGGAAGCACTTGTAGCGGATCGGGTAGGATCGGGCGCCGATGCGGTACATGAGGACGTCCTCACCGGTCACCTCGGAGGCTTCGAGGCGGATCGCCTCGCTGATGCAGTCGTGGATGACGGTGTGGGTCACTGCTACCCGGCTCGACTGCGTGACCTTGAGCCCGATGAACCCGGTGCCTTCGAGGTCGGAGCGGTTGACGATGACGTCGGTCGATCCGGTCACCTCGAGCACGTTGGACCGCTTCACCTGCGGTCGCCAGATCTCGTACACGCAGTCGCTCTCGTCGATACGGAACCCGTTCTGGTCCACCTCGTGGTGGTTCATGTAGAGGCTGTCGAGCACGATGTGATGGCTGTTCACAATGCTCAGCACGGCCCGACCCGAGCGCACGAAGATCTCGGCCCCCGGCATGCCGATGAGCACGACGTGATCGACCCCTTCGAGGCGCAACCCCTCTTGGAAGATGTGGCGGCCCGACTCGAAGACGACGAGCGCGCCCGAGCGCACCGGGAGTAACCCGCCTGGGAATCCGGCGCCCGGCACGACGCGCATCATCTGCGACGGGACCTCGCTGGCGCCGGGGGCCAGTTCCTTGAGGGCCTGCCCGAGGTGCTGCACGCGTGCCTCCTGAGTCACCTGGGCGGCCACGGTCGGGTCGAAGACGGCCTTGAGACGCTCATGGGGCGGCGCCTTTCCGAGCGCCACATTCGCCGCCGCCTCCGCGCCACAGCGCCCGTTCGGCCCGAAGCGCTCGGTGATCGCTTGCCACGCCGCCAGGTCGGCAAGATTGGCGCGCGCCTTGTCGCAAGCCTCGGCCTCGTCCCCCGCGGCGTCGGTCTCAGCCGCCGCGGCGACCCCGTCGGGAGGCTCGGGCGAAACGTCCGCGGCCGACGACCCGGTCGCGGCGATCGCACGGCCTGGGCTCGCATCGGAGGCGCCGCGGGTCGCAAGCCAGGCGACGCCGGCGATGACCGCCGCGACCGGAAGAAGGAGCAGCCAGCGGCGCGTGGGGCGGCGGGCGACGATGGGACCGGGCGCGGGGGGATCGGCCGGCTGGCGCGCGACCGACTCGGTCGCCGAGGCGACGAGACCCGCCGCACGGCGCGGAGGCTCGGCAGCGAGCACCTCCGCCGGTGTCAGGGCCTGCGTCGCGAGCGATGCCTCGGACAACCCCGGCTCGACCAGAACCGACGGCATATCGGTTGGCACATTCGCCGGCACATTCGCTGGCACATTCGCCGGCACGTTCGCGTGCCCGGGCGCCGCCCCGCCCTGGGACGCCGCCGCCCTCCGGAGCTCCGACGACGCCGAGCCCCGCGCGAGCTCGCTGAGATCGATCGACCGCAGCTCGCCGCGATCGGAGCTCTTGGCCGCTCTGAAGGCCGATTGCATCGCGTCGCGAAACTCGGGCGCCGAGCGGAACCGGGCCTGCGGATCGGGCGCCAGGGCGCGCCGCAGAAACGTCGCGATCGGCTCGGGCACGGCCAGGTCGCGGATCGCCTCCAGCACATCGAACGTCGGATCGCGCTTGTCCGCCAGGATCTCGCCGACCTCGCCCGTGAACGGCCGCCGCCCCGTCATCAGCTCGTAGGCCATGACCCCGAGCGCATACAGGTCGGTCCACGGCCCCGGATCCTTCTTCGTGAGCTGCTCGGGCGCCATGTACGCCGGGGTGCCCATGATGGCCGAGCTCTGCGTCTCGGCATCCACGAACTTCGCCAGCCCGAAGTCGAGCAAACGCGGCAGGTACGGGTGCCCCGGCTTCACCTGCAGCATCACGTTCTCGGGCTTGATGTCCCGGTGAATGATGCGGTGGTTGTGGGCCTCCTCGAGCCCGAACAGGATGCCGGACAAGATGGCCTCGACCTCGTCGATCGTGAGATCGCGGTGTTCCCTGCCGCGCTGCTTGAGCTCGTCCTTGAGGGTCCGACCGCCCTCGATGTACTCGAGCACCAGGTAGGCGGCCCCTTCGAAGAACCCGAAGTCCTGGATTTGGACGATATTCGGGTGGGCGAGCTGCGACATCGCCTCGGCTTCCTGCCGGAAGAGGCGCATGCGCATCTCGTGCGTGTCCGAGTCCCGATCCTTCTTGAGGACCTTGAGCGCGACCTGCCGCTTGAGCGGCATCTGGAGCGCCACGAACACACGCCCGAACCCGCCCTCACCCAGAAGGCGCGCCACGAGATAGCGACGATCGAGCAGGAGCCCGATCTCGGGTTCCGAGCGCTCCTGGCCCCCAATAAAGGATGCCGGGATCCGATGGTAGCCGCGCTTGGCGCAGCCTTTTTCCGGGCACGAGGTGCCGATATCGCCCTCGTCGCGGCAATTGGGACAGACCCCCGAGATCTCGTGCATGACGGCCAACGCCCGACTCCTGTCGCATCTTGTTACCACGCCCGCCCGGCCGCTCCTACCCCCCCAGGGTGCGACCTCGCAGGGCGTGGCGGTTCGCACGGGCCGTCGGGCACTGGCGCGACGCGACGTTTCGACGTTGATGGACGCCGAACGCCCCGCGCGGAACTATTCCCACCCAAACGCGTCTGAGGCCGCTCGGCCTCACCCGAGGAGTCGCTCATGCTCGCCCTACGACGCCCCCGTCCGTTGCTTGCCGCCCTGGCCCTGCTCCCGCTGGCCGCCCTCGCGCCCGCCGCGCATGCGCTCGAGCCCGATCCCCTCACCGCGACCACCCTCGCCGAGGCGCTCGGCACGAACGCGCGCCTCGAGCTGCGTCCGCGCCCGACCGGCATCGACGTCCTCATTCAGCCCGGCACGGGCGGCCCCGACCGCGTGACGCTCGCGCTCGTCAGCACGCGCGGTCGCCACTCGGACGAAACCGAGATCCTGCTCCCGCCCGCCGGCACCCCGGCGCGCGTCGTCCTGCGCCGCCCGAGCAGCAAAGACGCCGACCCCGATCTGCGCCTCGTCCTCACGCGCAACGGCAAGCCCGCGCGCGCCTGGATCACCCCGCTCGCGCGCTACCTCATCGTCCCGCGCGTGCTCCTCCTCGCGGACGCGAGCCTCTACGCGGGCACGACCTACGCCCCGCGCGTCGTCGTGCGCGGCTACCCCGGCGCCGAGGTCACCGCCGCGCTCGCCCCCAAGGGTCGCGACACCCCGGTGGCCGAGGCACGCGCACGCGCCGATGAAGCCGGCGCCGTCCTCCTCGCGCTCGCGGTGCCCGCGTCGGCCGAAGGCGAACACACCCTGCGCATCTCCGTGACGCATCCCGACGGCGCCGTGACCAACCAGTTCACCGTCCAGGTGATCCACGCCGCGCGCGTCCTCCTCTCGACCGACAAGCCCATCTACCAGCCCGGACAGCGCGTCCACGTGCGCCTCCTCGCGCGCGAGCGCGGGTCGGGCAAGGCCGCCGGTGGCAAGGCCGCGACGGTCGCGATCTTCGATGCCAAGAACAACAAGATCTTCCAGCACCGCGGCAAGACCAGCCCCGAGGGCGTCTTCGCCGCCGAGCTCGACATCGCCACCATGGTCAACACCGGGCGCTGGCGCATCGAGGCCGAGGTCGGCAAGTCCAAGGTCGAGCGCACCGTCGACGTCAAGCCCTACGTCCTGCCGAAGTTCAAGGTCGAGCTCGGCGCCGAGCGCGGCGCATACCGCCCCGGCGAGACCGTTCGCGGCACCGTCTCCGGCCGCTACTTCTTCGGCGAGCCGCTGAGAGGCGCGAGCGTCACGCTCACCGCCGAGACCTTCGACGTGGCCCCGCGCGAGCTCGCGAAGCTGACCTTCAAGCTCGACGACACGGGATCCCACGCCTACGAGATCGCACTCCCCGACGTCCTGACGGGTCAGCCACTCTTGCAGGGCGCTGCAAGCGTTCGACTCACCGCACACGTCGTCGACACCGCCGGCCAGAGCTACGACGGCGACAAGGTCCTCACCGTCTATCAAGACGCCCTGCGCATCGTCGCCTTACCCGAGGCGGGCAAGCTCATCCCGGGCGTCGAGAACGCGGTCTTCTTCGTCGTGACGACGCCCGACGGGGCGCCCGCCCGCGACGCCGCGCTGACCGTAGAGCGCGCTCCCGCGGGCCAGGCGCCCGTGACGCTCAAGACCGACGGCCGCGGCATCGCCGAATGGAAGCTCGTACCGGGCGACGCCAACGAGAGCGTGACCGCCACGGCCAAGACCCCCGACGGCGCGACGACGCGCCAGACCCTGTCGCTCGCCAACGTCGGCGCGCGCGCCGTGCACGTGCTCTTGCGGCCCACGGATCCGGCGCCCCAGGCCGGCTCGCAGCTCGCGTTCGACGTGTTCGTCCAGGGCGCCGTGCCCTACGTCTTCGTCGATCTGATCAAGGACGGCCAGACGCTCGTGACGCTCGCCGGGCCCGTCACGAACGGGCGCGCGCACATCGAGACGGCGCTCCCGCCCGAGGCCGAGGGCACGGTGCTCGCGCATGCCTACGCGATCGGCACGGACATGGACGTCTACGCCGACACGCGCCCGATGGTCGTGCGGCCGGCCGACGACCTCACGATCAAGGTGACGCCGAATCAGGCGCAGTGGAAGCCGGGTGACGAGGCCTCGCTCGACATCTCCGTCACCGACCGCGCCGGGCATCCGGTCCTGGCGGCCCTCGGGCTCTGGATCGTCGACGAGGCGGTGTTCGCGCTCTCGGAGTTGCGGCCCGGCATGGAGCAGGTCTTCTTCCTGCTCGAGCAGGACATCATGGCGCCCAAGGTGGAGATCCACGGCTTCGAGCCCGACGAGGTCTTCTTCTTCGATCGCCCGCGCAACCCACGCCCGGAGGCCGCACGCGTCCTCGCGGCAGCGGCGATGAGCCACTTCAAGCACGCCGTCGCGATCGACTCCGGCGTCGACGCGCGCGCGAAGAGCGTCGCCTTCTGGGCGCAGCAGTTCAGCGAGAAGACGACCGGGCTGAAGGGTGGCATCAAGCGCTGGGTCCGCAACCACTGGCGCATGCCGCGCGGGCGCGAGCTCTACAATATTCTCGCGGCCCAGGGCGTGCGCCCCGACAAGACGCGCGATCCCTTCGGCGTCCCCTACCGCGTGAACGTCGCGCGCAACGAAGACGAGGTCGGCGACCCGATGCTCATGAGCGCGGGGATCGACGCGACCTGGGGCACGCCCGACGATCTCTCGGTGTCGCTCGGCGTGAGCGAGGCGATGGAGCCCGTCTGGGAGTCGCAGGCGCGACGCGAGGAAGCGCGCTGGGGCCGACACCGCGCGTGGGGCGCGCGCGGCATGGTGATGATGGGCGTGGGCGACGGCGGCGGCGGCATGATCGAGATGTTGAAGGCCCCGGCCGTAGCGGGCGAGATGAGGCCACGCGAGACCACGCGGGCGCCGGCGACCGGCGAACCTGCGTCACCGGCGGCGGCGGGCGCCCCGACGCGCATCCGCACGTTCTTTCCCGAGACGCTCTACGTGAATCCGCTCGTCATCACCGACGCCGCGGGACATGCCAAGGTCACGTTCCCGATGGCCGACAGCATCACGACCTGGCGCCTGTCGACGCTCGCCAGCGCGGCGGACGGCCGCATGGGAAGCGGCACCCAGGGCCTCAAGGTCTTCCAGGATTTCTTCGTCGACATCGCGTTCCCGCTCTCGCTCACGCGCAACGACGAGGTCACCGTGCCGGTCGCTGTCTACAATTATCTCAGCGAGAAACAGACGGTGAAGCTCGACTTCCAGGTCGAGGGCGCGCTCACCGTGCGCGGCCCGAAGAGCGTGGAAGTGACGCTCGCACCGGGCGAGGTCAAGGGCGTCTCGGTGCCACTCTTCGCGGGTCAGGTCGGCATGGGGCGCCTGACGGTGATGGCCAAGGGCTCGAAGCTCTCGGATGCCGTACGGCGCGAGGTCAAGGTCGAGCCCGACGGGTTCGCCATTCCCGCGACGACCTCGGGCACGCTCGAAGGCCAGGTCGACCTCGCGCTCGACATCCCCGAGGGCGCCATCGCCAACGCCTCGACCTTGCAGGTCAAGCTCTATCCAGGCGCCTTTGCGCAGGTCGTCGATGGTCTCGAGAACATGCTGCAGATGCCGGGCGGCTGCTTCGAGCAGACCTCGTCGACGACGTTCCCGAACATCTTGGTGCTCGCGTATCTGCGCGACGCGAAGAAATCGAAGCCCGAGCTCGAGGCCAAGGCGCTCACCTATCTGCAGGCCGGCTGGCAGCGCCTCGTGACGTTCGAGGTCCCGGGCGGGGGCTTCTCGTGGTTCGGGCAGGCGCCCGCCAATCGCATCCTGACGGCCTATGGCGTCATGGAGTTCCACGACATGGACAAGGTCTTCGAGATCGACAAGAAGGTCCTCGCGCGGACGCGCCAGTGGCTGCTGAGTCAGCAACAGGCGGACGGCTCGTGGCGGCCCGACGAGGCGTTCCTGCATCAGGAATCGTGGGGCGATCTCCAGAAGTCGAGCTTCCTCGTGTCGGCGTACATCACGTGGGCGCTCGTTTACACGCGCCCGGATCCGCAGGCCCTCGAAGCCCCGCTCAAGAAGGCGCTGCGCTACCTCGCCGATCACGCCGCCGAGGCGGACGACGCCTACGCCCTCGCGTACCTGGGCAACGCGTTGGCCGCCGCCGGCAACGACCGCGCGGCGCTCACGTCGGCGCTCGATCGCCTCGCCGCGAAAGCCGTGCGCGAGGGTGGCGACGGCGGCGGCAAGGTTCACTTCGCGACCAAGCAGCGCACGGCCACCTACGGCTCGGGCGAGACCGCCGAGATCGAGGTCACGGCCCTCGCCCTGCGCGCCTTCATGCGCGCCCAGCAGCACCTCGATCTGCTCAAGCCGGGCCTCGCCTGGCTGGTGTCGAAAAAGGATCCCAACGGCAACTGGCAGTCGACGCAGGCCACCATTCAAGTCCTGCAGGCCCTCGTCGCCTCGCTCTCGACGCAGCAGGAACCCACGACCGGCACCATCGACGTCGTGCTCAACGGCGCCACGATCGGCACGGCGTCGTACACCCCGGACGACTTCGACGTGGTCCGCTTCATCGACGGCTCGAAGGCCCTGAAGACCGGCGCGAACAAGCTCTCGCTCATCCCCTCGAAGGGGCTGCGCGCCATGTTCGCCGCCACCGCCACCTCGTATCTGCCATGGTCCGACGAGCGCCGCCCGGCCAAGCAAGCCTTCGAGGTAACCGTCGCTTACGACCGCACCGACCTCGCCAAGGACGACCTCGTGAAGGTCAAGGTGACGGTCCGCTCGAACCTGCCGGGCAAGGCGGAGATGGGCATCGTCGATGTCGCCGTGCCCCCCGGGTTCGAGGTCCTGCCCGACGACCTCGAGGCCGCCGTCGCCCGCCAGACCCTTCAGCGCTTCAGCCTCGCGGGCCGCCAGATCATCCTCTACGTCCCAGAGTTCTCGCCGCAGAAGCCGTTCGAGCTCGAGTTCCGCGTGCGCGCCCGCTTCCCGGTCAAGGTCTCGACCGGCGCCTCACGCGCCTACGAGTACTACAATCCGCAGAACGCAGGCAGCGCGACCCCGGGCACGATCGTGGTGCGCTGACGGCGACTGCCCTTTCTGTCGTTCGGGCTCAGCTGGCGGCGCGGGTTTTGCCGCGCGGACGCGGAACTGCCGCGCGAAATGCAAACGGGTATGATCCTTCAGCCGGTCACGCAGCCGTCTTCTCGACGTCCCGCTCGTCGTTCGGGGGCTCGAAGGCGCGGGCGAGGAGCGAAGGCAGGTCCGGCTTCGACCAGAACTCGGTCCAGCGTCCAGCCAGGACCATCATGCGCAGGTTGAAGATCGCCTGAGAGGTCTCTTGAAGCCAGCGACCTCCGGGGATCTTCATGCGTGCCTGGCCGGCGGTTCGGTGGAGCGACTCCATGGCGCCCGAGCCGATGCTGTATCCGAGCATCCGGTAGAGTTCGCGCACGGCTGCTGCGCTGGGCGCTCAGCGCGCCGACCACGCGAGCCATGTCCGGTGTCATGTGCTCGATGATGCCAACACGCAGCTCGATGGGCTTGATCGTCGGCCCGTTGTGCACGCCGACCTCGCGGTAGAGGGCCTCAGCGACGCGGTGTGGACCCCAGCGTCCGTCGTACGTCGCTGACGACGCCTGCTCCATTCGCCGGTACAGCTTGTCGCCCACCTCGACCTCGGCCGCATCGCTCACCGACTCCTGCAGGTCGTCGTCCGCATCCTTCCAGAGAACGTCCGTCATGATGGTCAAGCCGACGTCGCGGCGCTGTTCGAACGTCGACTCTCGACCCACGCGCTCCAGGACCTCGCGACGTAGGACCGCAGCGAGTTCCTCCAGCACCTTCTTCTTCGACGATTCGCTCTGCTCGGGCTGCTTCGGTTTCTTGGGCATCACGACCTCCGCGAGAAGCGTGATCCTCGTCCGGACTCCACTCAAGCCAACTCGGTGCCCCAATCCGAACGGACGACTCGATGCCCATGTGCTCAGGAACGGATCCGCCTTGGATGGATCAGAGCGAACGGACCTTCGGTCTGGGGCGCTTCTATTCGACGCCGAGGAGGCGGCCCTCCCCGCCTCGCGCTCCACCCCTCCCAGCCGGCTACGCCGGCTTCAGTACCCCACCGCACAAGTCGGTCCCGCCGACCACCAACCTGTGGGACGGGCCCTAAGGCACGGTGATCGTCATGGAGTACTCGCTCAGTTTCACGTCGCCGCGCACCAGGATGGTGTAGGTGGCGTTGGTCTGGGCGGTCCACGTCGCTTCTTCGAAGTCGTTGGTGGTCGACGAGATGCGGTACGCGTCGCTCGCGTCCTCCCCCCCGATCCGCAGGATGTAGAGCGTGAGATCTCCCTCGGCGTGCACGAAGTCCAGTCGCACCGTCGCGCTCTGACCCTCGCTCAAGGTGAGGCCGTAGAAGTCCTCGTTGTCGTTGATGCACAACCCGAGGTCGGTCACGCCGCCCGGCGCCACGGGCTTACGCTGGCCCGCGCTGTCGTTGGGCTCGAGCGCGTCCTCGCAGATCGCCGCGTCGACCAGCGTGCTCGTCAGTGTGTAGGGCAGGTTGCTCGTCAGCGGCTCCATCCTGAGCCTCACGAGGTAGTCCCCGCTGGCCAGGATGTACGCCAACCGGGCGAACCCGGACGCGAGCTCCGTCGTGGCGTTCGTCGCGAACAGCGTCACCGTACTGCCGGCGAGCGTCCCCGTACCGCCGTCGTCGGCCGCGACGTCGAGCAACATCGTGGGCTCGGTGACCACGACGCTGAACCAGTCCTCCTCCCCGACACACGCGTAGCCCGTGAGGGTGCCGCCGAGCGCGGCCAACGTGTCGGTGAGCGGATCGTCATTGGGCTCCTGCGGGTCGGCGCTGCAGGGGATGCCCCTGCCCAGGTAATAGCCGATGCGGTAGGCCGTAGTCTTGCCGCCGGGCTCGAGCCGCACGCGCAGGTAGTAGGTCCCCGTGACCTCGGCGGTCGCGACGATTCTGTCTTCCGCGTCGGTCTGACCGCTGCTGTCGGCAAGGATGGTCGTGCCATCCGGGGCGAACAGGGTCAGGGTCGGATCGCCGAACCTCGTCGCGTAGGTGGCACCGACCTCGATCAAGTCGTCCTGTTCGGCGGTGATCGCGATGAAGTCGTCATCGTCGACGCAGACCGAGTCGTCCGCGAACAGCCCCGCGGCGAGCGTGGTCGACGCGGTCTCCACCGTATCGTCCTCGACGGCGTCTACGCACGGTGGCGGTCCCTCGCCGCGGGTGATCGCGAAGGTCAGCGTGTATTCGACCCCCGTGGTCTGCGGGCCGGGGTCGACGCCGAGGTAGTAGGTGTGGGTCGATGGGGTCGAGGGGGTCACCTCCACCATGGTGTCGGTGCCTAGGATGATCCCGCCGCTGCCGCCGAACGCCTCCGGATCGAACAGGCTGATCTGCAGGACGTTCGTCGCGGTCCGCACATAGTCGATCGTGGCTCGGGCGGTGTCGCCGATGTCGAGGTCGAAGACCCATCCGTCCCAGTCCGGAGATGTACCCCCGCAGACCGTGAGGTTGGGGTACACACCGGGCTCGATGCGCGGCATCGAGGCGCGCACGTTGTTGGGTTCAAAGGCGTCCGGCACGCCGCAATCCACCGTCGAGGTCGAGACGGTGATGCGCAGCCGATAGCTCCAGCGCACGTTGTTTTGCGCGCGCAGCGAGAGCACGTGCGTGCCCGCCTCGGCGGTGGTCAGGCTGATCGAAACCTCGCTGACGAGGCCCGGTTCCCCGGCGAGCTGGCCGGCACCGACGACCGCTCCGGCCCGGGTGACCTCCCAGCGCCCCAGCTGGGGCAGGTCGAAGAGGTCGACCTCGGCGGCAAAGGTGATGCGCACGTCGATCACGGCGCCCTTGGCCGCGGTGAACGAGAAGAAGTCGGGGTCCGCCACGCACAGGAAGGTATCCTGGTTGGCGAACTGAGGCTGCCACACGGTCGCCGCCGCGTCGTCGTCGTTGGGTTCGAAGGGATCGCCGGGGCACTTGCTCGGCCCGACGTCCAGGCCGGTGTCGGGGGATGCGTCGGGGGAGATCATCGAGTCGCTCCCCGAGCTCGTGTCCGCCTCCGAGGTGTCGCTGTCCCCCCCGCAGCGTCCTCGTTCGAGCCGTCGCCGTCGCCACACGCGAGGACCGGACTGCAGGCTATAAGCACCCGAAAACAAACGCCGCACCACGACGGGTACCGCTCCATGGTTTCCTCCCGATACGACGCCCCCAATGGGGCTCGCGTGACCCATGTGCCACGCGCGGTCACGGGGCCGACCCAGGATAACGCCGCGCCTGAGGACCTGCCAAGACTATGTCCGCGCGGCGCGGCGTGGACGGCCGACCGCGAGCGTCAGATCGAGCCGCCGGGCGATTCTAGCCCACCGCCACACTGTGCACCCGCGCCCAGCAGGACGACCCGAGGTACGCTGCTTCGCCCGGTCGCGACCCAGGCGACGCGCCTCAGGAACAGGCTGACAGTGAGATCGTCGAGAATGCCGAGTCGCTCGAGGCGCACGGGTGGAACGGCAAGCGCGGGTCGAGCGCGACGTCTGGCCCGTTCCGAGCGGGTCGGGGTCAGCCGCGCGCGCGCCGCTCGGCGACGAGCGCCTTGGCTTCGGCCCTGAGCTCGAGGATGGCCGAGCGCACGGCGTCGAGGCTGCCGTCCTTGTGATCGATGTCGAGGCCCGCGGTGGAGATGGGTTGGCCGTAGACGACCGCCACCGGACCGCGCGCGACGACGACGGCGCTGTGCGACGGCAGGATGTGACGCGTGCCCGCGATGCCCACCGGCACGATCGGGACGCCGGCTTTGATGGCCAGGACGAAGCCACCCTTCTTGAACGGCAGCATGTCGTCGGTGCGGCTCCTCGTGCCCTCGGGGAAGACGAGGATGCAGCGCCCGTCGGCGACGCGGGTCGCGGCCTTGTCGATGCTCGTGTGCGCCTGGTCCTTGTTCTTCCGATCGATGAAGACGTGGCCGGTCGCGCCCATCGCCCAGCCGAGCACGGGGATACGCTGCAGCTCCTTCTTCGCGAGGAAGCCGATGGGCCGCTCCGACGAGCGGATGATGGACGGGGGGTCGAGGTTGCTCTCGTGGTTGGCCATGAGCACGTAGGCGGCGCCGTCGTAGATGACCTCGTCGCCCTTGACGATGAAGTCGGTGACGCCCGCCGACTGCATGAGGCCGCGCGCCCACAGGCGCGTCGTCGGCCACCACACGCGGCCCTTGCGGTCACCCGCCAACGCGGCGACGCCCGAGACCTTGGCGCACGTGCCGGTCAACGTGAAGGCCGTCGCGTAGAACGGGAGGCTGCTGAGCCTGTTCTTCATTCGCCCATCCTATCGCGGTCGAGGGGACATGCCCACGGTCTGCCGTAGCGCGACAACGTCGCGCGCGCTGGCGCGAGGCGTGGCACACGACGACGCGTCCGTTGGCGGTGACGTGGCGGCGGGCCGCCGCGAGAGGTCACCACCGGCGATGACCGCTGAGGTGTCGCGCGAGCAGCTCGGTCTCGGGCGTCTCGACGTCGCTCAGCCAGTCGACCCACACCGACGTATCGACCAAGGTCATGATGCGCGCCCACGCAACGCATCGAGGTCGCCTTCCCACTTGAGCTTGCCGCGGACGGCCAACAGCCCCTCGGCCGCTGCGTGATTCTTCGCATCATCACGCAGCGCGGCGTTGATCACCTCGGTCTTGGTGCGACCGGGGGATGGCTCCATCGCGGCGTCCAAGGCGGTTTCGTCGAGATTCAGCGTCGTGCGCGCCATGCTGCCTCGATGCATACGTTCCGCCCAATCGCATGCATCGCGTGAAGCAGTGGGTCAAGCGGGGGGGGCGATCCGAGGCCGGTGCGCAATGACCATAGCCGGGCGGCGGGGCCAGGCGGCAGACCGTGGACGGGTCGCAGGTCTCCGCGCGCCCGCCATGATGCGGACGATTCGGGCGACACGCATGACCCGCGTGTAGGCGTCGCGAGGGCTTCATGACGTTCCGGATGATGGGGATCCGACACCCTCCCCACCACCTCCGTCCACCAGCGCCGCGATCCGCGAAACCCCGGTCGCCCGTCCCGCACGCTTCTTCGCGCGTCGTTGAACGCCCGCTCGAGAGTTCGCGCCAGGCGGTCGCGAACTTGCGACGCGTCGGTCGGGACCTCCACCCACGGCGCTGACCTCCGTGGACCACTCGGTCGGGACCTCCACCCAGGCATTCGCGTCCCTCGGAACCCGTGCTGCCCCGCTTCCCATGCGGCCATCGTGATCTTCTGGCCGAGGGCGGTCATGGGGCGAGCGCAGCGTCACCGGACATTGCGTTCGGATAGACCTTGAAAAAGAGCGCGTCGCCCCACATGAGGTGGCGCAAGGCGAGCTCGACCTCGGGCTCTGCGCACTCGGGATGACGGCGTCGGATCCCGGCGCGCGTGATGTCACGCAGCGCTTCGCTCATCTCGATCGACAACGCGAGGCGACCGGTCGGCCAGAGTTGCCGCCAGATTTCCAGCTGGATGTCATGCGCCTGGAGCGAGGTGTCCCGGGATCGAAGTGACATGCTCAAGTGATAGTGCTCTGGTCAGAGCGAGGTACTCGTCGCCTGCAGCTCGCAGGTGTGCGTCGCCTGGTTGCAGACGGCCGCCTGCCCGCCGCACGGATCCCGAAGGCACGCGACCGGATTGGGGCAGCGATCCTGGGGATAGGCGTCGACCGTCACGGCGTCGCACGCGCAGCCATTGCAGTAGTTCGAGAACGTCGCGCAATCGTCGTCGCTCGCGCACGCGTTGTGCCCTTTGCACACGAGGTGGCAGGCGTACTTGGGGCAGATCTCCATGCCCGGCGTGCACTTGGGGCAGTCCCAGCGGCATCCGCCGGCCAGCGCCGCCTCGTTCATGGCGGGCACCTCGGAGGTCCCGGCGGCGACCGGGGCGTCGATCCGATCCGCGCAGCCCGCAACCAGAACCATGAACATGCCGACGAGGGTGACGAGGTGCTTCATGCGCGAGACTCCGACTCTTGAGTGATGGTGCGTGATGCCAGCTGGTACGTCGCTGCGGACCGAGGCCCTCGTCGCGACCGCGGGCTCGGTCCCATGCCGGCGATCCCTTGTCAATGATCGGACCGGGCGCACGCGCGTCCCAAAGCGCGCCATCGCGCTTACCTCCGGGGTAATCGCGTTCACCTCCGGGGTAATCGCTCCTCGCGCTCACCCATCCGGTGAGAGCGGACCGCCAACCAAGGTGGCTACGGACCGCCGATCGCGGGTTGCCGGTTCTCGCGATAGACTCCCCAGCCGCGCGGAACAAGGTCCTGAAGCTGCTTGCCCGCCGCATCGATCTCGCGATGGACGTCCGCGTACGCTCCGTCCGTCACCGGCGTAAAGCCGGTGATACCCCCGAGGGTGCGGAGCGTGTCGCCGCCTCTCGGGTCTGCCGCCATGCGACCCAGGGCGTCGATGAAGCGGCGCCGTAGCTCGGCCGAAACGCCCGTCCGGAAGAAGATGGGCTCATTCGGGATCTCGCTCGTGGTTGCGACGACGCGAAGCCCCGCCTCGGCCATCCGCTCGTATATGGCGGCGCCGTCCACCTTGCCGTCCCGGAGGGCGGCGAGCGCGGCTTGATGGCTACCCGCGAAGACCGGGACCACCGCGGCACGCGCCTCGATGAGGAGCCTCGCGGGGTAGAGGAACCCCGAGGTCGAATAGGGATCCACGAAGGCGACGCGCCGACCCGAGAGCCCGCCGAGCGTCGTGATGCCGCTATCCGCTCGCACGACGATCTCGCCGCGATAGGTCCGTGAATCCCCTTCGCGGAGCACCTGCACGCCGGCCTCGACCTGGTACTCCTCGCGGCAAAACAGGTAATCGAAAACCGGCAGAAGCCACGCGTCCACCTTGCTGGCGCCCGCCGCTACGATCGCGGTCTCGCTATCTTCGGCACGGCGGACGGCGACGGCGAAGCCAGCCTCGGCGCTCATCCGGGACGAGAGCCACGCGAGCTGCTCGGGCGCGGCCTCATAGGTCGGCGACACGAGGAAGACGAAGGGGTTGTCCGACTGGCCCACCGTCTCGGCGCTCCTCATCTGGCCGATGATCCACCCGAAGACCGCGACGAGCAGGCCAACGCAGAGGCCGGCGACGACGAGAAACAGCACCTTCCCGCGATGCGACATGCCTGGGACGTTCATCTCGCCTCCGCGCCTTGCTTCACCGCCTCGATGGAGGTCGAGGCGACGTAGTCCTCTACCCTCAACCGCGAATCGTGTCACCGGGCGTGACGAGGCGCACCGTCAAGGCCATCTTGGTCGTGCTCAGCGCCCAGACGGCAGGCGCGCCTCACAGCCCGCCGGCGTCCGAGGCCAAGCAGCGCGCTCGCGCCCCGGCCGCCGAGAGGGAACGCGTTCACCTCCGGGGTAATCGCGTTCACCTCCGGGGTAATCGCGATCACCTCCCCGGTAATCGCGTTCACCTCCCCGGTAATCGCGTTCACCTCCCCGGTAATCGCGTTCACCTGCCCTGCCGAGGTCAGCGCGTCCCGTCGTCGGGCTCCCCGGTCCCGTCGCCGTCGGGGCATCGAAGCGCCTCGGCCCACGTCGCCGCCAGCGTCTCGTCGACCAGCTGGGCCTCGGCAACCGCACCGCCGTCGAGCGCACGTGTGTCGTGCACGGCCACGCCAAGCGACGAGAACGAGTACACGAAGTCGTCGATGACAACGCTCCGCGTGATGGCGCCCACGCCCAACCGTGAACCGTTGCACACAGGGCCACCGACAAGCGCGTCCAGCAGATCCGCATGACTCGCCGCGCCCAGCGGCGTCAGCCCGCTCGGCGTCACTCGGTACGCCAGCAGCTCGCTCCGGTGGCCGTTTGCCTCCGGCCGGGGGTACACGATCGGCATGAGGAACAGGCTGCGCTCGGCGACCCACCGCAACGCGTTCGAGAATACCTCGTATGCGGTCCAGTCGAGATCCCGCTCGATCGTCTCGCGCTGCGTCACGGTCGGCGCGCGCGGATCGCTCACATCGACGATCGCGAGCTGGAGCCCCCAACCCTCCCCCGCCCCATTCTTGATGGGCCCGACGGCGAGCACGTGCCCCGCGTCGAGCGCCTGCAGGTAGCTCGTCCCGCCGCCCAGATCGGCCGTCCCAGCGATGGTCGGGGCGGACGCATCTGACAGGTCCAGGACGTCGAGCAGCCCATCGGAGGCCGCGGCGAAACCCATGTTCCCGACGAAATGGACGCCCGCGAGACTGTGTCCCTGTTCGTTCTCCGCCACGACACCCCGTTCCACGAGCACACCGTCCTCCTCCGCCAGCACCGTCACGCGGCTCTCCCATATCACCGGGTCAGGCGCGCGCGACGACTCGGCCTCGGTCGCCACCCGGATAGTGCCGCCATATTCGTCCATGGCATATTCGCTACGCATCCAACCCGCGACCTTCCCCGATGCCGCGTAGCGCGCGACCGAATCGGTCAGTGCGAACTTGTGAATCTGCGTCTCGAGCGCCTCATCGGCCTCTTCCGCGTACAACCAATTGTCCCATTGCAGACCCGCCAAGTAGAGCGCGTCGCGCGACGCAACCGCGTAATTCCACTCGCCCGCGATGGTGGACGCCCCCAGGGTCTCGCCGCTTGTAACATCGACCGTCGCGATCGTCATGAAGCCGCTCCCCGCATGCAGGTTCGTCGCGTAGACGTCCGTGCAGCCGTTGAGCGGCGCCCCGCGCTCGCCGACCGACCCATCCTCGCCGATGGCGACGCTGCGCGGCAGCCAGCTGTCGATCGTCACCGCGTCGATCGCCGCCACGTTGCTGGCATGAACCTCCTCGAATGCCGCCTCCAGGGCTTCGGGCGCGATCTCCCAGCGGTCGGTCGGCACGTAATGGAGCCCCGGGACCTCCACGCGCGCGGTGAGCGCGAGAAACACGCGGCCATCGACCCGCCGACTCGCGACGAGGTTCCCGCCGAAACCCTTGCGAGCCGTGACGACCGGCGCCGACGGGTTCGACACGTCGAACACCGACGCGATCGTCACGTCCGGCCGCGGAAGCTCGTAGTTCCGTGGCCAGCCCGTCGCTTTGCGCGCCGCCACTGCTTCGGCGCTCTCCACGGCCGTCAGCGCCACGACGTTCGTACCCGCGAGGTAAAGGCCGCGCTGGTCGCCGGCGGGGAGTGCCACGCGCGCGACGACCGCCGTCGCCGACGCCGGCCACGATGTGAGCACCACCAGCTCCGCGCCGTAGATCATGTAGATGTGCGTTCCGTCGGTCTTGACCCGGTCGAGCGCGTCGATCCCCGCCGCCTCGCCGTTGTCGGGCGACAGGGTCACGGGCAGCCCGTCGCCACCGGCGTACGTGACGCAACCGCCGAGATCGAGGACGCAGCGCCTCGAATTCGCGAGCTCGAGCTCCATCTCCGTGCGCGCCGCCGCGCGGAAGGTCGCGAGCGCATCATCGCAGGTCTGTGCCCGCGCGAGCGCCGCCGCTTGGGACCAGTCGAGACGATCGAGCGCCGCCGGCTTGGCCTCATCGCCCCCGCCCCCACATCCTCCGATCAACCCCGCCGCCGCGACGCACGTCCACGCGCCTCGGACCCCACGACGACTCGCCACCGTGCCCCGCAGGGCACCCGAATTCGTTTTTGTCTTCCGCATAGTTACCCACCTTGCCTCCTGCTTTGACGCCCCCTCCACAGGGACGGCCAGCACTAGTACAAGGCCTGTGCCGAGCCCCGACGGCCGCACAGCAGGCCACCCTCAGCGGCACGCGAGAAGAAACTCCCCAATCGCAAACACGCTGGTCGTCAGCGACGATGGGAAAAGGCGGCTCGGCAGTAACTCCCGCTTTGGCGCGAGCGCCCCCACTGGCGAGCACCAAGTCGCTTGGCGGTTCGGGCCCGCAGCGGTACTAGCTAGAGCACCGGCACGCATCACGCCGCGCGATCGCCAGAAAGGACACCGCAGTGCACGGCCTCTTGCTCACGAACCTCGGGACGCCCGACGCACCGACGACCCGCGCCGTCCGTCGGTACCTGCGTGAGTTCCTCTGGGACCGGCGCGTCATCGATCTCAACCCGGTCGCCCGCGCCCTCCTATTATATGGGGTCATCCTGCCGTTCCGCCCGAAGCGGAGCGCGCACGCCTACCAGCAGATTTGGACCCCGGACGGCTCGCCGCTCCTCATCCACGGGCAGGCCCATCTTCGTCATAGTCTTCATCAGGCAACGGTGGGTAATCGTCTTCATCTAACATATTTTCTAATTCAGCCAATCTTAATTTTTTAAACTGTGCTTCTGTTAGGTTTATACCTCTGTCAGCAAGTTCTTGTCGTATTACATTCTTTGTTCTTCTAGCAGGTCGTCTCATGGGTTGTTCCATTTCAGGTA